>SLRS01000097.1 GCA_007130855.1 Trueperaceae bacterium | reverse complement strand
GTCCGGCGACTTGGTTGAGGAACTCACCGACGAACCACTCGTTGGCGGGGCGCCACTCGGTGTTGGAGTGGGCGAAGGGGATGATGCCGGCGTCCGCGATCGTGCCGGCGAGGTCCACGAGTTCGTCCATCGTGGTCGGGAGCTCCCAGCCGTGCTCCTCGAAGAGCGTCTTGTTGTAGTACAGGAGGAGCGTCTCGACTTCGTCCGGAAGGCTGTAGAGCGTGCCGTCGACGCGACCGAGGTTGAGCGCCCAGCCGAAGAAGCGATCCTCCCAGCCGAACTGCTCGGCGTACTCCTCGAGCGAGAGCAGCTGGCCGGCGCGGGCGAGCTCGAAGACGAACGAGGGTCCCGGCGTGCCAACGACATCGGGGCCGCCGCCGCCGGCGAGCGCGGTTCTCGTGGCATCCCAGAAGTTGGGTTGGGGCGTAGCGACGACATGGATCGTCTCGCTCTTCTCGTTGAACGGCGCGACGAGGTGATCGACGATGCACTGACCGCCCTCACCCGTTTCGACCCAATAGGACAGCTCGATCCTCTGAGCGTGGGCCAGCGAGGCGACCACGAGCAGGGTTGCGCTGAGCAGCACGATGCGGCGTGTGAGATTCACGTTTCCACTCGTCCGCGGCAGGTACACGCCCGGCGAACCTTCGGCTGATGCGGCGGCTTCTCCGCTCGGTGACACGGATGAGCGCGAGTCGCGAGCGGCGCACGAGGAGCGAGGGGCGAATGCGCCGTCAGAGGGCGTGACACGTGCCAGGCGCCGTGCGTGCGGCCAAGGCGCGGGCGCCACGCATGACTGCCCTCAGCGGCCGAGCGCCTCCACCAGCCCCGGCACGTGGTGGGCCCCCTCGGGAACGGTGATCGACGAGCCCACGAGGTCGTCGCCGATCGGTTCGAAGCGGCCGCCGAGCGTCGCGGCCAGGAAGCCGTCGGCCAGCGCGTAGAAGGACAGTCGGTTGGGCGGACGCACCAACCCATGGCCCTCGTCCGGGTAGAGCGCGTACGTGACCGGGACGGCGCCGTCCCGAAGCGCCGCCACCATCTGATCGGACTCGGCGCGCGGCACGCGCGGGTCGTTGGCGCCCTGGGCGATCAGGAGCGGTGCGCGGATCGACTCGGCCTGCGTGAGCGGCGAACGCGCCTCCAGCAGCGCCCGCCCCTCGTCGGTGCGGTGATCGCCCACCCGGGTCGCGAACAACTCGACCTGGGGCTCCCAGTAGGGGGGGATCGCCTCGAGCAGCGTGATCAGGTTGGACGGCCCGACGATGCTCACGCCGGCCGCGAAGATCTCGGGGTGGAAGGCGAGGCCGGCCAGGGTGGCATAGCCTCCGTAGCTACCGCCCATGATCGCCACGCGCTCGGGATCGGCGATCCCCTCGTCGATGGCCCAGTGCACGGCGTCGAGCAGATCGTCCTGCATCGCCGCGCCCCACTCGAGGTTGCCGGCATTCAGGAAGGCCTTGCCGAAGCCGGTCGAGCCGCGGAAGTTGACCGCGAGGGCGCCGTAGCCGCGATTGGCGAGCCACTGATGGACGGCGCTGTACCCCCAGTTGTCACGCGCCCAGGGCCCACCATGGACCGTGAGCACCAGCGGCAGTGGCTCGTCGGGACGGAGCGAGCCGTCCGGAGCGGCCCTTACCGGTAGCGACAGGTAGCTCACGAGTTCCAGGCCGTCGCGCGCCTCGATCACGACAGGGTGCATGGGCGCCAGCGGTTGGCCTTCGAGGTCGGTGCGGTTGGTGAAGAGGAAGGTGGCCTCGCCCACGGCGCGATCGAAGACGTAATAGCGCACCGGACTGGTGTCGCGCGTGAACGCCACGATCCAGACTTCGTCGTCGTAAGTGCGGCTGATCAGGTTCACGTCGCCCTCGTCCACCTCCTGCAAGACCTCTAGGTCGGCCGCGAAGCGGGCTTCCAACGCGGTCCAGCGCGTGCGCTCGTAGGTGGACGCGGCTGCCTGGACGGTGCCTTCGCGGGGGTGGATGATGGCGCCGCTCACGTCGGCGCGCGGATCCTCGAACAGCACCTCGCGTTCGCCGGAGGCGAGGTCGACGGCCGTGAGCGCGGCCGTGTCGCGATTGCGGCTGTCGAGCATGTAGAGCACGTCGCCGCTGCGGTCGAGTGCGATCGGCCCGGTGGTCAGCGCGTCTTCCATGCCGACCGTGGTGAACGACACCCAGACGTCGTCGACCCGGGCGAGGATCTCGACGCCGCCGGCGGCGGTTGGCCGCGACGCGAAGCGCACCACGAAGTCGTCGTCCACCAGGAAGCTCAGCAGGTCCTGGTCGTTGTGCAACACGAGTTCGCGCTCGCCACTGACGATGTCGATCAGATAGAGGTCGTGGAGTTGCGGTACGCGCTCGTTGAGCGCTACCAGGACGTGCTCGGGATGACGAGGGCTGGCATGCGTCAGGCGTGCTTGCACGCCGTCGAGCGGCGTCAGTTCCACGACCTCGGCGCTGTCGGCCTCGACGGCGTAGACGCGCCAGTGCTCGTCGCCGGCCTGATCCTGGAGGTAGATGAGGTGCTTGCTGGTGTACGCCCAGGCATAGGCGGCGATCCCGCGGTCGTGGTCGTCGGTGACCGGCTCGGCCTGGTCCGGCGCGATCGTTGGCGCCACCCAGACGTTCATCACCCCGTCCTTGGGTGCCAGGAAGGCGAGCCTGGCACCGTCAGGGCTCAGCTGGACCGAGGCGCGGTCCGGGTCGCCGAACAGGACCGCGCGTGCGATGAGCGGCGTGTCGGCCAGGTTGCTCGGCGCGCTCGCCGCAGCCGTGGCCAGCGTCGTGACGAGCGCGACGAGCGCGACGAGCGCGCCCGAAGCGACGAGCGCGATCACGATGGGGTTGCGTGCGAGCGCCAGCGCACGTGGCCCTGGTGTGCGGTGCGGCGTGGTCATCGTGATGCCTCCCTACGGGGGCGTGTGGTGCGGGCGCCCCGCCCTGACCATGGTCCTCGGGGCCCTGCCCCAATGGCACGCGGCCGGGGCGCGGCGGCATGTCGCATGCGACACATGGCGCTTCGGTGGGTCGGGGTCGCGGGGCTGCTAGCATGACGACGTGCGAAATGGCGTCCTGAGGCAAATATCGCCCGGATGAACCGGTTGGCGGTGTTGAGCAATGCGGCCAGCCGCGCCAACCGTGCTGGCGGCCTGGCGTCGCTCGCGCTGGATGGTCTCGAACTCGTGACGCACGTGGTGACGCACACGGTCGACGACGTTCCCCAGGCGCTCGACACGCTCCTGGCGGCAGAGCCCGATGCCGTCGCCGTCAACGGCGGTGACGGCACCATCCAGACGCTGCTCACGGCGTGCCTGCGGCGCCGCGACGTGGCCCTGCTGCCGCCGCTGGCCGTCTTGCCCGGTGGCACCACGAACATGAACGCGCGCGACCTCGGCGGCGGCGGCGAGCGGCGTCAGGCACTGCACGACTTCCTGGCTCTGCGCGAGCTGCCGCGACGGCACTGGCTGTTGCGCCATCGTCCGGTGCTGCACATCGAGGTGCAGGGCGCCGAGGTGTATGCCGGGCTGTTCTTCGGGATCGGCGTGGTGGTGCGCGGCGTCGAGTTCTGGCAGCGCAGCCTCCGGCGGGGTCCACTCGCCGTCGAGCTCGGCCTCGGCGCGGCAATCGCCCGCAGCGCGTGGGGTCTGGTGCGGCGGCAGCCGCCGTTCGACGTGGCGACCACGATCACCATGCAGCTCGGGACCGAGCCCGAACGGCAACTCGAGGTGTCCTGCCTGATCGTGTCGGCGTTGGACGAGTTGATCCTCGGCTTCCGTCCCTTCTGGGGCCCGGGCGCGGGGCCGCTCGCCTGTACCTGGATGGACGCCCGGCCCGAGCAGTTCCTGCGGCACCTGAGCGCGTTGCGCCGGGGCGACGAGGCCCGGCTGGCCGGGCTCGACGGGTACCACAGCCAGCGGACGCCGAGCTTGACGCTCGATGTCGCCGAACCCTGGCTCCTCGACGGCGAGGTGGTGGACGCCCCGGGACGGCTCGACATCAGGGCCAGCGCCCCGCTTGCCTTCATCGACCTGGCCGGGAGCGCACCATGAGCATGACGCGGACCGCGGACCACGAGCGCATCCGCGCGGCGGTGCAGGCCGAGTCGCTGCGCCCGGCCCAGCCCCAGCTCGAGACGCTGGTCGATGCCCTGCGCGAGCGGTTCGGTGACGCCTTCGCCGGGGCGCTCTACTACGGTTCCTGCCGGCGCCAGGCGATACCCGAGGGGATCATCGACCTGCACGTGTTGGTCACCGACCTGCGTCGTGCGCTCGGTGGGCCCGTGCCAGCCAGCTTGTGCCGGCTGCTCCCGCCCAACGTGTACTACCTCGAAGTCGAGCACGCCGGCACGGCCGTCCGCTGCAAGTACGCCGTGCTCGCGCTCGATCAGTTCCACCGGGCTTGCACGCCCGCCGCCTACCATTCGTACTTCTGGGCGCGCTATGCGCAGCCGCTGACGGTGCTTGCTGCGGCCGAGCACGAGCGGGTCGTCGACAGCCTGGTCAGCGCCGTCGAGACGCTGGCCAGGCGATCGCTGCCGCGGCTCGGGCCGGTCACGAGTTGGCGCCGCTGGTGGGTGGAGGCGCTGCGGCTGTGCTACCAGGCAGAGTTGCGTCCCGAAGACCGCAGCCGGGCGGTCACGCTCGTGGACGCCTTTCCCGCCTACTTCCAGCGCACCGGTGAGGCCGTGCTCGCTCTCGGCGGCGCGCCGCCGAGTCGGCTCGCCGCGTCGGTCGCCAGGCTCGATTGGGCGGCCCGGATCGCCCTGGGCAAGCTGCTGTCGCTGCTGCGGCTGGTCAAGGGCCTCTACACGTTCGACGGGGGGATCGACTACGTGGCCTGGAAGCTCGAGCGCCACACGGGCCGACCGGTTGCGATCCCCGAGCGGGTCAGGCGCCGGCCCCTGCTGTTCATCTGGCCGCTGCTGTGGCGCCTCTGGCGCCAGGGGGCCTTCCGCTAGCCGGAGGCGCGGTCGCTTGCGTCAGGCGCGGGCCTCGAGGGCCGCGCGGACGAGCTCGAGCTGCCCCGGCTTGTCGACGTCCATCGCCACTTCGGCGTGCGGGCAGACGATGGCACCGACGCGCAGCCGCAGGCGGGCACTCACCCTGGCCATGGCCTCGGTCAGCGTCAGGCGCCTCAGGAGCAGCAAGCCGAGGGTGTCCAGGCCGATGATCGAGGCGAGCCGCAAGGGGCTCTTTCGCGCCTTCGACAACCGCTCGGCGATGCCGTCGCCGGGCCGGGCCACGCTCAGCCGGCAGGCGTTCACGTCACCGCCGCAGACCTCGGTCTCCTTGAGCCGCACGTAGGTGCGTCTGGACGCCGGGAAGCGCGCCTCCATCACCGAACGCTCCACGACGGCCATCGACAGGTCCTCGTCGCGCTCCCGTACACGCTCGACCATCCACGTCAGCATCTCGGCCGTCACCAGCGGTGCGTCCGCCGAGACGATCAGCGCGTGGCCGGCGCCGGGCCGCTCCCGCAGCAGCTGCTCGGTCGCGGCCTGGATGCTGCCGATCAGGTCGCCGGCGCCCGGCAGACGCGTCAGGGGGAGGTCGCAACGCAGCGCCGTGGTGCTCGGCAGGCCCACGACCACCACGCGCTCGATGCCGGCGGCGGAGCCCAGCGCATCGAGCGACCATTGGACGAGCGGCTTCCCAGCCACCTCGATGAGGCACTTGAGCCCGCCGGGCGCCTGCGCGTGGAGCGCATCGTCGGGCGCGACCACACCGCCTGCGAGGACGATGGCGTCCATGCCTACGCTTCCGGGTCGGTCGGGTGCAGTGACATGATGCCCTCCTGGCGCTCGGGTGGTCGCTCGGGTGGTATAGCGCAGCCTACCGCCGCGTCCATCACAGCGTCAGCTCGAAGATGCGCCACGTCTTCGTGCGCCGTCCGCCGAGCCCCTCGACGGCGCGGATCACCTTGGCATTGCCCTCGAGCAGCAGCGACACGTCGGCGTAGCGGTAGCCCCGGCGTTGGGCGTGCGCGTGCACCTCGGTGAACAGCAGCGAATCGGCCCCCACACCGCGGAACCCGGGCAAGACGCCGAAGAACATGAGCCGGAAGCGGTCGATGCGCCGCCGGCGGCTCAGGAGACGTCCCACACGGACGACGTCGCTGTCGCCGTAGGGGCGCCAGCGCGGCCGCAGCCACACGTTGGGATCGGGGAACGCGCCGAGCACCGCCACGGGCTCGTCGCCCTTGAGCGCGAAGCGCACCAGCTCCGGATCGATGATCGGCCGCAGGGCGCGCACCAACGCCTCCACCTCCCAGTCCTCGACCGGCAGGAAGCCCCAGTTACTGGCCCAGGCCTGGTTGTAGATGTCGACGATCAGGCGGACGTCGGCCGCGAAGCGGCGCATGTCGAGCGCTCGGGTGCGCAACTGCCGGCGGCTGAGAACGGCGTGCGCGATGCCGACGACCTTGGCCGGGAGTGGCCTGGTCAGGTCGACCCCATAGGCGTGGTAATCCATCACCTTCAGGAACCCGCAACCCTCGATCAGCGGGCCGTAGTAAGGCGGGTTCCAGGTCTGGTCGACCGCCACCTGATGCTCGAAGCCGGCGACGAGACAGCCTTGTCGTTCGTGCGTGACGTTGGCGTACTCGCCGGGACCGCGCAGCACCGTGGCACCGTGCGCGCGCGCCCAATCGCAGGCGGCAGTCAACAGGGCCTGCGCCACGCACTGGTCGTCGACCGTCTCGAAGAAGCCGAAGAACGCCACCTGGCAGGCGTGGTAGCCGTTGAAGCGATCGTGGATCACCGCGGACACGCGCCCAAGGACGGTGCCGTTGCGCGTGGCGAGGAAGTGGGTTGCGCGTGCACCCTGGTGGTAGGGATGCTCCGGGGTCAGCAGGCCCGGCAGGTCGAGGAGGCGATTGCCGAGGAGGTCACCGTCGAGCTGCGGTACCCACACGGGATGGCGTCGGTAATGACGCCAATGGAACGCCACGAAGTCGCGCATTCGGGCGTCACCGAGCGGGATCTCACGTACGAGCACAGCTCCGGACAGGGACCGCTCCTCGATCGTGCGTCTCGCACGAGCCTAGCAGAGCGAGGCATGCCGGCGTCCTCGTCGCGTCGTACTCGGTGACGCCGAGCGCGACGCGGCGGCGCCCGCGTGCATGCGCTGCATACGGCTGCCGAGGACACCGGAACCGGGCCGAAGTGCCTTTCGGCATGCCGGTCACGGTGGCCACGCGACGTTGCGTCGCGCCGACATACCGCTATCATCGGCCACCATGCGGATCCGTACCCTGGGCGGCCTCGCACTCGACGGCGCAAGCTTCACGCGGCCCAAGCCGCTGCTATTGCTCGCCTACCTGGCATTGGAGGGCGAGCAGGAGCGGCGGTACCTGGCCGAGTTGTTCTGGTCCGGGGCCAGCGATCCGCTGAAGAGCCTGACCGTGGCCCTCAGCCAGCTGCGCCAGGGTGCGCCCGGGGCCATCCACGCCGACCGGCAGCGCGCCTGGACCCGGCTCCCGTGCGACGCCGTCGAGCTCCTCGAGCGGCTCCAGCGCGGTGAGGCTGACGAGCAGCCGTGGCGCGGCCGCGGACCGTTCCTCGACGGCTTCTACGTACCGAACCTGGGCGTGGAGCTCGAGGAATGGATCTATCGCACGCGCGAGCTCGTCCAGGCGCGCGTGCATCAGGCGCGGCTCGACCTAGCCGAGCGCGCGGCGGGCCAACAGCACTACGAAGCGGCTGCCGAGCATGCCGAGCGCGCGATCGGCCTGGTCGCGATGGCGCCCGAGCCCGAGCAGCTCGCGCGCCTGCACACCCTGCTCCTGGCGGGCCGCAGCCCGCTGGCGGCGCGTGCCCGCGCGGAGGTGGAGGGCTACGGGATCGCGCTCGCGAGTACCAGCCAGGAGGCCCGCGAGCGCCTGGCGGCTACCCGGCCGAGCTTCGATCCGGGCGCCCCGGCAGCGTTGCCCAAACGCGCCACGAGCTTCGTCGGTCGCGATCTCGAGCTCACCGAGATCGGCACGATGCTCGCCCAAGACGGCGGCCGGATCATCTCGTTGGTGGGGCCGGGCGGGGTGGGCAAGACCCGCCTCGCGTTGCAGGTCGCGCACGAGCAGCGCCGTCTTGGCACCTACCGCGACGGCGTGTACTTCGTGCCGCTCGCGCCGTTGCGGTCGGCCGGCGCGATCCCGAGCGCCATCGTCGCTGCCGTCGGCCACCCTGTGGACGCCTCCTCGGCCCCGCTCGATCAGGCGCTGGCGGCGATCGGGCAGCGCGAGATCCTGTTGGTGTGCGATGGCCTCGAGCACCTGATGGACGGTGCCCACGCGCTCGCGGCGATCACGGCCGGATGCCCGCGTCTGCGGGTGCTGGTGACGTCGCGCGAGCGGGCGAAGGTCGAGGAGGAGCGGGTCTTCGATGTCGGCGGGCTCGCCTATCCGGTGCAGCCGGAGGTCGATGACGACGAGGCGCTGCAGGCCGATGCCGTACGGCTCTTCCTCCAGCGCTCGGCGCGGGCTCGCCCCGGCTTCGCGCTGGCAGCCGACGATCTGCAGCACGTGCTGCAGGTCTGCCGGCTGGTGGAGGGCCTCCCGCTCGGACTCGAGCTGGCCGCCTCCTGGGTGCGGGTGATGCCGGTGGCCGAGATCGCCGTGGCGATCGACCACGATATCGACATCCTGGCGTCCGATGCCCGCGACACGCCCGAGCGACACCGCAGCGTCAGCGCGGCGTTCGAGCGCTCCTGGTCGCTGTTGGGCGAACGCGAGCGGAGCGTGCTGCGACGCCTGGCGATCTTCCGCGGTGGCTTCCGACGCGAGGCGGCCGGAGCGGTCGTGGGCGCCACGATCGCGACACTGGCCTCGTTGGTCGACAAGTCGCTGCTCAGGTCCGGCGCCCGGGGGCGCTTCGAAAGGCATACGCTCCTGTACCAGTTCACGCAGCAGAAGCTCGCCGAGGTGCCGGCCGAGTCGGCGGACGCTGCCGCGCGGCACGCCTCGTACTTCCTGGGCATGCTGCGCGAAGCTCGCGCCGTCCTGCGGGGCGCGGCCGGCGAGGACCAGGCCGCAGGGCAGCGGGCGGCGCTCGACGCCATCGAGCAGGAGAGCGAGAACGTCCGCGCCGCCTTCGCGGTGGCCGATCCGGCGGCCGATCCCGCCGCCTACCTGGAGGCCGTCGACGCTCTCGCCACGTTCTTCGAGGTGCGCTCGCGGCTCCGCGAGGGCGTGGCGTTCTTCCGCGCCTGCCTGGCCGCGGCGCCAGCCGAGCCGGCGACCGTACGCGCCGGTCTGTCGGTGGCACAGGCCCGGCTGCACCGAGCGTTGGGCGAGTACCGCGAGGCCAACGCGGTCGCGGGCGCCGCGCTCGAAGGCTATCGGGCGGCGGAAGACGTCGCCGGGGCGTGCCAGGCCCTGCAGGTGCTGGGCGTGACGGCGCTGCACCTGGGTGACCACGCTGGGGCGACGCGACAGCTCGAGGAGGCGGTCGGGTCGGTCGGACCGGAGGACACGGCCGGTGAGCGCGGCAGCGCCCTCGCCAATCTCGCCTTGGCGCTCCAGCTGAGCGGCGAGCCCGTGGCCGCCATGGCTCGCCTGCACGAGGCGCTCGCGGCGTTTCGCGAGCAGGGCGACGGGCTGCGCGAGGCACGGCTGCTCAACAACATGGGCCTCTTGCACTTCGAGCAGGGCGATCGCGAGCGGGCTCGGCAGGTCTGGGAGGAGGGCCTCGTGCTGGCGCGCCGGGTCGACAGCCGTCGCGATGCCCTCTCGCTCACCGCCAACCTCGGCATGGTCCACGCCGCCATGGAGTTGTACCTGACCGCCCGCGAGTACGACGAGCACGCGCTGCGCGTGGCGCGTGCGATCGGTGATCGGGTCAACGAGGCGGCGGCGCTGGCGCGCCTGGCGCTGATCGACGTGGCGCAGGATCAGGCCGAGCGGGCCGAGCAGACGATCCATCAGGCGATCGACCTGGCCTGGCGGATCGGCGAGGTGCCGCGCGTGCTGGAGTTCCTCAAGGTGTTGGCCGATGTGCGCTCACGTGGTGGTGACGCCGTGCAGGCGCTCACCCTCTACGCGCTCGTCGAGGCTCACGAGGCAACGACGCGCGCGACTCGCGAACAGGCCGCAGCGGCCTTCACGCAACTGGCGCCAGCCCTGCCCGAGGCCGCCGTCGCCGCAGCCCGCGAACAGGCGACCGCGACGTGGCTCGATGCGGCTGTGACGCGTGTGGTGGGGATACCGCTCTGAGCCCCGGCGGTACAGCGGGGCTCGCGCGCGGTCCGGCCCGCGGTAGGCCCTCAAGCCGCCCGTTCCATCCCCGCGATCGGGAACCCAGCCTGGTGGAGCTCGTCGTGCAGCCGCCCGAGGGCGTAGAGCAGCACGTCGATGCCGAGCTCGAAGACCTGGCACCAATGCTCGGGCGCCCCGTCGAAGAGCGGCGCGGTGAAGCTCACGCTGACCAGGGCCTCGCTCGGCTTCGTGGGTCCGTCGGGCGACAGGTTCAAGTACTCCGGCGAGGCCGATCCGATGCCGAACCAGCGCTGCGGCGCAGAGGCGGCGTCGGTGAGGAGGAAGCGCGCGAAATGGACGTGGCCGTGCAGGAAGTTGATGAGCTCGAGGGTCGTGGCGATGGCACCGGGATGGCGCTCCTCGTCGATGAAGAGGGCGTCACGGAGGTCGAGCACGAAGGTCTGGGGGGCGTCGTCGTCGACGAGCAGGTGGAGCCTGTGCCCGATCAGGTCGAATCGGATGCGGTGCTGGCCTGGCTCCGAGGTCTCGACGTCGACGAGGCGCAGCCCGCGCGGTGCGAACGCGTCGAGGGCGCGCTGGATCACGGGTGTCGCGGACTGGTCGTCGAGCATGCGCTGCGTCTCCTGTTCTCGCGAGGTGCGAAGGTGGTGTGCTCTCTCGGCGCGTATCTCGCGACCCCGTCGATGCCAGGGAGGCGATGACGAGATCTAGTGTAGGCTGAGACTGCGTCAGCTAGTGGCGCATCGACCTCGTACGAGCAACCGGAGATCGTCTGGACATGTCGAGACCCGCGCGCTGCCTCAGTTCGATCCAGCCACGGAAGTCGGGCCCATGACGCGCGCGTCGGGCCGTGCCGTGCGGCTCGCGCGACTCGTCGAGCGCTTGCGTGAGCGACCGTGGAAGGTCGTCGATCTCGCCGCCGCCGAGGGCGTGAGCCGGCGCAGCATCGAACGCGACCTGCTGGCGCTCGAGTTCGAGCTCGGTGAGGCCCTCGAGGTCGATCAGCAGCACCGCTATGCGATCAGGACGAAGCCGGCAACGCTCAACGAGGGCGAAGCCCTGGCCCTGTACAGCGCCGCTCGACTCCTCACCCAGACCGGTGTGGGGGAGCATCACTACCGCGCCGCGATGAGGAAGCTGGCGCAGCAGTTGCCGCAGCCTGCCCGTACGGGACTGCTCGACCGGATCGCGCTCTTGGTTCCCGCGCTGAAGGATCGAATCGTCGACCAGATGGCGCAGGCCTGGTTCCGCCAGCGCGTGGCGCGCTGCCGCTACCGCACGCTGGCCGGTGACCGGAGCGATCAGATGGAGATCGAGGTGTACTCGGTCGAACTCGGTCACCGCCACTACCCGTCGTGCGTGCTCGGCTTCGACCGGCTGCAACGGAGGCCGGTGGTGCTCGAACTCCAGCGGATGGAGTACGTGTACTTGCTCAACGAGACTTTCGACGTACCCGAGGGCTTCGATCCCGAACGCCTGCTCGAGGAGGCGTTCGGGGCTCGGGGCGTCGAGGACGTGACCGTGGACGTGCGCGTGCGAGCCAGCGCTGCGACGCAGTTCCTCGAGCTCACCGCCGCGACGCTCGAGATGGTCGAGATCCACGCCGATGGGAGCGTCAGCGCCCGGATGCGGGGCACCCGCGACGCGATGCAGCGGGCCCTGGGCCTGATCCCGTGGCTGCTCGGCTGGGGCGCCGATCTCGAGGTCGTGGCGCCCGACGAGATACGCGAAGCCTTGGCCAGGGAGCACGCCAGCGCGGCCGAGGTGTACGTTGAGTGTTAAGACACGCCCAGGTTGAGCGTCGCGCGTTCGAGTGCGGACCTTGGATCTCCGTCGATCCGGCCACGCGCGACATGGCACCGGCATTGGAGATGATCAGCGTGCCCCTGTACATCCGTCCGGCGCAGCCCGCCGACTACCCGGCCATCACCGCGATCCACAACGCCCAGACGGTCGCTGCCTTCCGTACGACCGCCGAGCGCCTGCGCGCCGGCGACGAGGCGGCCGGCCGCCGCGACGCCTCGTTCCGCCGGCTGGTCGCCGAGGAGGACGGCGACGTCGTCGCGACCGGCTCCTTCCATGCCGCCTGGTCGGGCGAGGTGCATCCGGGGCGGCTCTGGGTGATCCTGCACGTCCGCGCGGACCGGCGCCACCAGGGGCTGGACGTGCGCCTGCTGCGCACCGCCCTCGACGAGCTCGGCGGCGGCGTGACCGAGGCTTGGACCTGCATCCGCGAGGACCTCGTCCCGGCCGCGGGCTTCTTGGAGTCCGCAGGCTTCGCCGAGCACTTCCGTTCGTGGGGTGCCCATCTCGACCCCCAGTCGTTCGATGCGGCGCGGTTCGCGCCACTCGTGCAGCAGCTGGAGGCGACGGGCATCCGCCTGCTGGGCGCCGCTGAGCTCGCTGGAGATCACGACCGCGACGCCCGCCTGATCACCCTGCAACGCGCGGTCGAGGAAGACGCCGTGGCCTTCGAGCCGATCATCCCGCAGCTCCTGGAGGACGTCAGGAGCCCCGACACCATTCCCGGATCGGTGGTGGTGGCGGTCGCGAGCGACGGCGCCTACGTCGGTCTGGCCAGCCTCCTCGGCGATGCGACGCAGACCGCCTGCTCGAGCGGCTTCGTCGGTGTCGCCCGGCCGTACCGCAACCGCGGCATCGCCACCGCGCTCATGGCGCGCACGATCGCGATCGCCCGCGAACTCGGCTGCCGCGACCTGAATGCGGGCGGCGGCGGCGTCAACACGTCGATGCTGCGCGTGAGCCGCAAGCTCGGCTTCACCATCGAGCCAGCCTGGATCACCTTCGCCAGCGAGCGCTGAGCTCACTCGCAGGCGTCTTGTGGCTCGCTGACCACCTCGGTCCCGTTGGCGACCAGCCGCGCGACGTGAGCGCCGGCGTCGCCCCCAAGCAGCAGGCAGTTGCCGGCCAGGTCGAGCGTGGCGAGGCCCGCGAGGGCGAGCAGAGGCTCGATGTCGGCAACCCGGTTGCCGGCCAGGTCGAGTGTCGTCAGGGCGCTCAGGCCGCGCAGCGGCGCGACGTCGCGGAGTCGGTTGCGGCTCAGGTCGAGGACCTCGAGGGCCCGCAGGCCCTGCAGCGGCGTCAGGTCCTCGATCGCGTTGCTCGACAGCCGTAGCACCGTCAGGGCGTCCATGTCGGCGAGCGGTTGCAGGTCGACGATCCCGGTGTTACGCGCGTCGAGGCTGGTCAGCGCGACCATCCCTGCGAGGGGGTCGAGCGACCCGACCGCGTTACGCTCGAGGCCGAGTCTGGTCAAGGCGGGCAGGCCCGCCAGCGGGGTGATGTCGCTGACTTGGTTCCTGGCGAGCTCGAGCGTCGTCAGGGCGGCCAGGCCACGCAGCGGGGCGACGTCGCGGACCCGGTTGCGGCTCAGGTCGAGCACCTCGAGGGCCCCCAGGCCACGCAAGGCGCTCACGTCAGCCACCTCGTTCCGGGCCAGATCGAGGCGCTCGAGTCGAACGAGGCCGAGAAGTGGCTCGACCGAGGCGACTGCATTGCGCTCCAGGTCGAGCACTTGCAAGTGCACGAGTCCCTCGAGCGAACGGATGTCGCTGATCCGGTTGCGGCCGAGCAGCAAGGTGGTCAGCGTGTTGGGGCCGGCGAGCGCGGCGATGTCGGTCAAGTCGTTGCTGCTGAGGTCGAGGTTCTCGAGCCGGGGGAGCAGGAAGGCGAAGGTGACGTCAGCGAGCTCGTTGGCGCGTAGGTTGAGGCTCCGGAGCTCCGGCAGTCGCCCCAGCGGTTCGGCATCGGAGATCGCGTTGCCTTGGAGGTTCAAGGTCCGTAGGCTGGTGAGCTCCGCGAGCGCGTCGACGGACGTGATCCGGTTGCCTTCCAGCAGGAGCGTCTGGAGCGCCCGCAGCGCCCCGAGTGGGGTGATGTCGTCGACGTCGTTGTTGCGGAGGTCGAGGTACTGCAGGGTCGTGATCGACGCCAGCGGCGCCAAGTCGGTGACCGCGTTGCGACGCAACTCGAGCCGCGTGAGGGCGCCGAGCTCGCGCAGTGGCGTGAGATCGGCGATGCGGCCGTTGAGCAGATCGATGCGCGTGAGGCGCGGCAGGGCGGCGATCGGTGAGAGGTCGGTGACCTCGCTGCCGCGCAGATCGAGGCGCGTGACGTTGACGGCGTACTCCAGGCCCGTCAGGTCGCCCACACCCACGCCGTTCGCGGCGAGGCGGCGCAAGCCGGCGAGGGCCCGGCAGCTGATGTCCGGGGTGTCCAAGCCGAGGTCAGTGCGGATCGTCGCTGCGAGCCGCTCGTCTGGGAAGGCGATCGGCGCATCCGGCGACGGGCAGTGTTCGAGTCCGCGCACGTCCGGCGCCACGATCGGCAGACAGGCCGCCAGCAGCACGACGCCGAGCGCGCATCCCAACAGCGAGCCGATACGGTTCATGGGCTCATCCTACCGGGGCCGTCGCGGCGCGGTGGACGACGCGTCACGGGCCGAGCGTCCGGCTCAACGTTCGCGCGAGCCGAGATGACGCTGCAAGGCGTCGCGCAGACTCGTGTCGAGCGGCGCCGACACGGTGAGGGGATCGAGGTGGATCTGTACGCCCGTGCGCAGCTCGCCCGGGCCGACCGTGATCAGCTCGGGATGCTGGCCGAACGGCTCACCGGGATCGACCACGACGTTCCGGTTGAGATCCTGCCAGGCGGCCACGAGGTACGTGCCGGGCTCGAGCCCGGTGACGGTGTAGGGTACGCGGTTCGAGGTCGTCGGCACCACCAGTTCGCCGCTGCGATCCAAGTCGAGGGCGTGGCACGGATCGGTCCCGCTGGCGAGGCAGTAGAACGCCACCACGTAGGTTGGGACGTCGGTCGTCGGCTCCTCCGGGGGCGGCGGCGGTGGCGGGGGCGGAGGTTCCACGTCGATCGCGAGCGCCCCCGCGGCGTCGATCAAGCCGGCGCCGCAGTCGCTGCCCGACGGCCGCCTGCAGGCCGTGGCCGTGAGGGGTCGGGCGCTCTCCTGCAGCTTTGTTGCGACCTCGCTGAAGGTCAGGCTCGGGTCGGCGGCCAGCATCAGAGCGGCCACCCCGGCCACGTGCGGAGCCGCCATCGAGGTCCCCTGGTAGAAGCCGTACGTGAACGACGGCGCTGTACCCGTGGCAACGGTGCTGAGGACGCCGGCGAGGATGCTCTCGCCGGCGATGTCGAGTCGCTGCGAGATGTCGCCGCCAGGCGCCACGACGTCGATCACGCTGCCGTAGTTCGAGTACGGTGCGCGCTCGTTGTCGGGCCCGGTCGCGCCGACCGCGATCACGTTGCTGCAGTTCGCCGGGAAGGTGTGGCGGGCGTCGACGTTGTCGTTCCCCGCCGCGGCGATGAGGATGATGCCGCTGTCGACGAGCTGCCCGAAGGTGAAGTCCAGGGCTGCCGGACACGGCTCGCCGATGTTGCCTCCGACGCTGATGTTGACCACACGCGCCGGATGCGCGTTGGGCGGTAGCAAGGGTTCGTCCGCCGGGTTCCCCGCGCCCCAGATGATGCCGTCGACCACGTCGACCGTGGTGCCCTCGCCGGTCGATCCGATCACCCGCACGGGTACGACCTGTGCTCCCCAGCTGACGCCAGCGACGCCGAGCGCGTTGTCGGTCACGGCCGCGATCGTGCCCGCCACGTGCGTGCCGTGGTAGTCGGTCAGACCACCCTCGTCGCGGGCGTCGGCGTCGCCAGCGACGAAGTCGTAGCCGGGCAGCACGTTGGCGCGGAGGTCGGGGTGCTCGGTGATGCCGGTGTCGACGACCGCGACGACGACCGGCCGGCTGGTGCCGTCCTCGATGTCCCAGGCGCGGGGCAGGTCGATCGCCCGGTAATGCCACTGCAGTGCGTAGAACTCGTCGTTAGGCCTCTTGAAGGGCCGCATGACCCAGTTCGGGAAGGCCTCCTCGACGTCGGGGCGCGCCCGCATGGCCTCGACCAGGGCGAGCGTCTCGTGCTCCGTCAGGCCCTCGGCGCGGTACAGCTCGAGGGTGCCGCCGGCCACAGCGCGCTCGCGCGCCACGGCCACGCCGGCGACCTGCATGGTGCCGAGCCGCTGCTCGGAGCGCGCACCGAAGCGCACCACCACCTCGCCTGGAACCACCGCGGCCGCACCGGTACCGCGGAGCTCCTGGGCCACCGCGACGTCGGCGACGTCGGCGACGTCGGCCCCGGTCGTGGCTCCGCGCACGTCGAAGTCGCCGGGGAAGATCAGCGTGCCGCTGATCGCGCCGGCGCCCGCTGCCTCAGCGACGAAGCGCACGCTGACGGTGCGGTCGCTGGTCATGCGGAGGTCGCAGCGTTCGCCATCCTCGCTGTCGCAGCCGGACCAGCTGGCGACGACATCACCGGCCGCGGGCGAGGCGATCAGGGTGACGAGGCGGTCGTCTGCAAAGATCGCCTGGCAGTCCCCGCCGCCGTCACCGCAGTCGATGCCGGGCGGGTCGCTGGTCACCGTGCCGCTTCCGGTACCGAGGATGACGACGCTCAGGGTGTGGTCGACGGGGGTGGGTGTGGGGGCCTGCGTGCCGCAGGCGACGAGCACGACGAGCATGGCGGTCACGACGAGCGTGGCGAGCCCCAGGTAACGTTTCGAATCTTCCATGTCAGCCTCTTGCCCTCGGTGGAGGTAGCGAACGCGTGGGATGATGGCCTGGCTCCAACCTAGCCGACGCATCGGTACGGCCGTGTCGGCGGCGATGGGCCGACGGGGCGTGCAGAGGGGTCGCCGCAACGCACCGTGCGCCTCGCCGGCGCCGGCGTGCGGCCTTCGGCCGTTCGCTCGAGGCGATCCCATACCGCTCGGCGACGTCGACGTGCGCCGCGCACTGCTGATCGCCAGGGCGGTTCGTCACCGCGGCCTCGCTGGCTTGCTGCCCTGCGGCCGGCGCCCCGTCTAGGCGTCCTGGCTCGGCGCGTTCGCGCGCGACGCGCGCGCCTTGATCCGGACGCCGATCACGATGACGACCAGCGTGCCGATCATCAGGCCGATGGCGATCGGTCGATCGAAGAAGGCCATCAGGTCCCAACGCGACTTGATCGCGCTGACCATGAAGTTCTGCTCCAGGATCGGCCCCAGGACCATGCCGAGCACCACCTGCGCGAGCGGGAAGCCACCGATGCGCAGCAGGAACGCGAACACGCCCATGGCGACCATCACGGCGACGTCGAACGGGTTGTTGTTGATGGCGTAGGCCCCGACCACGCATAGCCCGGCGATGACGCCGAGCAGCAGGTTGAAGGGGATGCGCACCACGAACGTGGCGATGCGGGCGGTGATGAAGCCGAACAACGGCAGCAGCACGATGTTGGCGATCAAGAACGCGCCGAAGAGCGACCACACCAGCGTCGCCTGTTGCTCGAAGAGCATCGGGCCCGGTGTAATTCCTTTCATCATGAACACGCCCAGTACGATGGCCGTGACCGTGTCGCCGGGAAGGCCGAGCGACAGCGCCGGAATCCAGGCGCTCGCGACCGCGGCGTTGTTGCTGCTCGTGCCGGCGAGCACGACGCGGTCGTCTTCCTCCGTGTCGTCATCACCGCGTTTGCCGGAGAGCTTCTCGAACGAGCTGGCCACCCACGCGCCGATGTCGGCGCCTGCGCCGGGCAGGAAGCCGACGAACGTTCCGATCAGCGACGATCGCAGCACCAGCATCTTGTTGCGCAGCATGAGCAGCACCGGCCGCACGAAGAACTGCCTGGTCGGCGCGCCCTTCGACGGTGGCATGCTGCCGGTGTCGATCTTGCCGTGGGCGAAGACGTTCTGCAGCACCTCGCTGAAGCCGAACAGGCCGATCATCGCGACGATGTAGTTGAGGCCGCCGAGGAGGTTGGGGTTACCGAAGTCGAAGCGTGCATAGCCGAGGGTGGGATCGATGCCGGCGGTCGAGAACATCACGCCGATCAAGAGCGACACCAGCGCCTTGAGCGACGAGCCACTGGAGGCGAAGATGCCCGCCGTCAGCCCCAGTACGGCGATCCAGAAATACTCGAAGGAAGAGAAGTTCTTCGCCACCGCCGCGAGGCTGGTGGCACTGAAGATCAGCAGGGCCGTGCCGATGATGCCGCCCACCGCGCTGCCCATCGCGCTGATGCCGAGCCCGTAGCTGGGGCCCCGCAGGCGCGCGATCTTGTGCAGTTCCTCGACGTAGGCGGCGGACGCGGGCGTGCCGGGGATCTTGGCGATGACGGAGCCGACGTCGCCGGCGTAGATCGCCACCGCCGAAATGGAGATGATGGCGGGGAGCGCCAGGATCGGATCGAGGAAGAACGCGATCGGGATGAACAGCGCTACGGCCAGAGTGGCCGTCAAGCCTGGGATGGAGCCGAAGACGGCGCCGTACAGGCCGCCGGCCGCCAGGGCCAGCAGCGCCGGCCAGGTGAAGAGCTCGGTCACAGCGGCACCCCGAGGAGACGGGTGAAGGCGTAATAGATGATCGCGGTGCCCGCCGCGGTGGTGAGTGCGGCGGCGATGAGGTTGGCGCGCAGGACGACCGCCACGCCGAAGATCAGCGCCGCGGAGGTGGGGACGAAGCCGACCTGGGCGTGGAACATCGGGTACAGCAGGCCCAGGAAGGCGACCAGCGCCACGCGCAGCAGGGGCGATACGGGAACCCTGATCGAGCCGAACTCGGCGGCGAGTCGCCGCGGCTGGTACAGGCCGGAGAGCAGCACCGCGACACCGCAGGCGGCGAGGGCGATCGACAGCAGGCCGGGGAAGAGCGCGGGCCCCGGGTGTCCGTCACGCAGCGTCGGGAAGCCACGCGTCTCGAACCAGATCAGGATCCCAGCGAGGCTGATCGCCGCGCCGAAGATCACGTTGGACACCCGGGGCCGCTCCATGCCTCAGTCCTCGACGACGCCGGCGAGCCGAAGCAGGCGCCCGTTGACTTCGTGCTGCGAGGCGATGAAGACCGAGAAGTCGTCGGCGTTCATGGGCTGCAGCGTGAAGCCGGCCTGGGTCAGCGGATCGACGAACTCGGGCGAGGCCATGGCCTCCTCGATGGCGTCGGCCAGCACGGTGCGGACCTCGGCGGGCAGGCCGGCGGGCGCGGCTACGGCGGCCCAGCCGCCGATGCTCCAATCGATGCCCAGCTCGGCGAGCGTGGGGATGTCGGGGAAGCGGCCGACGCGCTCGGGCGCCATGACACCCAGCACGCGTACTTCGCCGGCCTGCATCAGCGGGGCGGCTTCGGCCAGCGCGGCCGTCACCACGTCGACGCCGCCGGCCAGGAGCTCCTGGAAGGCCGGCGCGGCTCCCTGGCTCGGGACCCACGGCATCGCGTCGGGGTCGATCCCGGCGATGTCGAGCATGCCGATACGGGCGAGGTCCCAGATCCCGCCCATGGCGGTGCCGGAGGCCTGCAGCTCACCGGGGTTGGCCCGGATGTGATCGAGCAGCTCGTCGAGCGTCTCCCAGGGCGCATCGGCGCGCACGGTGACGGCCGAGGGGTTGTTGATCATCAGGCCGAGCGCGGTGTAGTCCTCGTAGCTGAGGGTGGTCTGGCCGATGTGCGGGAGCATGGTGATCTCGACGGTGATGGCGCCGATCGTGTAGCCGTTCGCCGGCGCCTGCGCGAGCGCCAGGTGGCCCACCACGCCGCCGCCGCCGGTGCGGTTGACGACGTTGACGGTTACGCCCAACTGGTTGTTCAGCATCGCCGCGAGCGTGCGCGAGGCGGTGTCGGTGCCACCGCCGGGAGACCACGGCACCGTGAAGGTGATGGGCCGGGCAGGGTAGGTCTGCGCCACGGCAGCGGTGGCCAGAGCGAAGGCGGCGAGTACGAGCAGGAAACGCTTCATGCGTTGGTCCTTCCTGGGGAGGCGGGCCGAGCCGGGCTCGGCAGACGCGGACGGGGTCGGCAACGTGCCTTGGCGATCACCCCCCTTCGGGTTCGCGAGCAGGTGCGAACCGGGTGGCTCCGGGAATCAGCGGTGGGCCTCGAAGCGTTCGCTCGCCTCGCGCAGACCGAAACTGCGCGCGATGTCGGCGAGCTCGCCGGCGACGGCCCGGAGCCGTGCGGCGGGCGTCGCGGTGAGCGGTGATCGGGGCGCCCCGATGCCACCGGTCAGCAGTCCCAGAGCCGCCTTGAGGAGCGGCAGGTCGCCGCCGTAGCCCAGGACGCGGGTGGTCTTGAGCACGGCGCGCTGCCAACGCGCGGCCTCGCCGAGGTCGCCCGCTGCGAAGCTGTCCCAGAGCTTCACGTAGGGCTCCGGGAAGACGCAGCCGGGTCCGGTCACCATTCCCGAGGCGCCGGCATGCAGCGTGGTGAGCGCCAGGTGGTCGGCTCCGGTCAACAGCCTGAAACCATCGAGCTCGAGCATGTCGAGCATCCGTGGGAGGTTGCCGCTGGAGTCCTTCGAGCCCACCACCACGCCCTCTTGGTAGAGGCGCCGGGTGAGCTCGAGGCCGAAGCTGTTGCTGGTGCGCGCGGGGATGTCGTAGAGGAAGGTCGGCAGCTCGGTGGCCCCGGCCACCGCCCGTACGTGGCGCTCGAGCGCCGCCTGGTCGTGCTCGAAGTAGTAGGGCGCCACCACCGCCACGCCGTCGGCGCCCGCCGCGGCGGCATGCTGTGCCAGCCGCACGGCGGTGGCGGTGCTGGTGGCGCCGACGTGGACGATGATGGCGAGCGCGCCGCGCGCCGCCGCGACGAACGCCTCGGTGGTGCGCTCGCGCTCCTCGACGGTGAGCAGCAGTCCTTCACCGGTGGTGCCGTTGACGAAGAGGCCGTGGACGCCGCCGCGGGTGAGGTAGTCGACGACCCTGGCGATCGCTGGCAGATCGAGTTCGACGCCGTCTCGATCGAGCGGCGTCGGAGGTGGGGCAACCACACCTTGGATTCGCATAGGACTCCTTCGTGGAGCACGACGATCGAGCGCCACTGGCTCGAGAACCGTCACTCGTGAGCTAGACGATCATCGCGTGGTGCGCCGGGGGTGTCAAGACCACGTTTGTCCTGTTGCGCTCGCGTGCCCTACCGCGCGGGTGCGCTCGCGCGCCGCTCGGCACCGAGGCGGCGTAGCGACGTATGCTGGCGGCCACGAGCCAGCAGCGCATTCAGCGAAGGAGCGTCGAAGTATGGAACGTCCGATCCGGCAGGCTCATCTCGTCGCCAGCGGCGACCTGCGCGTGGCGGCCAACCGTGCCGGCTGGCCGGCGCAGGCGGCGATGGAGCGCGACCTCGGCGCCGCGTTCGCGAGCGCAGGCGTCGAGCTGAAGCGCGCGCATCCGTTCGACGCCGCCGAGGGGCACGGCTTCATCTCCAGCCAGCGCATGGGGATGGACGTGTTCGCACGCATCCCGCGCGACGAGCCGGTGGTGGTGGCGGTCGCGGTGTGGCAGTACTCGCACCACCTGCTGGCGGGCCTGCGCAGCCACCGCGGTCCGATCCTGACGGTCGCCAACTGGAGCGGGCAGTGGCCGGGCCTGGTGGGGATGCTGAACCTCGATGGCTCGCTGACCAAGGCGGGCATCGGCTACAGCCGCTCGTGGAGCGAACGGTTCGACGACGCGCCGTTCCTGGCCGGGTTGCGCGAGTGGATCGAGCACGGAACGGTGACGCACGACCTGAGCCACGTCCGCAGCCTCGACCCGGCCGAGCTCGGCAGCGCCGAGCGCGAACTGGGTAGGCGGTTGGCCGACGCGCTCGATCGGGACAAGGCGATCCTGGGTGTGTTCGACGAGGGTTGCATGGGCATGTACAACGCCATCATCGACGACGAGCTCCTGAACCCGCTCGGCATCTACAAGGAACGCCTGAGCCAGTCGGCGCTGGTCGCGGAGATGCGCGCCGTCGCCGGGGCCGAGGCGGTCGCGGTGCGGCGCTGGCTCGACGACGCCGGCATGACCTTCCACATCGGCAGCGACGAAGCGAGCGAGCTCACCGACGCGCAGGTGCTGGCGCAGTGCCGGATGTACGTCACGGCCGTGCGTATCGCCGACCGGTTCGGTTGCGATGCGATCGGCATCCAGTACCAACAGGGCCTGAAGGACATGGCGCCGGCGAGCGACCTGGTCGAGGGCCTGCTCAACGACCCGAACCGACCCCCGGTCTACGACGCCGGCGGTGGCCGCGAGTTGTACGCCGGCCAGGCCCTGCCACACTTCAACGAGGTCGACGAGGGCGCCGCGGTCGACGCCCTGATCACGAACCGCGTCTGGCGCGAACTCCGCTTCGACCCGTCGACCACGCTGCACGACCTGCGCTGGGGCGAGCACTACCGCGGCGACGGCATCGACGACTTCGTGTGGGTGTTCGAGATCTCGGGCGCCGTGCCCGCGTCGCATCTCGAGGGCGGCTACGCCGGCGCCGAGGGCCATCGTCAGCCCGCGATGTACTTCCCGCTCGGGGGCAGCACGCTCGCGGGCGTGTCGAGACCCGGCGAAATCGTCTGGTCGCGGCTGTTCGTGGCGGGCGGCGCCTTGCATCTCGATCTCGGACGGGGCAGCGCGATCACGCTCCCGGCGGACGAGACGCGCCGCCGGCGCGAGGCCACCACGCCCGAGTGGCCGATCATGCACGCCGTGCTGCACGGTGTGGGCCGCGACGCCATGATGGCGCGGCACCAGGCGAACCACGTCCAAGTCGCGTACGCTCCCTCGGCGGCGGATGCCGATCGAGCGCTGGCCGCGAAGGCTGCCGTGTTCGCAGCATTGGGCGTGAGCGTCCACCTGTGCGGCGATGTTGCGCTGGGCTGAGCCGCGCTAGAGCCAGCCCGAGGCGCGGTACCAGGCGACGGTGCGTTCGAGGCCGTCGGCCAGCTCGACGCGAGCTCGCCAGCCCGAAGCCGCCTCGGTGGCCGTCGTGTCGCAGGTGTAGCTGGCGGTCAGGTCGAGCGCCCGCCGGCGGTCGAGCACGCTTGGGCGGCGGCGTAGGCTGCCGAGGCCCTCGGAGGCGAGGGCGGCGGCGACGAAGACCGCCCTGGGCGCGTGCGCGGCGCGCACACGGGTGCCCAGGGCGGCGCCGAGCAGCCGGGCCAACTCGTCCCAGCCGTAGCTACGGGCCTCCGCCACCGGCCACGGTCCGAAGCCGATCGGTTGCACCACGATGCGCGCCACGAGGTCGGCCACGTCGCCGGCGTAGACCGGTTGCAGCCGGCCGTGGCGCGGCGGTAGGAGCAACACGCCGCGCCGGGCCAGGCGGAACAACGGGAGCAGGTCGGTGTCGCGCGGACCGTATACGCCGGCGACACGCAGCGCGGCGATCTCGAGCTGGCCGCGGAGAGCGGCGGCGATCCGCTCCGCCTCGAGCTTGCTGCGCGCGTAGGGGCTCAGGTCGCTCGGTGGCCGGTCGGGGCCGCGAGCCGCCAGCGAGGAGATCAACACGCAGCGCCGTACGCCTGCCGCCACGGCCGCGTGCAGCAACCGGCGCGTACCCTCGGCGTTGACGCGAGCGTAGTCGTTCGCGTGCGCCGCGCGGGTGATGCCGGCCGCATGGACCACCACCTCGACGCCGTCGAGCGCCCGTGCCAGCGGCTGGGGCGCGTCGAGGTCGAGCACGTGCTGCGCGACCGGCAACCCGCGCAGCCAACGTGGGTCGCTCGTGGCGCGCAGGCCGACGCCGACCTCGAGGCCGGCCTCCACCAGCGCCTGCGTCACGTGGCTCCCCACGAAACCGCTGGCGCCGGTGACGAGGACGCGCACCCTAGAGCGGCTTCTGGTAGAGGCGGTAGGTCTTGTAGATGGTGCCGCCGGTGGCACGGATGCCGGCGTTGATCGCGTCGTTGTCCTCCAACACCCAGGAGCACTCGCAACTGCGGTACCCACGGGCCTTCCAGCGCTGCAGACACTCCTTGATCAGCACCAGTTCGAGCCCCTTCATGCGGTACTTGGGCAGGATCCCCAGGATGGGCAGGCGCGTCCGGTCGATGTGCCGGCGACGGTTGAGCAGCGTGAAGATGCCGAACGGCAGGAGTCGACCGCGGATCTTCTTGAGCACCTGGTTGATGTCCGGGAGGTTGATGGCGACGCCTGCGACCTCGCCCCCGAGCTCGATGAACAGGTTGATACCGGGATCGATGATGAGCTTCAGCTCGGCCGCCATGTGGTCGAACTCGGCATCGGTGTACTGCACGAAGCCCCAGTTGTGCTCCCAGGCCTCGGCGTAGATGCGCTTGAGCAGCCGCACGTCGCGCTCGAAGTGTCTGGGGTCGAGCGGCCGGATCGTGGGCCGGTAGCGCCGCTCGACGCGTGCGGCGAGCCGGACGACGCGCTCGCCGAGGTCCGGGGCGTCCTCGAAGAGCCAGGCGTAGAGGTCCTTCACCTTGCAGTAGCCGGCGGTCTCGACGTAGCGCGGGTAGGCCGGCGGGTTGTAGGGCATCATCACGAACGGACTGGTGTCGAAGGCATCGATCTGGAAGCCCGACCCGTCGTTCATGCTGGGGTTGGCCGGCCCGCGTAGGAGGTGGCGGCCGAGCGTCCTCGCCCAGGTCTCGACGGCCGCCAGCAGCGCGTGGGCGGCCGCCTCGTCGGCGGCCTCGAAGAAGCCGAAGAAGGCGAGGTTGTCGTGGTGCGTGGCGTTGTGGTGGTCGTCGTCGATGCCGGCGATGCGGCCCACCAGCTCGCCGTGGCGCTCGGCCAGGAACAGCTCGATGCGAGCGTGCCGGAGGAACGGGTTCTTACGGGCATCGAAGCGCTGCCACTCGCTCACCAAGAGCGGCGCCACCCAATGCGGATCGTGGCGGTGGAGCGCGAAGGGGAACTCGATGAAGCGCTTGAGGTCACGCCGCGACGTGACCGACCGCACCACGACGTCGCTCACCGGCACGACGCGGTCGGCGGGCGCGCGCGACGCCGATGCGACCTGGTGCTGCGCCGAGCCCGGCGCGCTCGACGGTACGGCGCCATCGAGGCTCACCCGGGCCTCCTCACACGCCGCGCCTCATGCGATGACGCCGAGCTGCCGTCCCACGTCGGCGAACACCCGCAGCAGGCCGTCGAGCTGCTCGCTGGTGTGGTTGGCGTTGACGCTGGTCCGGATGATCGATCGTCCCAACGGCACGCTCGGCGGCAGGGCCGGGGTGGTGAACACCCCCGCGTCCCAGGCGGCCCGCCAGAAGTGCATCGTGAGCTCGTCGGGACCGATCAGCACCGGCACGATGGGACTCTCGGAGCCGAGCGTGTCGAAGCCGAGCGCGTCCATCCCGTCACGCAGCTGCGCCACGAGCTGCCACAGTCGTTCGCGGTGCCAGGGCTCGCGGTCCATGATCTCGAGCGCTTCGAGCGCCGCGGCCATCTGCATCGCCGGCAGCGCCGCCGTGAAGATGAACGGTCGCGCCATGTGCTTGATCCAGTCGACCACCTTCGGTTCGCCGACGATGAACCCGCCGACCGAGGCGAAGGACTTCGAGAAGGTGCCGAGGATCAGGTCGACCTCGTCCTCGAGCCCGAAGTGCTCGGCCGTACCGCGCCCGGTCGGGCCCAAGACGCCGGCCGCGTGGGCGTCGTCGACCATGACCCGGGCCCCGTGCCGACGCGCGAGCGCCACGATCTCGCGCAGCTTGGCGATGTGTCCGCTCATCGAGAAGACGCCGTCGGTGACGATCAGGCGTCCACCAGCGCGCGAGGCGTCGCGGACCAGCAGGCGCTCGAGATCCTCCATGTCGCCGTGCTCGTACTTGCGCACCGTGGCGTACGACAGCCGCCCGGCGTCCACCAGCGAGGCGTGGTTCTCGCGGTCGAAGTAGAGGATGTCATGGCGCCCCGCGATGGCCGCCACCACCGAGAGGGAGCCGAGGAAACCGGCGCTGAACGTCAGCGCCGCCGGCTTGCGAAAGAAGCCTGCCAGCCGCTGCTCGAGCGCCTCGTGGAGCGTCAGGGTGCCTGTCAGGAAGCGCGAGCCCGTGCAGCTGGTACCGAAGTCGTCGAGTGCGGCCCTGGCGGCCTGCTTCAGGCGTGGGTCTTGGGTGAGCCCCAGGTAGTCGTTCGCGCCGGTGATGATCATCTCGCGGCCGTCGACCGTGACGGTGCCGCCGTGCTGCGCGGCGATCGGCCGGAAGTAGGGGTGCAGTCCCAGCGCCGCGGCCTCGGCCGCGCGGGTGTACCGGTAGGCCTTGGCGAAGACGTCGCGTTCGATCGCCTCGAATGGCTCTTCGATGCTGCCCACATCGGCCGACCGCTGCTCGAGCGTGCGCATATCGACGGTGTGCGACAGAAGAGGCTCCTTCCCGCGAGGCCCGGTATATACCGCGTGACTGTAGCATGGGCGCCGCCACGCCCCTCACGCGCCGCACCCCTGCAGACCCGGCCTCAGCCTGCGAGGCTCAGCCCGCGACGCTCAGCCCTTGAGGCCGGCGAACATGAAGCTCTCGATGAACTTGCGTTGGAACGCCAGGAACAGGATCAGCAGCGGCATCGTCACGAAGATCGTACCGGCCATCAGGACCGGCCAGTCGGCGCCGCTCTCTTGTTGCACGAACATGGCCAGGCCGATGGTCAGCGTCCTGACTCCTGGCGTGTCCGTCACGATCAGTGGCCACAGGAAGTCGTTCCAGTGGGTGACGACGCTGATCAGGGAGAAGGCGATCACCGTCGGCTTGGCCAATGGGATCAGCACGTTCCAGAGGAAGCGCAAGCCGCTGCAGCCGTCGATCAAGGCCGCGTCCTCGAAGTCGCGCGGCACCTGGCGGAAGGCCTGACGCAACAGGAACACGGCGTACCCGCTGGCCCAGAACGGGAGCATCATCGCCACGCGTGTGTCGAGCAGCCCGAGCGTGTTCATCGTGAGGTAGTTCGGCACCACCACCGCGTGGATGGGCATCATCATCTGGATGAGGAACAGCGCGAACAGGAACCCGCTGCCGGGGAAGCGCATGCGTGAGAACACGTAGGCCGCCAGCGGCGCGGTGATCAACTGCACCACCAGGATGCCACTGACGACGAGGATCGAGTTGATCAGGAACAGGCCGAAGGGCGCCATGGCGAACAGGTCGACGTAGTTCTGCAGGGTCGGGCTCGGCGGGAACCACTGGGGCACGGCCGTGAAGACGTCACGGCGCTGCTTGAGCGAGGTGGAGAGCGCCCAGAAGTAAGGCGCGGCCGTCAACGTCGCGACCACCAGCAGGAACATGTGCAACAGCAGGCGGTTGAGGCCCAGCCGGTGCAGTGCCCAGTGGAGGGTACGAGGGCTAGACCTCATAGTACGTCCGCCTCTCCATGAAGCCCATGATGGCGACGATCACGAGCAGGATCGCCGCCACGAACACGACCGTCAGCGTCGCGCCCATGCCGTAATCCGCGAACCTGAAGGCGTGCTGGTAGATGTAGTACACCATCACGTTGGTGCGATTCCCAGGACCCCCTTGCGTCATGAGATGCACCAGGTCGAAGACGTTGAAGCTCGTGATCACGCCCACGACGAGCACGAAGATCGAGGTGGGAGCCAGCAGCGGCAGGGTGATGTACCACACCTTCTGCCCGAACCCCGCCCCTTCGAGGCTGGCCGCTTCGTACAGCTCACCGGGCAGGTTCTGGAGCCCAGCCAGGTAGATGAGCATGAAGTAGCCGAAGTTCTTCCAGATCGCCGTCAGCATGATCGCGGGCAGCGCCCAGTTCATGTCGTAGAGCCACTCGATGCGGGGAACGCCGAGTTCGGCCAAGTAGTGGTTGATCAGGCCGATGCCGGGGTTCAGCAGCCACACCCACAACATCGCCGCGGCGGCCATGGGGATCATGGTGGGGTAGAAGGCGGTCACCCGGTACACTCCCCGCAACCAACCCAGGCGCTCGTTGAGCAAGATCGCCAGGATCAGCGCGATGGCCATGGTGATCGGGATGGTCCCGGCCACGTACACGAGCGTGTTGCGCACGACCCGCCAGAACACCGGGTCGTCGGCCATGAGACGGTAGTTCTCGAAGCCGACGAACAACGGCTCGCGCGTGAAGAGATTCCACTCGTGCAAGCTGATGTAGATCGATGAGAATATCGGGTAGTACGTGAAGGCGACCAGGAAGATCAGTGATGGGATCAGATACAGGTACGGCGAGATGCGGTTCGAGGCTGTGCGCATGGAGGTCACTCTTTCGGTGGTGAAGTGTCGCCGTTGCGGCCGCGCGCTGCGTGCCGGGGAGGGTGGTTCCCTCCCCGGCGACGAGCGGCTTCGGACGATTGCGGGTCAGCGACCCTCGATCTCGGGTCAGCGACCCTGGATCCAACTCCGCAAGGTCCGCTCCATCTCGGCTTGGGCCTGATCGAGCGCAGCTTGCGGCGCGATCAGCCCGGCCTGGGCGTCGTCGAGGGCGCTCTTCAGGATCTCCCTGACGCGCTGATAGGCGGGAGCCATCATCTTGCCGTGCCCGAACTCGAGCTGATCTCGGGCAACGAGGTACTCCGGGTGCTCCTCGACGAGTGCCAGCATCGCGGGCATGTCGTAGGCATCCTCGCGCACGGCTACGTATCCGGAGGCTGCGCTCCAGGTGGCGGCCCGTTCAGGCGAAGTGATCCAGTGGATGAAGGTGAAGGCGGCGTCCTGATTCTCCTCGGGAATGTCCTTGAAGATGAAGAAGTTGCCGCCACCGACGGCCGCGCCGTAGGTCTGGTTGGCTGGCATGAAGGCAGCGCCGAAGTCGAAGCCGGGTGAGTCCTTGAGGAACGTCATGATGCCGGTGGAGTGGTACACCATGGCGGTGCGGCCCCCCACGAAATCCGGTGGCGTCGATGCCCAGGTGCTGTGCGGCGGGCCGACCTGCAGGTCCTGCATGAGCTCGACCCAGAACTCGAGCGCCTCGACCGCTTCGGGCGAGTTGAACTTGATCTCGCGGTTGTGGAAGTCGATGAGTTGTCCGCCCGTCTGACGCACGAACGCCTCGAACAGCCAGTCGTTCCAGCCACCCGAGATGGTGACGCCCCAGCGCTGGACCTCGTCACCATCGCGCACGGTCAGCGTCTGCGCGAACTCGGCCAGTTGCTCCCAGTTCGCCGGGGGCTGCTCGGGATCGAGTCCTGCCTCCGCGAAGGCGTCCTTGTTCCAGTACAGCACGGGGGTGCTGCGCTGGAAGGGGATGCCCCAGATCTGGTCTTCGAAGGTGCTGTTGTCGAGGAACGC
>SLRS01000025.1 GCA_007130855.1 Trueperaceae bacterium | reverse complement strand
CGATGACTTCGAGGTCGACGAGTTCGAAGTGGACGAGTACGAGGTCGACGAGCCCGAACTCGGCGCTCACGGTGAGCCTGGCTTCGATGAGGCGGTGGCGCCTGCCGGGCATGAGGAGGGCCCGCCGCGGGCGGACGCCGGCAGCCGCGTCGATCGCATGGCCGACGGCATGGTCATCGACGTGAACGATGATCACGGGCCTCTGGTCGACGAGCATGCCAGCCTGGTACCGGATGCCGCCGGCGTCGGCCAGCCGCCACGGATCGCCTTGGAGCCCGATGGGGAAGACGACGACACCAATGATCCGGGCCCGTTCGGGCTAGCTGCGCGCGGCGAGGTCGCGTTGGAGTCTGGCGGCGGCTCGGCGCAACCCGGGGACCCTGCGCGACCGGAGCCCGCCGCTGGCCGGGAGCAGTCCGCGCCGCGGCGGGGATCGGCGCAGGACGACGCGAGCGCCGAACCGTCGACGGACGAGCGCCTCGAAGGGGAGGGCCTGGACCCCGAGGTACCGAGCACGCGGCTGCCCGGGGCGTCGCCGTTCGGTGACCCCAGCACCTGGCATGGCGGTGATGATCCGAGCGGTGGCTGGCGCATCGGACCGCGTGCTGGCCGCCGCCTCGAGGTGGTGAACGAGGAGACGACGTTCGCCGATCTGGCGGACGAGTCCAGGGCCGACGCCACGTCGTCCGCGGCGACCACACCGACCGACGAAGAGGAGGGCACCGGCCTGCCCGAGCCGGATGCGGCCGAGCCGCACGAGGCTGACGCGGCCGACCTGCGACAGGCTCCGGGCGTCCGCAAGGGCGTGTTCCCGCCACGGCCGAGCGGGCATGTGCCACCCCCGGGCGTGCCGGAGCGGCGCACGGGGCCGCGAGCGGGTCGTACCCCGCAGGTGCCGCGGCCACCGTTGCGGCCGCCCCCGGCGCCCGACCCGGCCGCCGACGCGGCTGACACCGCGACCGAGCGCGCCGAGCACGATCAGCCGCTGTCTCCCGTGCCAACCGCCTGGCGCGGTCTCGGCGGCGGCGAGCGGGGACCGGCGCGGCCGGTGGACGCGCGCCTGCCGCGCCGCGGCGAGGTCGACGAACCCGAGGCGCGCCGTGCCCCGGCGGTCGGTCTGATGCGTCGCCGGGTGCTGCTGCTGGTCGCGCTGGCGGTCGCTCTGGCGCTCTTCGTGCTGGCGCAGGCGTGGGTGGCGGGACGCGCGGCGCCCGCCTTCGATGCCGGCCTGCACCGCTTCCGCGACGCCGACTTCATGGCCGCGCAGCGCGTCTGGACGCAGTTGGCGAGCGCCGGCGACGCGAACGCCCAGTTCATGTTGGGGTACCTGAGCGAGGCCGGGCTCGGTCGGCCGTGGAGCGCACGTGCGGCGGCGTCGTGGTACCGGCTCGCGGCCGATGCCGGCCACGCCGAGGCGCAGTGGCGCCTGGCGAACCTCTACGAGCGAGGACTCGGCGTACCGCACGATCCGACGGCGGCGGCGCGTTGGTGGTCGGCCGCCGCCGCTGGCGGCCATGCCGAGGCGGCCTTCATGCTCGGACGAGCCCACCTCGAGGGCGTCTATGAACTGCCCGATCCGTCTGCGGCGCTCGCATCGTTCGAACGGGCAGTGGCACTCGGCTGGCCTGCGGCGGCCCCCTATCGCGACATCTTGGTCGTGATCTCAGGGCTCCCCCATCCAGGTGATATACCCTAGCGTTCATGGAACACCCGAATCGACACGTCCGCTCCGGCTGGGCGTGGTGCATGGTTGCTCTGCTGAGCGCGGCGACCGTGCTCACCGGCGCTGCCTTCGCGCAAGACGATCCGCTCGCCTACCGCCTCGAGATCTTCGTCGTCAGCCACGTCACCCGTGACGATGGCACCCGCGAGGAACGCTACACCGAGTCCACCGAGGCACGGCCCGGCCAGATGGTGGAGTACCGCATCTTCGTCACGAATGTCTCCGACACCACCTTGCCGGCCGGCCTCGTGCAGGTGCGGCTGCCCATCCCCGAGGGCACGGAGTACGTGCCCAATTCCGCAACGGCGAGCTCCGACCGGCTGCTGACCGAGTTCTCGGCCGATCGCGGACGCACCTTCTCCGAGCCGCCGGTGCTGATCGGCAACGGCGACAGCCGCCGGGTGGCCGAGCCGACCTCCTACGAGGAGATCCGCTGGACCTTCTTCGTGGAGCTCGAACCCGGCCAAGAGGAGGCCCTCGCCTACCGCGTGATCGTCCGCTGACGCGGACCCAGACCGAGCAATGGTGTGATGATGGCGCGCCCGCCGGGCAGGGGGGCGCGCTTCACTGCTCTTGGTACTGCAACTCGTACAGCTTGCGGTAGTACCCGTCGGCGTGCCGCAGCAACTCGAAGTGGTTGCCCTGCTCGATCAGCTTCCCTTTGCGCATCACCATGATCCGGTCGACGTCCTGGATGGTCGAGAGGCGGTGCGCGATCACGATGCTGGTGCGGCCCTGCATCAGCTTCTTGAGCGCGTCCTGGATCAGCTCCTCGGTCTCGGTGTCGACGTTGGCGGTGGCCTCGTCGAGCACCAGGAGGATGTCGGGGTTCTGGACCAGCGCGCGGGCGAACGCGATCAGCTGCTTCTGGCCGGTCGAGAAGCCAGCGCCGCGCTCGCGCACCGGGGTGTCGTAGCCCATCGGTAGCCGGCTGATGAAGGTGTGGGCATTCACGAAGGTGGCCGCCTCGATCACCTGTTCGTCGGGAATCGAAGCGTCGCCCAGCGTGATGTTGCTGCGGATCGTGCCGCTGAACAGGAACGGATCTTGCAAGACGATGCCGACGTGCCGGCGCAGGTCCACCTGGCCGTAGTCGCGCACGTCCCTGCCGTCGATCAGCACCCGGCCGCGCTGGACGTCGTAGAAGCGGCTCACGAGGCTGATGATGGTGGTCTTGCCGGCGCCGGTATGGCCCACGAACGCCACCGACTCGCCCGGAGCGATCGTGAAGTCGACGCCTCGCAGCACCCAGTCCTCGTCGTCGTAGGCGAAGTGGACGTCCTCGAAGCGGACCTCGCCGCGGAAGCGACCCTCGAACGCGCTCGGATCGTCGCGGTCGGTGATGCGCTCGGGCGTGTCGATCAAGGAGAAGATGCGCTCGGCCGAGGCCATCGCCTGCTGTAGGATGTTGAACCGCTCGGAGAGCTCCTGCAGCGGCCGGAAGAACATCTGGGTGTACTGGATGAAGGCGATCAGCACGCCGATGCTCACGCCCGCCGCGACACCCGGCCCCACCAGCGCATAGGCGGCGAAGTAGAGCAGCATCGCGGTGGCGATGGCGCCCGCGAGGTTCACGCTGGGCCAGAACAGGCTGAACCAGCGCACCTGCTCGTTGTAGCCGTCGAGGAGATCGAGGTTGAGCGCGTCGAAGCGCTTGGCGTTGCGGTCCTCACGGTTGAACAGCTGCACGGTGCGCATGCCGCCCAGGTTCTCCGCCAGGTACGCGTTGGAGCGGCTGGTGCGCAGCCGCACCGCGCGGAAGGCGTCGCGGATGCGCAGGCGCAGGTAGTTGAGCGTGACGAACAGGATCGGCATCACCGTCAGGGCTACGAGCGCCAGGCGCCAGTCGATCAGGAACATGTAGATCATCAGGCCGATGATCAGGCCGATGTCGGCGATCAGGCCGACCACCCCGTCGGTCATGGCGGTCTGGATCGACTCGACGTCGCTGGTGATGCGGGTGATCAGGCGACCGACCGGGGTGCGGTCGAAGAAGCCCATGTGGAGCTTCTGGATCTTGCCGAAGGTGTCGCGCCGTAGGTCGTAGATCACGTGCTGACCGATCCAGGCGACCGCGTAGGTATAGCCGTAGCGCAGGCCGAAGTTCAGCAATCGCAGCGCCAGGTAGATCAGCACGATGGTGAGCAGGCCGCTGAGGCGCTCGTCGGTGCTGAGCGCGTTCCAGGGCGCGGCGTCGGCCACGATGTAGCGGTCGACGGCGAGGGCGATCAGCGCGGGGAAGGCCGGCACCAGGGCCGAGTAGGTCATCAGCAGCAGCACCGCGAGCAGCATCGGCTTGCGGTAGGGCACCAGGTAGCGCAGGAGCCGCCGCGCGAGCCCTTCGTCGAAGCCGGCCACCATCGGGTTGCCGTCCTCGTCGAAGCGGCCCTCGGCGCGCAGCGCAGCGCGCTTGCTGGCGCGCTCGCGCGCGTGGCGGGCCTTCTCGGCCTCGACGTCGTAGCTCGGGTCGTACATGCCGCCCACGTCGGAGGCCCCGCGCCGGGCGTCGGCTCGGTCGGCGTCGCGCCAGTGATCGCGCCGCGGCGCGCCGTTCCCGGCGACGCCGTCACCGTCTCGCCCGGTTGGCATCAGGCCTCCTCCAGCGCGGCCTCGAGCTGCTGGCGCCGGGCCATGTCGGCGTACCAGCCGTCTTGGCGCACGAGTTCGTCGTGGCTGCCCGACTCGCTGACGCGCCCTTCGTCGAAGACGTAGACGCGGTCGCAGTGCTCGAAGGCGCTGAGCCGGTGCGCGATGACGATAGTGGTGCGGCCTTGCTGCACGCGCTGCAGACCCTCCAGAATGGCGGCCTCCGTTTGGGTGTCGACCGCCGAGAGGGCGTCGTCGAAGATCAGGATGCTCGGATCGCGGATGATGGCGCGCGCGATCGCGGTGCGCTGGCGTTGGCCGCCGGAGAGCGTCACGCCACGCTCGCCCAGTGGCGTGTCGAAGCCGAGCGGGAAGTCGTCGACGTCCCCGGCGAGCTGCGCGAGTTGGGCCACCTCGTACACGCGCCGCCGCAGCGCTTCGTCGTCATCGGTCTGCGGCACGCCGTAGGCGATGTTCTGTGCGATGGTGTCGCTGAACAGGAAGGGTTCTTGCGGCACCAGCCCGATGTAGCGGCGCAGCACACGCACGGGGTAGCGCCGGATGGGGGTGCCGTCGATCAAGATCTCGCCCTCGTCGGGGTCGATCAGGCGGCCGATCAGGTTCACGATGAGGGTCTTGCCGGAGCCGGTGCGGCCGGTCAACCCGACCGACTCGCCCGCGCGGACATGGAACGAGACGCGGTCGAGCACCTTGGTGCCCTCGAGCGTGAGCGACACGTCACGGAACTCGATCTCGCCCCGCACGTGCTCGAGCGCGTGGTCGGTGGCCTCGTCGTCGCGGATGCGGGGCCGCTCGTCGAGGATGCTGCGCAGACGGCCCCAGGAGGTGGAGCCACGCTGGATCATGTTGGCGATCCAACCGAGCGCGATCAGCGGCCACTGGATGCCCTCGAACAGGAACACGAAGGCCGAGAACTCGCCGATGGTCAACGCGCCACCGACGCCGAGCACCTGTCGGCCGCCGACGAGGAGCAGCAGCGAGATGGCGATGCCGAAGAGCAACTCCATCAGCGGGAAGAGCGGTCCGTCCACCTTCGTCAGGCGCAGGTTGCGCCGGATGAACTCGTCGTTCAGGGCCTTGAAGGTGTCGAGCTCGCGTTGCTCGATCCCGAAGCCCTTGACCACGCGGATGCCGGAGAAGTTCTCCTGAGCCATGGCCGAGACGTTCGAGAACTGCTCCTGCACCTTCTCGTAGCGCCGGTGGATGATGCGCAGCAAGATGAAGAACGAGAGGGTGATGAAAGGGACGATGGTGAGCGTGAGCAGCGTCAGACCCACGTCGAGCGAGGCCATGCGGTAGAGCGTGAAGCTGAGTACCAAGGCGGTGAAGATGCCTTGGAACACCCCGATGCCGACGAGCATGCGCACCGCGTTGAGATCGGCGGTGAGGCGCGCCATCAGATCGCCGACGCGGTAGTTGTCGTAGAAGTCGCCGTCGAGTCTGGTGAAGTGCCGGAAGAGGTCGCGGCGAACGTCGAACTGGATCTCCCAACTGGCGTTGAGCATGGTCCGGCGCACGACGATCATCGTCAGCGCGCCGATCACGGCCAGGCCGATGACGGCGCCGATGTACCACCAGACGCTCGTCATCGTCATGGTGCCCTCGCTGAAGGCGTCGATCGCGCGACCCACCACGATCGGCACGAAGGTGGCCACGAAGGAGGCGAGGACGAGCAGCGCGACCCCGAGCAGGTAGACGACGCGGTAGCGGGCGATGTAACGGAAGAGGTCTCGGAAGGTCTGGCGCACGATTCCCTTCAGGCGGCGCGCGCTCGGGTCCGGGAACCCGAGCGCGACGAGTGTCATCGGCCGATGGCGATGGAGCGTCGCTGGCATCGCCGTTGACCACTATACTGCCGGCTCGGTGATCGACCGTGCCCGGGAGGCACCCCGCAGGTGCGAGCGGGCGCCGCGGCGGCGCGGCTCAGGGGACGAGCAGGTCGCCGCCGTACGGTTGGTCGTTGAGCGTCAACTCGAAGCGCACCGGGCCCGGGTACGTGGTGCGCCAGTGCCCCTCCACGCGTTCGCCGCCCCGCACGCGCTCGGTGTGGACCAGCGTGCGCACACCCTCGAGCGTCACCGCGGTCACCCGGGCGGTCTGGATCGGGATGCCCGGCTCGACGATCCACACGTACGGCACGTCGCGCAGCTGCGGGCGTCGCACGATCGCCTCGACCTGCGGGACGGGGATGGGCAGCGGACGGACGTTCACGACCAGCTCCAGCGCGTCGCCGGCGCTGCCGGTACCCGGTCGCAGCGACTGCCACACCACCCCGTCGGGCAGGTTGGAGTCCTCGAGGTACGACACCCGCACGTCGTAGCCAGCGGCTAGGGCGCGTGCGTCGACCTCGGCGAGGCCGGCGAGGTTCGGTGGTCCCTGGTCGCGCGCCGGCGTGCTGGCGGACCCGGCCACCAGCAGCCGCAGCACCGCGTCCACGAGGTGCACGCGCCGGTGCGGTGCCAGTGACTGCCCCATGACGGTGCCCGGTGCGGCGCCCACCACATCGACGCGCTCGACCACGATCTGATCGGACGCGAGCCCGGCTACCCCCGCGAGGGCGCGGGCGTCGGCTTCGGTCAACCCGACCAGGTCGGGCAGGAAGGTGGTCTCGGGCGGCGGTCCCAGGCTCACCACCATGTCGACCTCGCTGCCGATGCCCACCGTAGCCCCCGCGGCGAGCGACTGCGACAACACCACGCCCACCGGTGCCGCCTCGTGGACGCGCGCGACACGCCCCACGTCGAGGCCTACGCTCGCCAGGAGCTCCGAGGCCTCCTCGGCGCGCAGGCCCAGCACCGGCGGCACCGTGGCGGGCGCGAGCTGCCCCGGCGGTACCGCGTACGACACCCGCACGCCACGGCCCGGTCGGAGCGGGGTTCCCGGGGCGGGGTCGAGCGCCAGCACGCTCCCCGCGGGTGCGTCGGAGGCCAGCGGCACCGGCTCCAGCTGGAGGCCCAAGGCCACCATGCGCTCGGCGAGGGCCTGGACGCTCAGGTCGCCGGGATCGGGCACGGTGACGAGGAGGTCGTTGGTCCGCAGCAGGAAGCCGCCGCCCCACAGCGTCAGGGCCAGCAGCGTCAGGGCAGCGGCGATCGCCCACGACAGGGTCGTGTCGGAGAGCGCGCGCAGGCCGCGCCGCCGCGCCTCGGGCAGCGTGCTGGGGCCGGGCGGCAGCTTCTCGGGTGCCACGCCGACACCGAAGGGGAGATCGCTGACGCGCGGTCCGTCGGCACCGAGCCGCACGCGGGCGCGGCCGGGCGCCAGCCCCACCGCGCTGAGGCGCGCCGCCAGGCGCGCGTCGGCCGCCTGCGCCGGAGCGTCACCGTCGCCGCGCTCGTCGCGCCATGCCACGTAGCGAGCACCGGGGCGCGACACCACCTCGAGCACGTCGGCCAGGTCCTCGTGCGCGAGACGTCGCAGGGCGCGCCGGTAGCGTTCGAAGGCAGGTTCGTCCTCGGGAGCGAGCTCGTACCACACCACCCGTACCGGATGGCCCTCGGCGGTGGTGGCGTCGAAGCGCACCACGCCGGTGGCGAGCGGGTGCTCCGCGAGGATCTCGTACTTGCCGTCGAGCAGCGGCACGGGCGGAACGGGGCGTGAGCCCCGCTAGCTGCCACTCCCCTCGGTCACCGGTCGTGAGGGGGGGGGCTTGGTCGGCGGGGCCGAGCGGGCCGCTTCCTCGCGGGCGCGCTCCTCCGCCTTGGCCTTCTGCCGCTCGTTGGCATCCTGGATACGGCGCTCCTGCTCCTCGACCGCGTTGACGATCCAATCGACGATCTCGTCGCAGTCCTCGCCGGCCTCGGCCCGCTTGTACGCCTCGGCCACCAGCTTGCCGTCGACCGTCTCGACCCGCAGCAGCGCCCTCGCCACCGCCTCGACGGCCGGCCAATGCGCCCCGATCAGCTGCTCGGTGCGCTCGTAGGCGTCCTTCAGGATCACCATCACCTGCTCCTCGAGCTGGCGCGCGGTCTCCTCCGAGAAGTCCTTGCGGCGGCTGATCTCGCCACCGAGGAACACGGGGCCGGAATCGGAGCCCCAGGCGACGTACTCCTCGCCGCCCATGCCCATGTCGAGTACCATCTGCTTCGCCATCTCGGTGGCCTGCTTGAGGTCGTTGCTGGCGCCCGACGAGATGGTGCCGGTAACCCGCTTCTCCGACACGCGACCGCCGTACGCCACCACGAGCTGTGCCCGGAAGCGGCTCTCGTTGAAGAACAGCTCCTCCTTCGAGAGCGGGGCCATGAAGCCGCCGGCGCTGCCGCGGGGGCTGATGGTCACCTTGCGGATCTCGCCAAGCTCGGGCTGCGCGGCGTACGCGACGGCGTGGCCGGCCTCGTGGTAGGCGAGCAGCTTGCGCTCCTGTTCGGTCGGCACCAGGGAGCCACGACGCAAGCCCAGCGTGATGCGGTCGAGCGCCTCGTTGAAGTCGTTCCAGGCGATCACGTGCTTGTTCGAGCGCGCCGCGATCAGCGCCGCCTCGTTGGTGAGGTTCTCGAGATCCGCACCCGAGAACATCGGCGTCGACTCCGCCAGCCGTCGCAGATCGACCTCGTCGTCGATCGGCTTGTTGCGGACGTGGACCTTCAGGATGTCCTCGCGCTCGCGCATGGTCGGCAGGCCGATGGTGACCTGGCGGTCGAAGCGGCCGGGGCGCAACAGCGCCGGGTCGAGGATGTCGGGACGGTTGGTGGCCGCGATGATGATCACCGAGGTGTCCTTCTCGAAGCCGTCCATCTCGGAGAGGATCTGGTTCAGGGTCTGCTCGCGCTCGTCGTGCCCGCCGCCGATGCCGGCGCCACGACGGCGACCGATGGAGTCGAGCTCGTCGATGAAGATGATGGCCGGGCTGGCCTTGCGGGCCTCCTCGAACAGGTTGCGCACGCGGCTCGCGCCCACGCCCACGAACATCTCCATGAACTCCGAGGCGGAGACGGTCAGGAAGGGGACGCCGGCCTCGCCCGACACGGCTCGTGCCAGCAGCGTCTTGCCGGTTCCCGGCGGGCCCACCAACAGCACGCCCTTGGGGATCTCGGCGCCGATGCGCAGGTACTTCTGCGGGTGCTTGAGGAAGTCGACGACCTCCTTGAGTTCCTGCTTCGCCTCGGCGTGGCCCGCCACGTCGCTGAAGGTGGTGTCGACCTTGTTCTCGCGCCCGAACGTCTTCGCTTTGGACTGACCGAACTGCATCACCTGGTTGGGGCCTCCTTGCGCCCGCATGAAGAAGAACCAGAAGATGGCGATGAGGAGCACGAACGGCAGGAAGGAGATGAGCAGGCCGATCCACTGCGGTGGATTGCGGATGCTGACCTCGCCGACATGCTCTTCGAGGCGCTGCATGAGCGAGTCGCTGACGATGGTGACGACGCGGAAGTTGCGTACCGTCTGCGGTTCACCGTCGATCACGACCTGCGATTCCATGCGCAGCTCGCCCTCGATGATGCCGTTGTTCCGTTCGATGGTGACGCGAGCCACGCGGCCCTCGTCGACCAACTGGGTGAAGGTGGTGAAGTTGATCTCGCGGGGCGCGCCCGGAGCGCTGAACTGGTTGAACACGAAGATGCCCAAGATGATGAGCATCACGATCAGCCAGGGGTTGAATGAACGTCTCACGCGGCCTCCAGGTACGCCGTGCGCGGCCGTCGGCGACGCGGCGCTCG
>SLRS01000234.1 GCA_007130855.1 Trueperaceae bacterium | reverse complement strand
CCGGGCGGCGGGCGCCGGTCGCGGCCGGGGCGCGGCCGCGTTGCCCCGCAGCGGCACCGGAACGGCTCCGTTGACCGGCGCGAGCGCCGGTGTTGGGGCTGCCGCCACGCTCGAAGCGGCGCTGCTCGGCGTCGAGCGAGCGCGGCGCGGGGGCGTCGTACTTGAAGCCCTCGAGTTGCTCGCGGCGGATGCGCGTGCCCAGCCGGCGCTCGATGCGGCGGATCATGTCGCTGTCCTCGGCCGTGACGAAGGTGACGGCGTCGCCCTCGTGCTCGGCCCGGCCGGTGCGACCGATACGGTGCGTGTACGCCTCTTCGGTGTCGGGGACGTCGTAATTCACCACGTGCGAGACGAGGCTCACGTCGATACCACGAGCGGCGATGTCGGTCGCCACGAGCACGTGCACGTCACCCCGCTTGAAGCCGTCGAGTGCCTGTTGACGCTTGTTCTGCGACAGGTTCCCCTGGATGTTGGCCGTGAAGAAACCGCGCCGGTCGAGCTGTTCGGCGAGGCGCTTGGCGCGGTGCTTGGTGCGCGTGAACACCAGCACGCGGCGGGCGTCCCAGTGCTTCAGGAGCGCGTCGAGCAGGTCGGTCTTGAGGTGCGGCTCGACCGGATAGAGCCAGTGGTCGACCGTGGTCGCGGCGGCCGGGCGCTCGACCTCGACCACGAGCGGGTCGCGCAAGGTCTCGTTCACCAGGTGACGCACGTCGTCGGGCATGGTGGCGGAGAACAGCAGCGACTGGCGTTCGCTCGGCAGGGCCCGTAGCAGGCGCCGGATGTCGGGCAGGAAGCCCATGTCGAACATGTGGTCGGCCTCGTCGAGGACCAGCACCTCGAGGTGCCGGAAGTCGCCGTAGCCCTGCTGCATCAGGTCGAGCAGGCGGCCGGGGCAGGCGACGATGACCTCGGTACCGCGCCGCAGTGCCTGGATCTGAGGGTTCATGCCGACGCCGCCGTAGACGGTGGCGCTGCGGACGTTGGTCGCCTGGCCAAGCGTCCGGAAGCTGTCGTGGATCTGCTCCGCGAGTTCGCGGGTCGGCGCCACGACCAGGGCACGGGTACGGCCGGTCGGGCCCTGCAGGAGACGTTGCAGGATGGGTAGCGCGAAGGCGGCGGTCTTGCCGGTACCGGTCATGGCGATGCCGAGCACGTCGCGGCCGGCCATCACGGCCGGAATCGCCTGACGCTGGATCGGAGTGGGTGTGGTGTAGCCGGCGGCGCGAACGCCAGCGGCGACGCGCTGATGCAGCGCGAAGTCATCGAACGACATGGGTTGTTCCTCTTCTCGGCGAACCGCCAACTCCGAGGCGTACCCCCAGGCCCGTTCGCGCAAACTCGGTCACTGTACACGATGTATGGCGCGATCGTGTCGCGCGGGCGGCGTCGCGCCGCGCGCCGGCGCTTCGATCAGTGCGGCAGGCGCCCGCGCACGCTGCCGTAGGCCCAGGTCCCCGCGACCGCCGCGAGCAGCACCACGGTGAAGCCCGTGAGGCCGGCCCCGATCAGCGCGGCGATCGGACCCGGGCAGGCGCCGGTGAGGGCCCAGCCGAGCCCGAAGAGGCTGCCGCCGAGCAGGTAGCGGGCCCAGCTGCGGTCCTTCGGGGTGAAAGTGATGGCCGCGCCGTTCACGGCCTTCAGCTGGTAGCGCTCGATCAGCCAGACCGTGACCAGGCCGACGAGGATGGCGCTGCCGAGCACGCCGTACATGTGGAACGAGTGGAAGCGGAACATCTCCTGGATGCGGTACCAGGAGAGCACCTCGGCCTTGACGAGCACGAAGCCGAAGTACATCCCGATGAGCACGTAGCGCGCGGCGAAGCCGGTGACCGCGGTGCCGCTCCGGCCCTCGCTCGTGGTGCTGGCGTTGGCGCTGGTCATCGTCTCAGAGCGCCAACACGAGCGGCAGCAGGAGGTGTGTGGCGAGCAGTCCGCCGCCGAAGAAGCCGACCACCGCCAGCAGCGAGGGCCATTGGCGCTCGGAGAGCCCCATGATGGCGTGGCCGGAGGTGCAGCCACCGGCCCAGCGTGTGCCGAAGCCGATCAGGAAGCCGCCCAGCACCATCACGACGAAGCCGCGCAGGGTGAACAGCGACGACCACGAGAACAGCTCCGCGGGGGCCAAGCGGCCGTCGACGTCGAGTCCGGCCCGGGCGAGCGCGGCCGTGGTCGGCTCGGCCACCTGGACGGGCGCCGGGTCCGCCAGCAAGACGCCGCCCAGGAACCCGCCGGCGGCGATGCCGGCGAACACGAGCAGGTTCCAGCCGCCTTCGCGACGCCAGTCGTACCGGAAGAAGGGGTTCTTGGAGGGGGCGATCGCGCACATGTGGCGCAGGTTCGAGGAGAGCCCGAAGCGCTTGTTGCCGAGGATGAGGAGCAGTGGCACGGTCAGGCCGATGAGCGGTCCGGCCACGTACCAGGGCCAGGGACCCCTGAGGGCATCGAGGAGAATATCCATATGGGATATGTTGTAGCCAAGCATTCAGCCCGTCGTCAAGTCCTGGCGAACACTGGTCAGCAATATCCCTCTGGGATACACTGTCGGTCGAGCGGGTTGCGCCCGCCCCTGGAGGAGCCGAATGCCCGTGAACCCCTCGACGGACGGACGCCATCACCGCGTGCTGGTGCTCGGCGGCGGCAGCGCCGGCATCACCGTCGCCGCCCGCCTGCGGCGCGCCGACCCGAGCCTCGACGTCGGCCTGGTCGAGCCCTCCGAGACGCACTACTACCAACCGCTGTGGACCCTGGTGGGGCGCGGCACCGTGAAGCCCGAGACCACCGCGCGTCCCAACGCCGGCCTCATCCCGAAGGGCGTCACCTGGCACCGCGACCGGGTGGCGCGGATCGACCCGGACGCCAACCGGGTCGAACTCGAGGCCGGCGCCGCGCTCACGTACGACGCGCTCGTGGTGGCGCTCGGCATCCGCCTGGCCTGGGAACGCGTGGAGGGCCTCGAGGAGGCATTGCGCACACCGCAGGTAGGCACGGTCTACAGCCTCGACGGCGCCCTGAAGACCTGGGAGGCGATGCGCGGGTTCTCGGGCGGCACGGCGATCTTCACGAACCCGTTGGGCCTGGTCAAGTGCGGTGGCGCCCCGCAGAAGATCATGTACCTGGCCGACGCTTACTGGCGCGAGCGAGGCCTGGCCGAGCGCACGCGGGTGATCGGCGCCTTCGCCGGCACGATGATGCTGGGCGTGCCCGAGATCAACGCCACGCTCGAGCGCATCGTGCGGCAGCGCGGTATCGACATGCGCTTCCGCCACGACCTGCGCGCCGTCGACGGCGCCGCGCGGCGCGCCACCTTCCGGCTGGTCGACAGCGGCGAGGAGGTGTCGCTCGACTACGACTTCTTGCACGCAAGCCCACCCCAGCGTGGGCCGACGCCGGTGGCCGCGTCACCGTTGGCGGTGGCCGAGGGGCCCCAGGCGGGCTTCGCGGACGTCGACCACGGGACGCTGCAGCACCTGCGCTACCCGAACGTGTTCGCCCTCGGCGACGCCGCCGCGCTCCCGACGGCCAAGACCGGCGCCGCCGTGCGCAAGCAGGCGCCGGTGCTGGTCGCCAACGTACGCGCGCAGCTGGCAGGCACACCGCTCGAAGGGAGCTACGACGGCTACTCGTCGTGCCCGCTGCTGACCGACGTGGGCAGGTTGGTGCTGGCCGAGTTCACCTACGGCAACGTGTACCAGCCGACGTTCCCGGTCGACCAGACCAAGGAGCGTTACGACATGTACCTGCTGAAGCGTCACCTGCTGCCGCAGCTGTACTGGCACGGCATGCTGCGCGGCGTGGCCTGAGGTGGGCGAAGCCGGGGCCGAGCGGCAAGCACGAGACCGACCGGGGGCCGCCGCGGCGCCGCGATCTCGTTCGCTCGGCCCTTGACGCATACCCAGTGGGGGTATTAGGCTGTGGTTGGCGGAAGGGAGCCACCATGCTGTTCCATCCCATCTACGACGAAGACCTCGCCCAGGGCAGTTACCTGATCGGCTGCCAGGCCACCGGCGAAGCGATCGTCGTCGACGCACGTCGTGACGTCGATACCTTCATCCGCCTCGCCCAGGACCACGGCCTGCGCATCAGTGCCGTCAGCGAGACCCACATCCACGCCGATTACCAGTCGGGTAGCCGTGAGCTCGCCCTCCGCACCGGCGCCACCCTCTACCTCTCCGACGAGGGTGACGAGGACTGGAAGTACGGCTTCGAGGGCGTGAAGCTCTACCACGGCAGCGAGATCCAGGTCGGCAACATCCGGCTGACGGCCGTGCACACACCCGGCCACACCCCCGAGCACCTGTCGTTCCTGGTCACCGACGGCGCCACCACCGACGAGCCGGGCTTCTTGCTGACGGGCGATTTCGTCTTCGTGGGCGACGTCGGCCGGCCCGACCTGCTCGACGAGGCCGCCGGCTTCGTCGACACTCGCTTCGACGGCGCCAAGCGCCTGTTCGCCAGCCTCCGGGACCACTTCCTCACCCTGCCCGACTACGTCCAGGTGTGGCCCGGCCACGGCGCCGGCAGCGCCTGCGGCAAGGCGCTCGGCGCGGTGCCTTCGACGACGGTCGGGTACGAGCGCGTGACGAGCTGGTGGGCGCCGCTGGTCGCGGCGGGTGACGAGGAGCGCTTCGTGACCACGCTGCTCGAGGGACAACCCGACGCCCCGCTCTACTTCGCCCGCATGAAGCGCACCAACAAGGCCGGCCCCGCCCTGCTCGGCGAACGCCCCGCCCTGCAGCGCTTCACACCCGAGCAGCTCGACGGCCGCGTCAACCGCGACCTGATCCTGCTCGACACCCGCGACGCCGAACGCCACCGCGCCGACCACGTGCCCGGCGCGCTGTTCGTCCCCGAAGGCAAGAAGTTCGCCACCTACGGCAGCTTCGCCATCGATCCCGACCGCGACGAGCGACCCATCGTGGTGCTCGCCAGCGATGAGGGGCAGGCGGGGTGGATGCGCGAGCGCCTCGCTTGGACCGGCATCGACCACGTGGTGGGCTACGTCACCAGCTTGGCGGGCCTCTCCGCCGGACCCGTGCCGACCGTGGCCCCCGACGCCGTCGACCAGGTCGCCGATGGCGTGGTGCTGGACGTCCGCAACGCCAACGAGTACCGCGCCGGCCACATCCCGGGCGCCATGCAGCTCGACGTGAGCCGCGTGGCATACCGCAGCGACGAGATCCCCAGCGACCGTCCCGTGGTGGTGCACTGCCAGTCCGGCGGCCGGTCGCCCGTGGCCGCGGCGGTCCTGCGCGCCAAGGGTTGGGACGACGTGCGCGAGCTCGAAGGCAGCTTCGAAGGCTGGCTCGCGGCCGGCCACGAACCGGAGCGTGCGGACGACGATCACGAACCCGCGGTGGCGAGCAGCTGATCCCCATCGCGGCCCGCGTCGGTCGCCCGACCGGCCTTCCACCTGGATCGACCAAGCCGGGGCGACGGCCGAGGCCGCCTGCCAACGGCGCAGCACGGACGCCGCTGCGACCGCGGCGACCTCTCCGGCGGCCGGCGCCGCACCCGAGTTGACGTCGGCCAGGGCGCCCCGTAGCATGGCGAGCGGTTGCGAACGCTGCCTCGACCCGCTGACGCCGCCGAGCAGGAGCTGCCATGGCTGAGCGCCTCACCTACGCCTTCCCCATCGTCGACTCGCACGCGCACTTCCCGGTGACGAACACGATCGGCTCGCCCACCTTCGGCAGTGCCCGCCACGCCCTGCTGACGGCCTACGCGGCCGACCGCCAAGCGCGCATGAACAAGGAGTGGGGGACCGCTCCCAGCGAGCCGCCGGCCACCACGCCCGAAGAGGTGATCGACGTCAGCGACCGCTGGGCCGCCGAGCTCGACGCCAAGGGGGTCCGCTGGATCGTGTTCGTCACCGGCCAGAGCAACGACCTGCTCGCCGGGGTCGTGCGGCGCCACCCCGACCGTTTCGTCGGCTATGCCCATCACCCGTTGCAGCCGGGCGCCGGCGCCGAACTGCGCCGCGCGGTCGACGAGCTCGGCCTCAAGGGCTACAAGCTCCTCGGCCCCACCACCGAACTGCCGTTCGAGGATCCGAGCGTTCGCGACGTGTGGGAGTTCTGCGCCGAGCGACGACTGCCGGTGCTGATCCACTTCGGCTACCTGGGCCGCGGCGGCGGTGTGGTCTCCCATGCGCGGATGAGCCCGCTGTCGTTGTTCGCGGTGGCGCGCGACTTCCCGGAGATCCCCTTCATCGTCCCGCACTTCGGTGCCGGCTACTGGCAGGACCTGCTAGCGCTGTGCTGGAGCCTGCCGAACGTGTACGTCGACACCTCCGGCAGCAACCAATGGACCCGCTGGATGCCGTACCCGCTGACGCTCGAGGACCTGTTCCGCAAGGCGTTCGAGACCATCGGTCCCGGACGCGTGCTGTTCGGCACCGACTCGAGCACCTTCCCGCGCGGCTTCGCGCAGCGCTACCTCGAGGCCCAGCTGCAGGTGTGCTACACGCTCAACCTCGAGGAGCGAGCGATCGCCCAGGTGTTCGGCGGCAACGCCGCGGCGCTCCTCGACCTCCCCCTCACGCCGGTCGGCGATGCCGGCAGCGGATCGTGAGCTGGCATCCCGCCTACCGTGATTGGGTGTTGGCCCCCGACTTCGAGTTCGCTCGGCGTCACCTGAAGGAGCCGCTCCTCGACACGCTCGTGGCGCATGCCCGCACGGTCGCCGCACTGCCGCTCGCACGGGGCCACGAGGCCGAGCTCGAGGCGCTGGAACGGGGCCTCCAGCGCCTGCGGCACAGCGAACTGCCGCCGCGCGGAGCCGACGTCCCCGATCTGTACTTCGCCTTGCAGCGCGTGCTGGAGGCGGACATCGGCCCGGGGCCGGTCGGCTGGCTGCGCCTCGGGCTATCGCGCAACGACCTCGACATGACCGTCTACATGCTGCGCGCCCGGTCGACCTCGCTCACGCGGCTGCGTACCCTGCTGGCGCTCCAGGTCGCCCTGCTCGACCTGGCCGACGCCCACGTGGAGACGCTGATGATCGCCCATACGCACCACCAGCCCGGCCAACCGACCACGGTGGGGCACTACCTCGCGGCGCAGGCTGCCGCCGTCGAGCGCGACGCCGAGCGCGCGCTCGAGGCGCTCGCCCGGCTCGATCGCTGCCCGCTCGGCGCCGCCGCCCTGGCGGGCTCCTCGCATCCGCTCGATCGGCAGGCCGCCGCCGCGCGGCTCGGCTTCCGTGAGCCCGTGACCTCGACGTACGACGCGGTGGCCGCGGCGGATTGGCAGGTCGACGTGGCCGGCGTGGCGCAGAGCGTGGCCCTGACGTGTTCGCGCCTCCTGTGCGACCTGCTGACCTGGGCCGGCGGCGGTGTCTTGCTGCTCGACGACGGCCTGGTCCAGGGCTCCTCGATCATGCCGCAGAAGCGCAATCCGGTCGCGCTCGAGCACGCCCGCACGCGTTGCTCGCGCGCCCTGGGCGTGGCCCAGGCGGTGATGCTGCCCGGCCACAACATCCCCTTCGGCGACCTGAACGACTTCGGGCCCGATGCCCAGGGCGCCCTGCAGACGCTGCACCAACTGCTGCTCGGCGCGCTCGAGCTGACCCTCGCGTGCCTGCGCGGCGGCCGCTTCGACGAGGCGCTGCTGCGGCGTCAGGTCGCGGCCAGCGACACCACCGCCACGGAGCTCGCCGACGAGCTCGTGCGTACCGTCGGATGCACCTTTCCGGAGGCGCACCGCCACGTCGTCGCCCTCGTCGCACACATGGCGCGCAGCGGGCGTCCTTTCACCCTGGCCGTACCGGCCGACCTGACCGCCGTCCGGGGCCCGGCACTCGCGGCCGAGGCGCTGAGCGCGGCGGTGTCGCCGCGCGCGTTCGTGGAGCGCCGCGACGGTCTGGGCGGCCCGGCACCGGCGGCCGTGCGCGTACACCTGCAAGCGTTGCGGGAGCGGTCCGGGCGGTACCATGGTGTGGTCGACGGCATGACCGCTCGCATCGACGCCGCGCAGCAAGCGTTGCGCGGGTCGGGAAAGGACGTGTAGATCCATGAAGCGAATCGGACGACTCGTGCTCGTGCTCGGACTCCTGTTCGGCCTGAGCAGCTCCCTGGCGCAGACGCGCCTCACCTACTGGCAGTACGACTTCGCGACCAGGATCGACGCGATGGACCAGCTCATCGAGCAGTTCAACGCCGAGAACGAAGACGTCGTGGTGGTGCAGGAGACCTTCCCCTACGACGCCTATGAGCAGCGCGTGGCGGCCGCCACCGCGGCCGGCCAGGGACCCGACGTGGTGCAGCTGTTCTACGGCTGGGTGGCCTCCTGGCAACGCGCGGGCTACATCGAGCCACTCCCGCAGGAGCACATCGACCACGCCTGGATCGAGGAGTACTTCATCCCGATGGTGGAGTCGGTGAAGATCGACGGCGAGTACTACGGCCTGCCGACCGCCGTACGCGCGCTGGCGCTGTTCTACAACAAGGACATGTTCGCGGAAGTCGGCCTCGACCCCGAGGCGCCGCCGCAGACCTGGGACGCCTTCGTCGAGATGGCCGAGGCACTGACCATCCAGCGCGGCCCGCTCTTCCAGCGCATCGGCTACGGCCCCGGCGGCCAAGACCACCACCTGATCCGCACCGTGCTGACCAACCAGCTCGGCACGCCGCCCTACAGCGCCGACAACCGCGAGGTGCTCTACGGCAACGAGATCGGCATCGAGGCCCTGCGCACCTGGACCGACTGGATGCTCGAGGACGAGATCGGCGTGGTCGAGTTCATCCCCGGCTCGGGTGGCTACCGTGACGGCTTCATGAACCAAGAGAACATCGGCATGATCATCGACGGCTCGTTCGCCATCGGCGCGGTGCGCAACAACGCCGAGTTCGACTGGGGCGTCGCGGAGCTGCCGACCTTCGACAACGGCGTGCAGTCGAACTTCGGCTCGTTCTGGATGAACGCCATCGCCCCGCGTGCCTTCGAGGACCCCGCCAAGGTCGAGGCCGCAGCGCGCTTCATCACGTACGTGACCAGCGAAGAGGCGATGCAGTTGTGGCTCGAGGTCGTCGGCGAACTGCCCGCCGCCCGGGCGCTGGTGAACGATCCGGCACTGCTGGCCGACCCTGTCAACGGCCCGTTCATCGCCGGCCTGGCCTACGCTGAGGCGACCCAGTTCGTCGACGAGGCGGCCCAACGCCAGGTGATGATGGACGCCTACAACCGCGTGCTGCTCGAGGGCATGGATCCGGCCGAGTCGATCATGATCGCCGCCGCGGCCGACCAGGCGCTGCTCGACGAGTTCGCCGGCGAGTAGCCGCCGCCACGGCACCGAGGGCCACGACCGGCAGCAACCGCCGCCGCGGCCGACCAAGCAGCATGCCTCCTGTCGCGCGCCCCACGCGGGGGCGCGCGACAGGCCCCCCGAAAGCCCGACCCTGACGGGCTCGACCCCGCCGGAGGCAGCCCCCCGTGACCAGTGACCGTGCGCCGCGCGAACGCGCACCCCGCCGGACACGCCTCTCGCTTTCGCAGCGCGAGGCCGTCTTCGCCTATGTGTTCCTGCTCGTCCCGCTGGTATTTTTCGCGACGATTCGCTTCTGGCCGGCGATCCAGTCGTTCCGGCTGTCGCTCTTCACCTGGCACGTCGACCCGGCGCGGCGCAGCTTCATCGGTGCGCAGTACTACCAGGAGTTGCTGGCCAACCCGGTCTTCCACCAGGCGCTGACCAACACCTTGCTCTACACCCTCATCACCGTGCCCGTGTCGATCGGCCTGGGGCTGCTGATCGCCATCTTGCTGCAGGCCATCACCCTCGGGCGCGGCTGGTACCGCGCCATCTACTTCGCCCCGTACATCACCCCCGCCGTCGCCATCGCTTGGGTGTGGGGCTGGATGTACAACGTCAACTTCGGCATCTTCAACCGCATGATCGTCGCGTGGTGGGACTTCGTCGAGGGTATCGGCCTGCCCTGGCTGGCGATCGACCCGCAGCGCTTCCTGCGTGACCCGGAGGTGGCGCTGCCGGCCGTGGCGGTGGT
>SLRS01000004.1 GCA_007130855.1 Trueperaceae bacterium | reverse complement strand
GTCGCATGCCCGTCTACACGTACCGAGCGCGAGACCGGAGCGGCAAGGTCGTGACCGCCACCATGGAGGCCGCCACCGAGCGCGAAGTGGCCGCCTCGCTGCGGGACAAGGGCATGTTCGTGGCGGAGATCAAGCCGCCGGCACGCGGCCTGAACATGGACATCAAGATGCCGGCGTTCCTCGACCGGCCGGGTCTTCGTGACGTGACGATCTTCAGCCGCCAGTTCGCCACCGTCATCGCGGCAGGCCTGCCGGTGGTGCAATCGCTCAACATCCTCCAGCGGCAGGCCGACAAGCAGGGCATGAAGGAGGCGCTCGGGAAGATCCGGAACGACGTCGAGACGGGTCTGCCGTTGTCCGACGCACTGGCGAAGCACCCGAGCATCTTCAACAAGCTCTACATCTACCTGGCTCGCGCCGGCGAGGTCTCGGGGAACCTCGACGGCATCCTCGAGCGCGTCGCGACCTACATGGAGAAGCAGCAGGCCATCCGCGGCAAGGTCAAGTCGGCCATGACCTACCCGGCCGTGGTGCTCGTGATCGCCGTCGCCGTGACGTTCTTCTTGTTGACGGGCATCGTCCCGCAGTTCGCGCAGATCCTCGACCAACTCGGCGGCGAGCTGCCGCTCATCACCCAGGTGCTCGTGGCAGTCAGCGACTTCTTGCGGTTCCAGTGGTGGCTGCTCTTGATCATCGTGGTGGCGGCGATCGTCGGCCTCGGCTTCTACTACCGCACGAACAACGGCAGGCACGTGATCGACCGGATCCTGCTGCGTCTGCCGGTGCTCGGCCCGTTGGTGCAGAAGAGCTCGATCGCGAGCTTCTCACAGACGTTCGGCCTGTTGTTGCGAAGCGGCGTCAACATCGTCGAGGCGATCGACATCACCAAGGGCACGGCCGGCAACATCATCGTCGAGGACATCCTGACGGAGACCAAGGACGGCGTACAGCGCGGCGAGCAGGTGAGCGTGACCCTGATGAAGTACCCGCAGGTGTTCCCGCCGCTGGTGAGCTCGATGGTGGCGATCGGCGAGGAGACCGGCGCCATCGACGCGATGCTCGAGAAGATCTCGGAGTTCTACGAGCGCGAGGTGGACGAGGCCGTCGACGGTCTCACCGCGGCGCTCGAGCCGATGCTGATCGTGTTCCTCGGCGTGATCGTCGGGTTCATCGTCGCAGGCATGTTCCTGCCGATGTTCGCCATCATCGGGCAGCTGAGCGGCTGATCGTCGTAGTGGTTCTTCGGTGCTGGCCGAGGTCGGGCGCGAACCGAGCATGGCGGCCGCCCGACTGCTGCCACGATGCCCATCGGCGTACGCTGGTGGTCCGTGACGAGCTCGCCAGGCCCGCCCCCTGATCCGGCTCGGGCACTGCGCCGCCGGGCGCAGCTGCTCCAACTGCTGGGTCTGGTCGTTGCGACGGTCGGCCTGGCGGGCTTCTGGTTGAACCGCGACGTGCAGCGCACCGAACTCAACGAGTTCCAGCGCGAGCTGCTCGGGGTCGACGAGGCGACGACGGTGTTGAGCTTCGTGCTCGCCGGCCGCGACCGGATGTACTACACGGACCAGAGCACCCCCATCTACGGGTCCGGCGGGCGCATCGTCGGCTGGGACTACCGGGGTCCACGGGGCCTCGACGGCACCCTCACCGACACGATCCTGTACGTCTCGGTGATCGGCGACGTGGCCACCCTCATCGCCGTCCCGCGCGACATCTACTTGGACGCCTGGCAGACTCGCATCAACTCGATGTACTTCTACCAGGGTGCCGAGGGCCTGCGGCGTACCGTCGAGGAGCTGCTCTCGCTCCCGGTCGACTACTACGCGGTGATCAACCTCGACCTCTTCGAAAACGTCGTGGACGCGCTCGGCGGTGTCAACGTCAACGTCCCCTATCGGATGCTCTACACCGACCGCGCTGCGGGGCTGCGCATCGACCTGCATCCGGGCCCGCAGCTCCTCGACGGCGAGAACGCGGCCGGGTTCGTGCGCTTCCGCGATCTGCCTCGCGGTGACCTGGACCGCATCGAGAACCTCAAGAGCCTCGCCTTCGCGATGCTGCAGCGAGTCCGCGACCTGAACATCCTGGCCGTGACGGTCCTGCCGGGTCTGCTCGACGCGGTCTTCGCCGACGTCGAGACCAACGCGAGCCCCGCCCTCGCGCGTGAGCTGCTGCCGCGCCTGGCGCGCCTCGAGCTGCGCGTCGCGACGCTGCCCACCTTCCAACAGGAGGGATCGAGCGCTCTGTACGTGGATCGGCGCGAGGTCGAGACGTTCCTCGCCACGACCTTCGGTGGCACCGAACGGACCTGGGTCGAGGCCCCCGATGCCAGCGTCCACGTCGTCGACCGGAGCGGCCGCGACGGCACGGGTGCGGCCTACGTCGCGCGGCTCGTGGCGATGGGCGCGCCCGAGGAGCGGCTGCTCCTCAGCGAGGCCTCCTTCGACCCGGCGCCGAGCCGTTTGATGGTGACCACCGCTTACTGGAGTGACGCGGACTACTATGCGTCGCTGCTCGGTGTCGGCAAGCAGCAGATCGACCGCCTTCCCGCCGTCGCCGGGCGCGCCGTCGGCATCGAGCTCGTGTTGGGCGACGACGCCCGCGACTTCGGTTCCGGCCCCCCTGCCTTGGCAGCCGCCGACCTGGTGGTGCCGGAGCCCGACCCGGCGCCCTGAGCAGCCGTGCCGATGGTCGAGTTGGGCCCGGCCGCGGCTCGCCGACGCGGCCGAGCGTCGCGATAGCGTGCAGGATCGTGACGTGTATGGGCCGCCGCGGCCGAGGCGACCCTCGCGACCTCAGCGTCGAGTCGTCACCTCGGCCCAACCCCGAGCGTCTCGATCGGCGCGTCGGCATCGTCGGTGGCAAGGTAGACGTGGAACACGAAGGGGTCGTCGGGCGTTGGTCGCGGCGCTCCGGCACCGATCTGGGCCGCAACGAATCCTTCGACCGCGTACCACGTATCGACCTCGAACGACGGCGCCAGGAATCCGACCCGTGCCGGCCACAGGGCAACGGGTGCGTCGACCTCGATACACCCGGCGCTCATACCGCTGCCGTACGCGTGCCCCTCGCGCTCGAGGCTCACGTGGATGAACACGAGCAGTGGGCACCGAAGCGTCGGTCCGACCGCGCCCACGCTCACGACGATCGACGCCGCTCGGCCGCCGGGGTCCACACCGATCTCCGTGCGTCGCTCGATGATGACCTCGTCGCCCCGCGTCGCCACCACGTGCACCACTCGAACGTCGTCCGGCAGGTCGATCTCGACCGCCTTGCCGCTTCCCAACAGCGCCAGCAACACGTCGGCCGAGATGTCGGTCCGCGCCACCGGCGCCTGTGCTGCGGCGAGGCCGGATGCGCACACGGCGAGCGCAACCAACCACACCTGCCACGATCGATGGGCGAACACGAAGCGCTCAACGACACGCATCGTCGACCTCCTCCTCGTTTCATCGTTCGAGCGATGATCGTACCGCGACGGCGCCTCGAGCGGCGGCCGTGAGAGCGCTGCGCCCGGACCGACACGGTGCTCCGTCGGCACGACGCGCATCGCAACCTGGCCGGCAGTCTCGACTCGGAGCCGCAGGTACCCTCGACCATGCGACGCCCTACGCCCGAACCGATCGGTCCAGGTCAGGAGTCGGTCTGGGACTACCCCAGGCCGCCGGCCATCGAGCACACCGACGAGCACGTCGTCGTCACCTTCGCCGGCGTGACGGTCGCCGAGAGCCGCCGGCCCCTGCGGGTGCTGGAGACCTCGCACGCGCCCGTCTACTACCTGTCGCCCGAGGACGTGCGTCTCGAGTTCCTCGCACCGATCACCCACCGCACCAGCTGCGAGTTCAAGGGTGTGGCGGCGTACGCCGACGTGGTAGTGGGGGATCGCCGCGCCCCCGGCGCCTGCTGGTGGTACCCCGATCCGGCGCCCGGCTACGAAGCGCTCGCCGGATGGATCGCCTTCTACCCGTCCAAGATGGAGCGCGTCACGCTCGACGGGGAGCAGGTTCGACCGGTCGGAGGCGACTTCTACGGGAGTTGGATCACGTCCCGTGTGGTGGGTCCGTTCAAGGGGGGTCCCGGGACGCAGGGTTGGTAGCTGCCTCATGGAGCGGCGTCGGCGATCCGTGCCCCGGCCGACGCTGGACTCGGGAGAGGGTTCGCGACACCCGAGCCCGGTTCGTCACGGCTTGCGCCACAGCGAGACGTGCGCGCGGCTCTCACTCGTGAACGGCTCCTGCCCCCACCCCGCCCAGCGCTCGCGCAGCTGCAGGCCCGCGATCTCGGCCATCAGGTCGAGCTCCGCCGGCCAGACGTAGCGGCAGGGGATCGCGAAGCGTTCGAGGCGCCCGTCGACGACCTCGACGTGGTGCGAGACCAGGCGCTGCTGCGTGACGTCGTACTCGTCGATGCCCCAGTGCGTCTCGCTCAGATGGAAGGCGCGGATCGTCTCGCCGGGCGGCAGCCGCCGGAGGTCGGGGACGATGACCTCGACGACGAAGTGGCCGCCGGGCGCGAGGTGCGCGGCGGCATTGCGGAAGCAGGCGACCTGTTGCGCCTGCGCGGTCACGTTCATGATCGTGTTGAACACGAGGTACACCACGTCGAACGAACCGTCGACCCGCGTCGAGGCGAGGTCGCCGATCGTGACGCCCACGGCGTCGCCGCCGGGCTTCGCGCGCAGCCTTGCGACCATCGCCGTCGATACGTCGATCCCGTGGACGAGCACGCCGCGCCGGGCGAGCGGCAGGGCGATGCGACCGGTGCCGATGCCGAGCTCGAGTGCTCTGCCGCTCCCGGCGAGACCGGCGAGCACGTCGACCACCGGATCGACGACGGCCCGCTCGTACATGTCGGCGGAGGCGGCGTCGTAGCGGGCGGCGATGCGCTCGTCGAAGTGGCCGTCGTCGTGCACGGCTGGAGTCTAATGGATGGAGCCGAGGCGGCGTGCATGGTGGTCACTGCCTTCACTGCGCCGCGGTGGGCCGCCGCTGGTGGCGCTTGGGCGAGAACGTGACCAAGGGGTATGCGACGCCCGAGGCGGTGATCGCGGCGTGGCTCGGAAGCCTCGGTCATTACGCGAACACCAAGCCACCTCTTCGAGGAGTTGGGTCTGGGTCTCGCTGGCTCGAGTTGGACCTAGGTGTTCGCCCGGCCCGCTCGTTGAGGCCGAGGGCCGGTCGCGCGACTTGACCGGGGATACCCCAAGGGGGTAAGGTCGGCTGCATGGCCGGGTTACTCTCACGTCCGTCCTCCTGGTTCCTCGTCGTCGTCGCCCTGGCCGGCGCCGCCGCGCTCGTCGCCTTCGCCTGGCCGCGCCAGGCCGACGTGCGAGCGCTCACGAACGTGAGTGTCCAGGAGCTCCACGCCGCCGCTCGGCAGGGGGCGCTGGTGCTCGACGTGCGCGAGCCGTTCGAGTTCGCCGACGGTCGCGTAGCCGACAGCGTGCTGGTGCCCCTTGCCACCGTGGCATCGCGGGCCAGCGAGTTCCCGCAGGACGAGCCCGTGTTCGTCTTCTGTCGCTCCGGGAACCGCTCCTCGGCGGCGGCCGAGGCGCTCGTCGCGGCGGGGTTCAGCGACGTTCGTAACGTCCTGGGCGGCATGCTTGCCTGGGAAGCCGCGGGGTTCCCGATAGCGCGCTGACGGCCGCCACGGCGGGGACGGCGTCGCTCGCTGCCCAGGGCGACTCGCTCGGCAGCGCCGGTACGGGCCGTCGCTCAACGCCAGCGTGCGGCGGCCTCCATCGCCACCTCGCCGAGTTCGTCGTCGATCTCCGGCAGCACCGCGAGCAGCGTCTCGGTGCGTGCTTCGAGTAACGGCTGGTACACCTCGGCGGGGAAGCCCTTTGCAATCGCGTCGGCCAGCAGGCGCGGGCGCAGCGGCGCGATGCGCTCGTGCGTCAGCGCGTAGTCGTGCGCGATCGCCTCGTCGGACACGCCCGCGGCTCGCAACAGCAGGGCCGAGACCAGGCCGGTGCGGTCCTTTCCGGCCGTGCAGTGGAGCACCGTCGGGCCGTTCCCCTCGGTGAGCGCGCGCGCAAGGTGCCGGAACACCTCGCGGTAACCGGCGCGAGCGAGCGCGAACGAAGCCCGGTAATGGGTCCGGAGGTCGAAGGGATCGCCGTCGATCGCGCCGTGCATGAAGGCGTCGACGACCTGCGCGAAGAGGTCGACGTGTACGACCTCGAAGCGTCGATCGCGCTCGAGCGGGTGTGGTTCCTCCTCGCGCTCGAGCGTGGTGCGAAGGTCGATGACCGTGCGCACGCCTCGGCTCGCGAGGGTGTCGAGGTCCCCCGGCGTGACGTTCGTCAAGGCATCGGAGCGCCACACGCGGCCCGGCTTGGTGCGTTCGCCGTGCTGTGTGGGCAGGCCGCCGAGATCGCGGGTATTGACGGTACCTTCGAGCTCCACGAACGGCGGGTCGGACTTGGCGTCGTGCATGGCGGCTCCCTCTCGTGGCGAGTCGGGCCCGCCAGGCGATGAGTCTAACGGTGCGGCTGCGGCCGAGCGGCGTGATGCCAGCCCGACCCCGTCGAGGACTTCCGCTGCGCCAGCGCGATGACGCTGTCCGGGCTCCTAATCGAGCGCGGCGGCAGCGAGCGTGCTCGTGTCAGCCGGCGGAGGCGCGGCGACCACGGCGTTGCCACCGCGGCGTTTGGCCTCGTACTGGGCCGCGTCGGCGCGTTGCAGCAATGCCTCGAGGTCGTCGTCGTGGTGGGGGTCGGTGGTGGAGACCCCCACGCTGGCGCTGACGCTCACCGCCTGTGCGTCGTGGATGCTGGTGGTGGCCCTCACCGCCACGCGCAGCCGCTCTGCCGCCGCGAACGCATCGGCCGCGCCGGTCTCGGGTAGGCAGACCGCGAACTCCTCGCCCCCGTAGCGGCCGAGGAGGTCGGTAGGGCGGAGGTTCCCCGCCACCGAGGCGGCGACGGCCCGGAGCAGCGCGTCGCCGACGAGGTGCCCGTGGCTGTCGTTCACCTGCTTGAAGCTGTCGAGGTCGAAGATGATCAGCGAGGTCGGTTGGCCATCGCGGTGGGCACGCTCCAGCACGCGACCGGTCAGGCCGAGGAAGTGTCGCCGGTTGCTGATGCCGGTGAGCTCGTCGGTGGACGCCAGGTGGGCGAGCATCGTGAGCGCTTGAGCGTGATCGGTGACGTCGCGCAGGACCAGCGCCCGGCCCAGGCTACGGCCGCCACGGTCGCGCAGTTGGGCGAGCCGGGTGTCGAAGGTGCGGCCGCCGATCTCCAGCGGTGCGGCGTCGACCACGGTGTCGCCCCCGCCATCCGGCGGCGCGATCTCGGTGACGTCGCGCCCGAGCACTTCGTGTGGCGTGCGCCCGAGCCACTGCGCCGCTCCATCGGCCAGCAGGGCACCCGCGGCCTCGTTGTGGTCCACCACCCGGCCGTCAGTGTCGAGCACCAGCACCGGGTCGTGCATCCGCTCGAAGACGAGGTCGCGGGCGATGGGTGAGACGTCGGCGAGGGCGTGATGCGTTACGCCCCGATAGATGAGGAAGCAGGTGAACACCAAGGCGATCGGTGTCGTGTCGATGGGCAGCGGCAGGATCCCGAACACGTACACCAGGCTCCCCAACCAGGGCAGGAGCGATGCCAGCGCCACCGTGGAGGTCTGGGCGCGCTGCCGGCTCTGTGGGGCCGCCCGCCACCAGGCGCGCAGGAACGCGACATTGGCGGTGACCAACACGAGCGCCACGTACACGTGGAAGCCCACGTACCAGGGGCCGGTGTCGAAGGTCACGAGCGCCAAGGGTCCGCTCGTGTCCATGCGGGCGTCGACGTGGAAGAGCTCGTGCAGCGGGTTGGTGTAGACGACGGCGATGGTGGCGACCGAGATGGCGCTCGCGAGCGCCAAGACGCGCGGGCTGGCCAGTCGCGGCAGTTCCCCGAGGTCGGCGGCGATCAGCAGCAGGATCGTGGGGGCGAAGGCGATCGCCAGGTGCTGGATGCGGTAGGTGGCGAACACCCAATCGACGGTGCTGCCCGCCAGCTCGAGCCCGTAGCCGAAGGCGTAGAGGGCGCTGGCGAGCGCCAGCAGCGCCAGCCACGGCTTGCGACGGGCATGCCCACGGTGCCAGACGAGCGCCAGGAGCGCCAGGGCGCTGGCGCCGACGGTCCACAACAGCACGATCAGTGCGAACTGGAGGCTCATCGACGTCCCCACGTCGCCCCGCGATCCCTGCTCGTGCGCTCCATCGTTGCCATGCTATGCGGCGGTGTCGCCATCGTGCGGCGAGGGATCGCACGTCTGGGCCTCGGCTCCGGTGTGGCGAGGCCGTGTGCCGGGGCGCCGCCGTGCCGAGCGCGAGCGGGCACGGTGACGCGGCTGACGCGCCGCCCTCTGCCCGGCGCCTCCTCCGAGCTCCGGAGACCGCGCCGGCACACGAGTCGGTGACGCTGCTGGAGCCGCTTGACGTGGGCCGCTCACGGGCGTAGCCTGTTTTAGGGGGACCGAAAACAGGACTTCGCCTGCCCTGGAGGGAACTACGATGCGCTACCGCTCGATCATCCTCGCCGTCACCCGGCGGCTCGCCCTCGTGGCGCTCGTGCTCGGCGCCGCTGCGCCCTGGTCCAGCCTCGTCGCGGCGCAAGGCGCGACGAACGGGGTACCCCCCATCGGGGTCGTCACCACCGTCGGCATGGTCGCTGACCTGGTGCGCGCGGTCGGCGGGCCGTGCGTCAGGGTCACCAACCTGATGGGACCGGGCATCGACCCGCACCTCTACCGCGCCAGCGCCGGTGACGTCGAGCGGCTCGGCGGCGCCGAGCTGATCGTCTACAACGGCTTCAACCTCGAGGGCCAACTCGGCGCCGTGTTGGGCCGGCTCGGCCAGCGCACGCCGACGCTCGCGCTGGCCGAGCGCATCGGTGAACGCGTCGCCGGCGCCGGCGAGCGGCTGCTCGAAGGCGAGGACGAGTACGCGGGCCAGACCGACCCGCACCTGTGGGGCGCGGTCGACCTCTGGGCCGTGGGCGTCGAAGTCGTCGTCGAGGTGCTGAGCGAGCGGCGGCCCGCCTGTACCGATGGCTTCGCCGAGCGCGGCGCCGACTACGCCACCCGCCTCACGGCGCTGCACGACTGGGTGCGGGCCAGCGCGGCGAGCGTGCCCGAGGCGTATCGCACGGTGGTGACCTCGCACGACGCGTTCGAGTACTTCGGCGACGCCTACGGCTTCGACGTGGCCGGCATCGAGGGCATCAGCACCGAGTCCGAGGCGAGCATCGCCGACATCCGTGAGACCGCCGCGCTGGTCCTGGCGACCGGTGTCCCCGCCATCTTCGTGGAGACCACGATCAGCCCACGCACCATCGAGGCCGTACGGGCCGCGGTGCTCGATCGCGGCGGGGAGGTGGTGATCGGCGGCGAGCTGTTCGGCGACGCCATGGGTGACGAGGGCACCCCCGAAGGGACCTACATCGGCATGGTGCGCCACAACGTGAGCACCGTCGTGCGCGCCCTGGGCGGCGAGGCGGCGCCCTGGCCGGACGAACTCGCCGACTGGGCGGAGGCGTGGGCGTTGCGATGACCACGATGGCGCAGGTGACCAACGCCACCGGCATGCACGAGCCCTCGTACGCCCTGCACGTCGAGGACCTCACGGCCAGCTACAGCGGCAGCGCGGTCCTGTGGGACGTCGACCTGAACGTCCCGCCGGGCGTGCTGGCGGCCATCGTGGGGCCGAACGGGGCGGGCAAGAGCACCCTGCTCAAGTGCGTCATCGGTGCGGTGCGCCCCGCGGCCGGCCACGTCTACGTGTTCGGTCGCCCCTACCGCCGCCAGCGCCACCGGGTGGCGTACGTGCCGCAGCGCACCTCGGTCGATTGGGACTTCCCCACCACCGCACTCGACGTGGTCACGATGGGGCTCTATGGTCGCCTCGGCTGGCTGCGGCAGCCGCGTCGGCGCGAGACCGACGAGGCGCTCGAGGCGCTTGCCATGGTCGGAATGGACGCCTACGGCGAGCGCCAGATCAGCCAGCTCTCCGGCGGACAGCAGCAGCGCGTGTTCCTGGCGCGCGCGCTGGTGCAGGATGCCGACCTCTATCTGATGGACGAGCCCTTCGCCGGCGTGGACGCCACCACCGAGCGCGCGATCGTGGAGCTGCTCAAGGACCTGCGGGGGCGTGGCAAGACCGTGGTGGCGGTACACCACGACCTCCAGACCGTGTCGACGTACTTCGACTGGCTGGCACTCCTCAACGTCAGGTTGATCGCCCAGGGGCCGGTGCGCGAGGTGTACACGGCCGAGCACCTGCGCGCTGCGTACGGTCCGCGGGTGGTGCTGCTGAACGCGGGAGCCGAGCAGCCCGGTAGCGCCGCCGCCGCGCCGGCGGCGGTCGACGCAGGCGAGCGGCGCGCGCCGCCGTTGGACTGAGGGGTCGCGCATGGAGCTGTTCGCGCTGCTTGGCGACTTCACCGTACGCACGGTCGCGATCGGTGCCGCGCTCGTGGGGGTGGTGGCGGGCGCGCTGGGGAGCTTCGCGCTGCTGCGCCAACAGAGCTTGCTGGGCGACGCGCTCAGCCACGCCGCGCTCCCCGGCGTCTGCCTCGGCTTCCTGCTGGCCGGGTCGCGCCAGCTCGAACCGATCCTGGCCGGCGCGCTCGTGAGCGGCGCGCTCGCCGCGCTGCTGGTGATGGTGCTGACCCGCGCCACGCGCGTCAAGACCGACGCTGCGCTGGGCGTGTCGCTCAGCCTCTTCTTCGCCGTGGGCACCGTGCTGCTCACCTACGTGCAGCGCCACCAGGGGGCGGCGCAGGCGGGGCTCGACGCATTCCTGTTCGGCCAAGCGGCGGCCCTGGTGCCGCGCGACCTGACGGTGATCGGCATCGTTGCCGCCGTGTCGCTGTGCATCGTGCTGCTCGGCTGGAAGGAGTTGAAGGTCACCACCTTCGACGCCGACTTCGCCCGCAGCCTGGGCAGGCCGGTGGTCGCCATCGAGTTCGTCCTCACCGTCTTGATCGCAGTCGCGGTGGTGATCGGGCTGCAGCTCGTGGGCGTGATCCTGATGGTGGCGCTCGTGATCGCGCCGGCGGCAGCGGCGCGACAGTGGGCCACCCGGCTCGAGGGCATGGTGCTCCTCGCCGCGCTGTTCGGCGCGCTGAGCGGGGTGACGGGTGCGCTGATCTCGGCCTCGGTCCGGGGCCTCGCGACCGGCCCGTTGATCGTGCTGGTGGCGAGCGCCCTGGTGTTGGTGTCGCTGCTGGTGGCGCCGGAACGCGGTCTGCTGTGGCAACTGGCCCACGCCACCACGCAGCGCCGCTCGCTGCGCGCACACCGGGTGCTGGTCGACCTGTACCGACTCGGCCAGGCCCACGACGATCCCAGCTATCCGAGCGAGCAGGGGATGCTCGATGCCTACTTCGGTGGCCGCACCGGTCACGTGCTGCGGCGGCTCCAGCGCCGCGGATTGGTAGAGCGCGTGGAGCACATGCCGGAGGAGGGCGCCCACTGGGTGCTCACCGAGGGCGGCCGCGAGCAGGCGCGCGAGCTGCTCGTGCCGTTCGGGACCCGGGAGCACGATGGCGGAGGGCTCGCATGAACGTGCTCCAGGCTTGGCTCGACCAGCCCGGCGTGACCATCGTGCTGGTCGGGACGCTGGTCGGGGTCGCCGCCTCGCTGCTCGGCACGTTCCTGGTGCTGCGCCGCGAGAGCATGCTCAGCGACGCCATCAGCCACTCGGTCCTCCTGGGGATCGTGGTCGTCTACCTGCTGACCGGCACGCTCGACACACCGCTGCACGTGGTCGGCGCCGCCCTCGCAGGGCTGGCGACGGTGTGGCTCACCGACGTGCTCGTGCGCAGCCGGCGCGTCAAGAGCGACGCCGCCATCGGCTTGGTGTTCCCGGCCCTGTTCGCGGTCGCGGTCCTGTTGATCAACCTCTACGCCCGCGACGTCCACCTCGATACGGACGCCGTGCTGCTCGGTGAGATCGCCTTCGCCTGGCTCGACGTGGTGCGCGTGGGAGCGCTCGAGGTGGCACGCTCGCTCGTCACGATGCTCGTGGTGACGCTGGTCAACCTGGCGTTCGTAGTGCTGCTCTACAAGGAGCTGAAGTTGGCGACCTTCGACCCGCAGCTCGCTGCCGCGCTCGGGCTGCGGCCGGCGCTGCTCGGCTATGCGCTGCTCGGGCTCGTGAGCGTCAGCGCGGTCGGCGCCTTCGATGCGGTGGGCGCCATCTTGTTCGTGGCGTTCGTGATCGTGCCGCCGACGGCCGCCTACTTGCTCACCGATCGGCTCTGGCGCATGCTCACCCTCGGTTGCCTGATCGCGGTCGGCTCGAGCCTTGGTGGCTACGCCTTCGCGCGGGCCTACGATGTCTCGATCGGCGGCGCCATGGCCAGCGCTACCGGCGTGTTCCTGCTGCTGGCGCTGCTGCTCGGCAAGCACGGCGTGCTGGCCCGCGCCTGGCGGCGCCGCTCGCCGACCGCACCGCCTTTCGCCGAACTCGGAGCGGAGGGGCGCCCATGAGGCGCGCGCCGGCCGTGACCCGCGCGATGGAGGACTACCTCAAGGCGCTGTTCGAGCTCGGCGAGACCGACGTGAAGCCGCGGGCGTTGGCCGCCGCCGTCGGCGTGAGCCCCGCCAGCGTGACCGGCATGCTGCAGAAGCTCGCGGCCCTGCGGCTCGTTCGCTACCGAAAGTACCACGGGGCCAGCCTCACGCAGGCCGGCCGCGACTTGGCCCTCGAGACCTTGCGGCATCACCGGTTGCTCGAGACCTACCTGGCCCGGGCGCTCGGTTACGGCTGGCACGAAGTGCACGACGAGGCCGAGCGGCTCGAGCACGTGATCAGCGAGGACTTCGAGGAGCGCGTCGACGCGCTCCTCGGCCGGCCCACCCACGACCCGCACGGGGACCCCATCCCGCGCCGCGACGGCAGCCTGCCGCTGACCATCGGCGAGCCCTTGAGCGCGCTGGAGGCGGGCGAGCGCGCCGTGATCACGCGCATCATCGACCAGGACCGCGCGGTGCTCACCTACCTCGCCGAGCACGGCCTGGTGCCGGGTGCGCGCGTGCTCGTGGTCGCCAAGGCCCCTTTCGACGGCCCGGTCACCGTGGTGCGCGAAGTCGCGGCGGCGGACGTCGCGACGGACCCCGCGGCACGTCCGGTTGCCCTCGCCCATGCGATGGCCGCCGCCATCCAGGCTGAGGCGGTGCCCGGCGGTTGACCGGTGCGGCCGATCGCGACGCGTCGACGGGCGTCAGGGACGCGGTAGCGGCCCTCATCACGCGCGCGGTAACGCTCATGCCACGCTCAGACCACGCTCCATCCTCCAAGCTCGGGGCCCAGGCGGGAGGAATCCCGCCGGAGGAGGAGGGTCATCATGACCGCACGCACATCCGTGAAGTCCGTCCATCGGTTCGCCTGGTTCGCCGCCATCGTACTGGCGCTGGCGCCACTGGCCTTCGCGGGTCACCACATCGACGCGAAGTTGGTGGTCGACCCGGTCGTCTTCGACGTTCGCGAGCCCGCGGAGCCACCCGAGCGAGCCGGCGTGATCCTCGCGTTCAATGGGACCGACCTCGAGTTCCGGGTGGTCGAGGCCGGTTCGGGATCGCTCCCGGACATCGACATCGACTTCGTGGCCGACGAGGTGCCGCGGATCGAGCCGTTCGAGCGGGTCCACCTGAGTGCCGCGCTGCGCCTCACGCCGACGATCGACGCGGAGACGTTCATCGGAGGCGTCGTGGTCGAGCATCGCGACGTCACGCTGCCGGCCCTGCGCAGCGCCTATGCGGCCGCGTTGATGGAGCTCGGCTTCGAGCTCAGCGAGGACTCCACGTACAACCGCTGGATCTTCGTGAACGACGTCGGCGCGATCCGGGTGACGGCAAATCCCAACGGCACCGATGTGACGACCTACGTCGGGCGTTGAGCCATCGGGCCTTGAGCGCTGAGCGCGCTGAGGCCGATCGAGCCGGCGATGCCTGCCACGTCACGCTGTCCACCTTGCGAGGCGTGGAGCACGATGAAGGGGCGGTCGAGCGTCAGGCACGCGACCGCCCTTCGTCGTGCGTGGCTGCTCAACCCGGCATGAAGTAGCGCGGCCGATCGCGTTTCACCCAGCGTGCCCTCGGCCTGGCGCCGCCGGCTTGTTCGGGCAACGCGAACCAGGTGAGTCGCTCGTCGAGGACCTCGGGCGTCACGTCGCAGTCGTGTTGCGCGCCATCGGGCGCGCCGCCGTTGGCCGCGAGGTAATCGAGCAGGCATAGCTCCGAGACCCCGAGTCGTTGCGCCATCGAACTGGCGTGGACGTCTGGGGGAGAAGGTCGATGCGCGCCTTGGGGCATCGGCCGAGGGAGCGTGGGCATGCTGTCACCTCCGGCGTGTCGGCGCAGGCACAGCGGATCGGCGGCCCGATCCGATACCGCCTCCGCGGCCTGCCGTCGCGGAGGCATGGGCACATCCTAACGGGCGAACATGAGCCGACTTTATGTCATCCGGATCAGTTACTCATCTACTGACGGGCGTGCGCGACGGACGTGCAGCTGGGCCGATGGTTGCCCCCTGGAGGGGCATCACGCGCACATCACGATGAGTTCACGGGCTCCCGGCCACCATCACGGCAAGGCGGGATCGACCCCGCCGAATCCATGGAGGTCAACATGTCACCATCCGCGAAGTCCGCCCGCCCCCTGGCCGTCGTGATCGGCCTGCTGCTCCTCGTCTTGACGCCACTCGCCTTCGCCGCCGACGTGAACTTGTGGGTCGATGCAGGAATCTACGACGTCCGTCCGCCGACGTCTGCGCCGTCGCGCGCCGGCGTATCGCTCGCCTACGACGGTAACGCCATCGTGGTCCAGTTGGTCGCTGCCGGCACTGGCACGCTGCCCGATGCCAATCTGGGCTTCGCGGGCGAGACGCCGCGCATCCAGCCGTTCGACCAGGTCAACCTGAGTGCGGCCCTGGGACGAAGCACGAAGGTCGGTACGCAGGCCGGCGGCGTGACGCTCGAGCACCGCCACGTCAGCGTGCGGGCGCTCCAACGCGCCTACGAGCAGGCCTTGGCCGAGTTCGGTTTCACGCTCGGCGGCGACTCCACGCAGACCCGTTGGCACTTCAGCAACGGTACCTCCAGCATCCGGGTGAACGTCATCCCCAACGGCCGCAACGTGGAGGCCTACGTGGGGCGGTGAGCGAAAGTACCTCGTCAGGCACGCTCCGGGTGGGCGGCCCTCCATGGGCCGCCCACCCGCTCGTGTGGACGTCGCCGCTGACCAGGGGTGTCACGCCACGCTCACGGCGCGGTCACGCCGCTTGCTCCACACTGCCGGTGTCAGCGGGCTCCAACCCGCTGCACAGAGCGGAGGTCGTCATGTCCACACGAGTCCAGTTCGTCCGACCCCTCAGCCTGCTTGCCGGTGTGCTGCTGGCGGTCTCGTCGTTCGCCTACGCGATCGACGCCAACGTGGTGCTCGACGTCACCATCTTCGACGTCCGGGCACCGATCGACGGCCCTGAGAAGGCCGGCGTCAGGCTTGCCTTCAACGGCGACGAGATCGAGGTCCACCTGGTCGCCGAAGGCACCGGCTCCCTCCCCGACGTGAACCTCGGGTTCTCGGGCGAGACGCCGCGGATCAAGCCGCTCGACAAGGTCCACGTGAGCGCGGTGATGGAGCGCAGCACCAAGGTCGAGGTCGTGACCGGCGGCGTGGTGCTCGAGCACCGCAACGTCACGCTCGCGGCGCTACGGGCCGCCTACGCCCAGGCGTTCGCCGAACTCGGCTTCACCCTCGACCGCAACTCGACCGGCACGAGTTGGCGCTTCCTCCTCGATGACGCCGCCATTCGCGTCAGGGCGGCGCCCGGAGGGAAGAACGTGGTCGCGTACGTGGGGCGCTGATCGCATGCTCGACAGCGCGCCCGAGCCGGGCGGTCGGCAACGTCGGCCGCCCGGCCGCACGTGTGGCGGCCAGCCTGCCTCACACCTCGGCGCCGGTCATCGACACCAGCCGACCGCCGGCGTGAGCCGAGGCGTAGAGCGCCTCGATCGCCCGCAGGTTCAGCGCGCCGTCCTGCCCGAGGGCAGGCAGTTCGTCGCCGCGCACCGCGCGCTCGAACGCCTCGACCATCAGGCGGTACTGGTCGACGCCCGCGAAGCTCAACTGCTCGACCTCGCCGCCGGGGCGCTCGAGCCGCACCTGGCAGGGCTCGCGCCCCGGCACGAACGCGCGTGTGACGCGCAGGCTTCCCTCGCTGCCGACCACCTCGTACGACTCGGTCCGCACGGCGGCGAGCGAGCAGGCGATCGATGCGACCACGCCGCCGGGGAAGCACAGGCTCCCGATGAGCGTCTCGTCGACGCCGCTCGGCGTCATGATCGAGTGTGCCTGCGCTTGGAGCGGTTCCTCGCCGGCGATGGCCCGTGCCACGTCGACGGCGTAGCAGCCCACGTCCATGAGCGCGCCGCCGGCGAGCGCCGCGCTGAGCCGCACGTTCGCGGGGTCGCTCACCGTGAACGAGAAGCTCGCCTGCAGCCAGCGCAGCGCGCCGAGCTCACCACCGTGGACGAACTCCAGCACTCGCTGCGTGCGCGGATGGTGGCGGTACATGAACGCTTCCATCAGTTGCAGCCCGGCGGTGTCGGCGGCGGCGTACAGGCGGCGACACTCGGCGGGACTGGTCGCCAGCGGCTTCTCGCACAACACGTGCTTGCCGGCCTCCAGGGCGCGCAGCGCCCAGTCGGCGTGCAAGGCGTTGGGCAGCGGAAGGTAGACCGCCTCCACCTCCGGGTCGGCCAGCAACGCCTCGTAGCCGCCGTGGGCGCGCTCCGCGCCTACCTCGCGCGCGAACCGTTCGGCCTGCGCGACATCGCGGCTCGCCACGGCGATCAGCTCGTTGGCGCTGGCGTCACGGATGGCCGGGATCACGGCCTTGCGGGCGATGTTGGCGCTACCGAGGACGCCCCAGCGGAGCGCACGATGGGCCATGACGACCTCCTTGCCACCGACCCCACGATGGGTGGCGGGTTGCTCCCATGCTACGAGATGCCCGCCCCGAGGGCCACGGTCGCTCTCGGCAATGCGTGTGGAGCGAAGGAAGCAGTGGTTACTCCGCACAACAGGTTCGTGGGCACGTTCGGTTATCATGCCAAGTAGCCCCTCACCCGACATCGCTGGAAGGGAGCACGCATGTTGACGAAGACCGAACGTTCCAATCGAATGAGCCTCTCGATCGCTGCCGTGCTGGTGCTGGGCCTCGGGCTTGCGGCCTGCAACGGCGGCGGCTTGGACCGAGCAGAAGCCGACGCCCTTCGCGACCGCGTCACGATGCTCGAGCAGCGACTCGACAACGTCGATGCCATGGTCGAAGACGCGCGCCAGGACAGTGAAGGCGAGGCGCAGGCGCTGCTCGAAGAGGTGCGCGCCGAGCTCGTCGAGACGCGGGCGCTGCTCGACGACATGCGCGCGCAACTCGAGCCACCTCCCGCCGCCACGGAACCCGTGGACCCCGCGGCACCCGCGGCACCGGCTGCTCCCGGGGGTTTCTGAGCCTTCGTGCTGTCGCGAACCAGCAGTGCCTTCGTGACCGTTAGGCAGCCATCCCCCGGGTGAGGTCGAGCCCCACGGTACCGGGCAGCGTACGAACGTCGTGGGCTGCCCGGTCATCTTTGCCGAATGCTTCGAACGTGAGCAGATGTGCGCCGTTGGCGCGCGTGAGCAGTGTGCGCCGTTGGCGCGCTGCTGGCGTCAGTCGGCGCTGGTGAAGGTGACCCGCACGACCACCTCGACCGCATGGCGGCCGGCCGCGACCGGCGCGCCACCGCGGCCGCCCATGTCGAGCGTCGACTCCATCAGCCCGGGCGTGCCGCGGCTCACCTCCTCGATCCGCGCCGCCGGACCGAGTGTCCGGCCGGCGAGCTCGGCGAGTTCGCGCGCACGCTGGTGCGCCGCCGCGAACGCGGCCGCCCGCGCCTCCTGCTCGATGGCCTCGCGGTCGGCAACCGTGAACGTGATGCCGCCGACCTGGTTCGCACCCGCCTCGGTCGCCACGGTGATCAACGCGCCAACCGTGTCGACGTCGCGCACCACCACCTGCAGCGTATGGCTGACGCGGTAACCGACCATGCGCGGCTCGCCGCGCTCGTCCCAGCGCTCCTCGCGCCACACGAAGAAGCCCGTCGTACGAACGTCGAGCGGATCGATCCCGAGGGCCTCGGCGGCGCCACGGATCGCGGCGATGGCGGCGTTGCCCTGGGCAACGGCCTCGCCCACCTCCGCGTCCACCCCCGACCAGCCCAACTCCACCACGGCCTGGTCGGGTTCCGCCCACACGGTGCCGGTTCCGGTGACGATGATCTCGCCCTCGCCGAGCGCGTGCGCAGTGGTCGCGCCGAGCGCCAGGGCCAGTGCCACGAGGGAGATGACGGTCTTGCGCATGTTGCTACCTCCTCGAACGGCGCCCGTCGTGCGCGGCCGCCGCGCGCGTACCGCGCCGTGACCGGCGCTCCGTTCGAGGGCGAGCGTGCCATGCGCCCAGGTGAGATGCCGCCGACCCGGATGAAGGCCGTCGCGGCGTCCGGCGCTGCTCCATCCGTCCAGATACTTGGGACACGCGAGCCGCGACGTATCGTGCCGCATGGAGATCGAGCGGGCGTACTCGGCGGCTGACCCGATTGGCGCCGTCGGGCTGCGAGGCCCGCGCGGGGTGAGGCCGATCGCGACGGGTGCATGCTCGCCTCCCGCGAGCCGGGATCACCCAGTCAGCACATCATCCAGCCCATCATGACGGCGACGCTGCCTGGGGCCCCGGGCCACCGAGCGCCCGCTGCGCTGTGGCGTGAGCGGGGCGCGGTGCGCGCAGAGATCTTCGGCGTCGAGCGGCTCGAGCAGCACGCGCGAACGCTGGCCGAAGCCCAGACCGTCACGGCCCGGGTGCCCGACGTGCTCTCCTTGCGGAGGCGGGTGGCCGACGACGCGAAGGTGTTGCTGGCGAGCTATCGCGCCAGCGCCGCGCAGCTCGAGCGTGGTTTCGAGGTGGCACCCGCCGCCGTGTGGCTGCTCGACAACTACCATGTGGTCGAGGAGCTGCTCCGAACGGTGGGCGACGGCCTGCCACCGACCTACTATCGGCAACTTCCGAAGCTCGCCGGCGGCCCTTTCGCCGGGTATCCGCGGGTGTTCGGCCTCGCCTGGGCGTACGTGGCGCACAGCGACAGCCACATCGATCCGGAGGCGCTGCGGCGCTACATCGTCGCGTACCAAGAGGTACAGCCGCTGACGATCGGTGAGTTGTGGGCGATACCGCTCATGCTGCGGATCGTGTTGATCGAGAACCTGCGGCGGCTCGCCGACCAGATCATGGCCGACCATGCGCAACGCGCGGAAGCCGACGCCTTCGCCGATGCGCTGCTCACGCCGGGGCAGGCACGCCAGGCCCTGGAGGCCGAGATCAGCCGGCGGCCCTCGAGGCGCCTGCCGGTGCACTTCGCCGCGCAGTTGGCGCGACGCCTGCGCGACCTCGATCCCGACACCATGCCGGCCGTCGAGTGGCTCGACGAGCGGCTCGCGGAGCAGGGTGTGAGCGTCGAGGCGGTGGTGCAACGAGCGCAGCAGTTCCAGGGCACGGCGAACGTCACCGTGCGGAACGTGATCACCGGCATGCGGCTGCTGTCGGGCCTCGACTGGGCGGAAGTCTTCGAGCGCGTCAGCCTCGTCGACGAGAAGTTGCGCGAGGCCTCCGATTTCGCGTCGCTGGACCTGGCCACGCGCGACCGCTACCGGCGCGCCGTCGAGGCGGTGGCGCGCGGCTCCCCGTCCACCGAGCTCGAGGTGGTCGACCACGTGGTGCAGGCCGCTCGCGCGGCCGCCAGCGGAGCGGAGGACGCGCTCGATGCGGCGCGCGTCGGCGATCCGGGCTATCACCTGATCGGTGAGGGCAGGTGGGCCCTCGAGCGCTCGCTGGGGTTCCGCCCCCCCTTGGGGGAACGCGTCCGCCGTGCGGTCGCCGGCCTCGGCGTTGCAGGCTACGTCGGCGTGATCGTGGCGTCATCGCTGGTTACGCTGGCGATCGCGCTGTGGCTGCTCGCCGCCTCCGGCGTGAGCGCGCCCCTCCTGGCGCTGTTCGCGCTGCTGGCGCTGGTGCCGGCCTCCGAGGTGGCGACGGCGAGCGTCAACCGGACGGTGGCCTGGCTCACCCAGGCGGTGCCGTTGCCCGCGCTCGAGCTCAAGGGCGGCGTACCCGAAGCGCTGCGAACGATGGTCGTGGTACCCACGCTGCTGGTGAACGAGGAGGACCTGCGCGAGCAGATCGAGCGGCTCGAGGTCCACTACCTCGCCAGCGGCGGCGGCGACCTCACGTTCGCCCTGCTGAGCGACTACACGGACGCAGACCGACCGGTCGTGGAGGGCGACGAGCGCTTGCTGGCGCTCGCCGCCGAGGGCATCGCTGCGCTGAACCGTCAACATGGCCCCGGCCCCGCCGGTGCACGCTTCGTACTGCTGCACCGGCGCCGCCTCTTCAACCCCGGGGAGGGCGTGTGGATGGGCTGGGAGCGAAAGCGCGGCAAGCTGCACGAACTGAACCGCCTCTTGCGCGGGGCAGACGACACCTCCTTCGTCCCCGTCGACGAGCGGCCGCCATGGGTGCCCGCGGGCGTGCGCTACGTCCTCACGCTCGATGCCGACACCCAGCTCCCGCGTGATACGGCCCTGCGCCTGGTCGGCAAGATGGCGCACCCGCTGAATCGCCCGCGCTTCGACGAGGCGCGCCAGCGCGTGGTGGACGGCTATGGCATCATGCAACCGCGGGTGACGCCGGCGCTGCCCATGGGCGCCGACCGCTCGTTCTTCCAGCGGCTCTTCTCCAGCGCCGGCGGCATCGACCCCTACGCCTTCGCCGTCTCCGACGTCTATCAGGACCTGTTCGGCGAGGGGTCGTACACCGGCAAGGGCATCTACGACGTCGACGCCTTCGAGGCCGCGCTGGCCGACCGCATCCCCGAGAACAGCCTGCTGAGCCACGACCTCTTCGAAGGGGTGTTCGCGCGAGCCGGACTCGCCAGCGACGTCGAGGTGATCGAGGACTTCCCCTCGCGCTACGACGTGGCCGCCAAGCGCCAGCACCGCTGGACGCGCGGCGACTGGCAGCTCCTTCCCTGGGTGATGCGCGCCGATCGCGGCGCCGTGGGCCTGGGCCCGCTGGGTCGCTGGAAGATGCTCGACAACCTGCGCCGCTCGCTGCTCGCCCCCGCCGCCTTCGCCGGGTTCGTGCTCTCCTGGCTGCTCCCCCAACCGGGCGGCGCCGTGGCCGCACTGTTGCTGCTCGCCTCGCTCGCCGCGCCGCTGTTCCTCCCCAGCATGACGGCGTCACGGCCTCGCCGCGCCGACGTGCGCCTGCGGCACCAGCTCGCCCGCCTAGGGAGCGAGCTGTGGCAGGCGACGCTGCAGACACTCATGGGCTTCGCGTTCCTGGCGGACCGGGCCTGGAGCATGGTCGACGCCATCGCGCGCACGCTGGTGCGGCTGTACCTGACGCGGCGACGCCTGCTCGAGTGGACCACGGCGGCGCAGGCCTCGCTCAGTCCGCGCCTGCGGGTCCTCGGCTCGTACCGGCAGATGGCCGGAGGGACCTTGCTCGCGCTCGCACTCGGACTGGTCGCGCTCACCGTAGACCCGGCGTCCGCGGTGCTGGTCGTGCCGTGCGTGCTGGCGTGGACGCTCGCGCCGGCGCTCGCCACGTGGGCGGGACGGCCGGCGCGCGTACGCCGCCGGCGGGTGCTCAACGAGGCCGAGGCGCGCGATCTGCGACTGGTCGCGCGGCGCACCTGGCGCTTCTTCGAGACCTTCGTCACCGGCGAGCGGCACATGCTCCCGCCCGACAACTTCCAGGAGGATCCGGAGCCGGTCATCGCGGAGCGGACGTCGCCCACCAACATCGGCCTCTACTTGCTCGCTGCGGTCGCCGCCCGCGACTTCGGCTGGGCGGGCACCGTCGCCACGGTCGAGCGGCTCGAGGGTACCTTCGCCGCCCTCGAGCGCATGGAGCGCTACCGGGGCCACCTCTTCAACTGGTACGGCACGCGCGATCTACGCGTGCTCGAGCCGGCCTACATCTCCTCGGTCGACAGCGGCAACCTCGCGGGACATCTGATCGCCTTCGCCAACGCCTGCGAGTCGTGGCTGGAACGGCCGCTGGCGACGAGCGTCCGCGAGGGCGTCGCCGACGCCCTGCGGCTGGCTCGCGAAGCGCTGGTCGGGTTGCCGGAGGCCGACCGCTCGTCGGGGCCCGAGCTCGCGGAGCTGCTCGACGCGTGCCTCGCGGCGCTGCGGCGCGCACCGAGCGACACCTCGCCGGCGGCGGCGCTCGCTCCGCTGCTGCGGCGCTCGCGCGGTGCGCTCGACGAGCTCGCGCGCTCGCTCGGTGACGAGGCGGTGCTCGAGCTCAGCTACTGGCTCGAGGCGGCGCGTTGGGCAGTGGTCGAGCATGACGCCGATCGGCAGGCGCTGGCCGAAGATCCGGAGGGGTTGCGCCGGCGGCTGACCGAACTCGCTCGCGCGGCGCGCCAGATGGCGTTGGAGATGGACTTCGCCTTCCTGTTGGATCCGGAGCGCAAGCTGCTGTCGATCGGTTTCTCGGTGAGCGAGCGACGCCTCGACCAGGGCTGCTACGACCTGCTCGCCTCGGAGGCCCGGCTCGCGAGCCTGTTCGCCGTCGCCAAGGGGGACATCGCGACGCGACACTGGTTCCGGCTCGGGCGCAACGCCACGCCGGTGGGGCGCGGGTCGGCGCTGGTGTCGTGGTCGGGCTCGATGTTCGAGTACCTGATGCCGCCGCTGGTGATGCGCGCCCCCGTCGGCAGCCTGCTCGATCAGACCCTGCGCCTCGTGGTGGAGCGCCAGCGCCGCTACGCGCGCACGCGCGGGGTTCCCTGGGGCATCTCGGAGTCTGCCTATTACGCGCGCGATCTCGAGTTCACCTACCAGTACTCCACCTTCGGCGTGCCGGGACTCGGCCTGAAACGAGGCTTGGGCGACGAACTCGTGATCGCGCCCTACGCGACGGGACTCGCGGCGATGGTCGACCCCCGCGCCGCGCACCGGAACTTCGCACACTTGGCAGATCTGGGCGCGCTGGGGCGCTACGGCTACTTCGAGGCCATCGACTTCACCCGCGCGCGCCTGCCCGCCCAGGAGCGCTTCGCGATCGTCCGCGCCTTCATGGCACACCACCAGGGCATGACCATCGTCGGCCTCGCGAACGCGTTGCAAGGTGGCGCGATGCGCGACCACTTCCACCGCGAGCCGATCATCAAGGCCAGCGAACTGCTGTTGCAAGAACGCATGCCGCGCGACGTCGCGCGCGAGCACCCACGCGCCGAGGTGGTGCAGGCGTCGGTCGACGCGGCGCCCGCAACCGCCGGGGCGGTGCGGCGCCTCACGGCATCCGTGGGCGGTCCGCCGATCACGCACCTGCTCTCGAACGGACGCTACGCGGTCATGCTCACGGCCGGCGGTGGCGGCTACAGCCGCTGGGGCGACATCGCCGTGACGCGCTGGCGCGAGGACGTCACGCGCGACCCGTGGGGATCGTTCGTCTTCCTACGGGACGTCGACGCCGGCCAGGTGTGGTCCACGTGCGCGCAGCCCATCGGCGGTGCCGCCGACGACGAGGGTATCGAGTTCGCCGAGGACCACGCGGAGTTCGTCCGGCGCCAGCGCACCCTGACGACCAGCCTCAGCGTGCTGGTGTCGGGCGAGGACGACGGCGAGGTACGCCGCGTCTCGCTGGCGAACAACGGCACCCGCCCGCGCGAACTCGAGGTGACGTCGTACGCGGAGCTGGCGCTCACCGAGCCCGGCGCCGACCAGGCCCACCCCGCCTTCGCCAAGATGTTCGTGCAGACCGAGTTCCTCGCCGAGTACGGCGCCCTGATCGCCACGCGTCGCCGACGCTCACCCGACGAACCCACCGTGTGGGCCGCCCACGTCGCCGTCGTCGAGGGCGAGATCGGTGCACCGCCGCAGTTCGAAACCGACCGCGCCCGCTTCCTGGGGCGCGGACGCTCGGTGGCGACGGCGGCCGCGATCGTCGACGGGAAGCGACTCACGAACTCGGTCGGGACCGTGCTCGACCCGATCTTCTCGTTGCGCTACCGCCTTCGGGTCCCCGCGGGCACCGTCGCGCGCGTCGCCTTCTGGACGCTCGTCGCCGAATCGCGTGCCGAGCTGATCGACCTGATCGACATGCACCGCGCCCAGGGCGCATACGAGCGGGCGAAGACGCTGGCCTGGACACAAGCGCAGGTCCAGCTGCGCCACATCGGCGTCGATGCCGCCGAGGCGGCGGACTTCCAGCGCCTGGCAGCGCCGCTCCTGTACGCCCACCCAGCCTTCCGGCCATCCTCCGAAGCGATCTTGCGCGGTTCGGGCCCGCAGTCCGCGCTCTGGCCCCACGGCATCTCGGGCGACCGCCCGATCGTGCTGATGCGCATCGCCGACGTCAGCGACATCGCCCAGGTGCGCCAACTGCTCCGCGCCCACGAGTACTGGCGCATGAAGCGGCTGGTGGTCGACCTCGTGATCGTCAACGAGCACGCCGCCTCGTACCGGCAGGACCTCCAGGGTGCCATCGACACCGCCGTGCGCAGCAGCCGGTCGCGCCTCCGCATCGGCCTCGATCTCGCCCAGGGCAGCGTCTACGCCCTCCGCGCCGACCGCCTCACCAGCGAGGCACGCTCGCTCCTGCATGCCACCGCCCGGGTGGTGCTCGTGGCCCAACGCGGACCCATCGCCAACCAGCTCACGGCCCTGCGGCACCTGCCGCGGCCCGCCAGGCCCGAGCGCCGGCGGCAGCTGCGCTCGTTCGCGCCGCGGCCACGACCGCCGGTGGCGCAACCGCCCGAAAGGCGCGCCGGCCCGAGCGAGCTCGAGTTCTTCAACGGCCTCGGCGGTTTCGCCCAGGACGGCCGCGAGTACGTCACGGTCTTGCACGACGGTGCCACGACGCCGGCGCCTTGGGTCAACGTCATCGCCAACGAGGGCTTCGGCTTCCAGGTCTCGACCGACGGCAGTGGGTACACCTGGGCCGAGAACAGCCGCGAGCACCAGCTCACGCCGTGGTCGAACGATCCTGTCGAAGACCCGAGTGGCGAGGCGTTCTTCATCCGCGACGAGGAGCGTTGGGACCTCTGGAGCCCGACCGCGCAGCCGATCCGCGGCAGTGGCACCTACGTCGCCCGCCATGGCTTCGGTTACAGCCGCTTCGAGCACGAGGCGCACGGTATCGCCAGCGACTTGCTGCAGTTCGTGCCGACCGATGCGCCGATCAAGATCTCCCGGCTCACGCTCCACAACCGCTCCGGCGTGCGGCGCCGGCTCTCGGTCACCCACTACGCGGAGTGGGTGCTCGGCAGCGCGCGCGCCGCCTCGGCGCCATTCATCACCACCGAGGTCGATCAGGCGACCGGCGCGCTGCTGGTTCGCAACCCCTGGAGCACGGCGTTCAGCGCCCGGGTCGCCTTCGCCGACATGGGCGGTCGCCAGACCGCCTGGACGGCGGACCGCAGCGAGTTCATCGGTCGCGGCGGTTCGCTCGCCGCGCCCACCTCGCTGCTGCGGGCGCCGCCGCTCTCGGGCCGCACCGGCGCCGGTGTCGACCCCTGCACCGCGTTGCAGCGCGTGGTCGAGCTCGCGCCGGACGAGCGCGTCGAGGTGGTGGCGTTCCTCGGCGAGGGCGCTTCCGCCGACGAGGCGCGCGCGCTCGTCGCGCGCTTCCGCGACGCCGATCTCGACGCGGTCCTGGGCGAGGTGTCGAGCCACTGGCAGGGGCTCCTGGGCGCCGTCCAAGTCCGCACGCCGGACCGGGCCATGGACCTGATGCTCAACGGCTGGCTGTTGTACCAGACGCTGGCCTGCCGTATCTGGGCGCGTGCGGGCTTCTACCAGGCGAGCGGCGCGTACGGCTTTCGCGACCAGCTCCAAGACGGCATGGCCCTCACCATCGCGCGCCCCGACGAGACCCGCAGCCACCTGCTGCGGGCCGCGAGCCGCCAGTTCCTGGAGGGCGACGTGCAGCACTGGTGGCTGCCGCATTCGGGGCAGGGCGTGCGCACGCGCATCTCGGACGACCGCGTATGGCTCGCCTACGCCGCGGCCACCTACATCGAGCGCTCCGGCGACGCCGCGGTGCTCGACGAGATCGTGCCGTTCCTCGACGGGCCGCCGCTCGGCGACGCCGAGCACGAGGCCTTCTTCGCACCGCTGGTCGCCGACGAGTCGGCCTCGCTGTTCGAGCACTGCGCCCGCGGCCTCGAGCTCGCCATCGAGCTCACCGGCGAGCGCGGCCTGCCGCTGATGGGCTCGGGCGATTGGAACGACGGCATGAACCGGGTCGGCGCGCAGGGTCGCGGCGAGAGCGTGTGGCTCGGCTGGTTCCTCGCGCGCGCGATCGCGCTGCTGGAACCCTACGCGGAACGTCGTGACCCGGACCGCGCCGAACGCTGGAGAGCGCATCGCAAGGCGCTGCTCGCGGCCATCGAGCGCGAGGCCTGGGACGGTGCCTGGTACCGGCGTGCGAGCTTCGACGACGGTACCTGGCTCGGTTCGAGCGAGAGCGAGGCCTGCCGGATCGACTCCATCGCGCAATCCTGGGCCGTGCTGTCGGGCGCGGCGGAGCCGGACCGCGCCGCCACGGCGATGGCGTCGCTCCAGGAGCACCTCATTCGCCGCGACGACGCCCTGGCCCTGCTGTTCACACCGCCATTCGACCGTGGCGAGCTCGATCCCGGCTACATCAAGGGTTATCCCCCGGGCCTGCGCGAGAACGGCGGCCAGTACAGCCATGCGGCCATGTGGGCGATCCTCGCCTTCGTCGAGCTCGGGCGTGGCGACGAGGCCGCCGAACTCTTCGCGTTGGTCAACCCCATCAACCACGCCGCCACGCCCGCGGCCGCGCGGCGCTACAAGGTCGAACCCTACGTGATCGCCGCAGACGTCTACTCGGTGCCGCCGAACGTCGGTCGCGGCGGCTGGACCTGGTACACGGGCTCGGCTGGCTGGATGTACCGGGCCGGCCTCGAAGGCATCCTCGGGATCCGCCGCGAGGGGGCGTTCCTCGTGATCGATCCGTGCCTACCGGCCGCTTGGCAGGGGTACGAGGCCGACGTACGGATCGGGTCCAGCACGTACGCCATCCGGGTGGAGGCGTCGGGCGACCGTACCGGCGCCATCACGGCCGAACTCGACGGGGCGCGCCTCGAGCCCGGGCCCGACGGTGTTCGCGTCGCGTTGGACGGGGCCTCGCACGCCTTGTCGGTGGTCCTCGGCCGCACGCTGCGCGCCCGGGCCGAGGCGCGACCGTGACGCGTTAGGCTGGCTTGCGGCCGCGGATGATGCGCAGCAGGATCAGCACCACTGCGATCACGAGCAGCACGTAGATGAAGCCACCGAGCAGGGTACCCGTCACCAGGCCGAGCAACCACAGGACGATCAAGATGATGGCGATGGTCTCGAGCATGCGTGCGTCTCCTCTCGAGGACAGGCGGGCCGACCCGTCAGGCGGGTTTGGCGCGGTGTCCACAGTGAGCATAGACCACCCGCGAGGCCCGTCCACGTCGCTGCGAGCGGTTCAGTATCGCAATGACGCCTCGTCCCAGTCGACGAGGAACGCCAACCAAGCGGTCTCGGCGTCGGCGAGCGACAGCCCAAGGCGCTGCTCGAACGCCCGGGTCAGCGCGGCGTGGTCGGCCGCGACGTTGGCGTCGTCGAAGAAGGCGCGCAGCGCGGCGATGCGCTCCTGGTCGCGATGGCCCGGGCCCAGCAAGAAGGTGGTGAACGAGCCCGCGGCGGGATAGGTGATGGCGTCGTCGAGCATGCGCCACACCTCGTTCGTGTGCACCAGCGTCGCCAAGGCCGGGAGCTCGACCGCCGCCAGCGCCTCTTGGGCCCACGCATGCACCGAACGCCCATACCAGGTGCCGATGCGCAGCGGGCGTCCCGCCGCGCCCTCGGTGCCGAAGTACACCTCCGGCCAGGTGTAGTACATCGCGATGCCCTCGAGCCAGAAGTTGGCCAGCCGCAGTGGACGGCCGTGCGGGGCGGTGAGGACGTGCGCCACCTCGTGCGCGTCGGCCGCGTAGATGCTCACGACCGCGTCGCGGTCGAGGATGGCGCGTCCGGTGGCGTCCCAACCGGTCTTGGCGCGTAGCGTCTCGCGGTCGGGGAAGGCGTAGTAGTGGAGTTCCTCGGGCACGTACCAGGCACCCCCGACATCGTCCAGGAAGGCCTCCAGGCGCGCCACGGCGAGCTCGGGCGGGGCGACCGGCGCGTGGCCGCGCAGGACGTAGTAGCGCACCGTCTCGCCGCTCGCGACCAGTTCCCAGTCGCCGCGCGGGAGGGTGGCGAGTGGGTTCGGGGCGCAGGCCGCGAGCAGGCCGAGGCCCAGGACGAGGCGCAGGGCAAGGCTCCTGGCGGGGCTCCGCGTCACGCGCGGCGGCTGGCGCGGGGACGCTCGCATCAGAACACGAACCAGGCGGCCGCCAGACCCATCAAGAGCGCGTAGATGAGCGCTTCGAGCTGAGTGGGCCAGAAGGCACGGCGGATGATGTGCGGCTTCATGTAGAGGATGCCCTCGATGGTGTTCGAGAAGGGCGTGGCGGCCGCAAGGTCGGTGTAGACGTACATGAGGCCGGCCATGAAGACGAACTGGAGTCCGGGACCCAGCTCGCCCAAGGCGCCGAGCACCGGGTAGAGCACCAGCGACATCAGCACACCCCGCGCCACCTGCGTCGGGAGCAGCAGCAGCCCGTTGCGGCGACGCTCGCGCTCGTCGGTCATGTCGCGCAGGAAGGCACCGTAGAGCGAACCCTCGCCGCCGTGCCAGCCCTTGTACACCAGCGGATAGGTGATCGCCCCCGCCGTGACGTAGGCCACCACATGAGCCAGCACGAACAGTGCGGTGAACGTCAGGTACGCCATTCCTCGACTCCCTTCCCGAGGCTGGCCCACGGCCCGACCCGGCTGGCCCACGGTCCGTGCCGGCCGGCCCACGGCCCGGCCGCTCCCCACACGGTCGACGAGGCCGTGGATGCGCGCCAGGGACGTCCGTACCGCTCGAGGCGGAGCACTCGGCCGCGGACGGGCGAGCGCCGAGGAGGCGCGCAGCAGGCCGCGCGTGGACCCGCACCGATCCGAGCACGAATGGTGGTATGGCTGGCCTGCCGATCGTGAGCGCGCACCACGGCAGCGATCGCACACGGAGGTGACGATGCCCCGACCAGCAACCCCCGATCCCGCAGCCACCGTCGCGAGCACGCCGCGACGCCGCCGACCCGGTCCGCCCTCGGACCGGCACTGGTGGCAACGGCGCGCGGAGTCCGGTCGCCGATGACCCGCGTCGGCTTCACGCTCAAGGTCAAGCCGGCACTGATCGACACCTACGTCGAGCGGCACCGCGAGGTGTGGCCCGAGATGCTCGAGGCGCTGCGGGCCGCGTCCTGGCACAACTACTCGCTGTTCCTGGCGCCCGACGGTACCTTGTTCGGCTACTTCGAGACGCCGACCTCGC
>SLRS01000111.1 GCA_007130855.1 Trueperaceae bacterium | reverse complement strand
GCCCGAGCTCGATGTGGCCGCCAACGCGCGGCGCCGCTACGATCGCGCCCGTAAGCGCGAGGCGCGCGCGGAGCGCGCGCGGGCCCGCGCCGAACAGGCCGCCGCCGAGCTGGCGCGGGTCGAGGCCGACCTGGAGCGCGTCGACGAGCTCGACGACGACGCCCTGGCCTCCTTGGCGGCGCCGTCGCGGGCGCCGCGCGACCGGCGCCGGGAGCCTCCGGGCCTGCGCGTGCGCGATCCGCACGGGTTCGAGGTCGTCATCGGACGCAGCGCGCGCGAGAACGACCTGGTCACGTTCGCGGTGGCCCGCAGCGAGGACGTGTGGCTGCACGCGCAGGGCTACCATGGAGCGCACGTGATCGTCCGCTCGGAGGGCCGCGAGGTCCCCTTCGACACGGTGCGCTTCGCCGCCGAACTGGCGGCGGGCCACAGCGAGGCCGGCCAGAGCGACAACGTCGCGGTCGACTACGCCTCGCGCAAGGACGTCTGGCGGTCCAAGGGCATGCCCGCCGGCGCGGTCCACTACGCCCGCCAGCGCACCGTCTTCGTGACCCCGCGGCGGCGCAGCGAGGTGGGGTAGGGGCCGCGCAGGTCCGCTGCCCTCGGCGCCGCGACCGCGCCGGCGACCCCGGGTAGAATCGCCGCGTGACCGCCGCGCCCCCTGCACGCGTGACGGCGGGGACGGCGCTCGGTGTCTCGGCGCTGCTCGTGGTCGTGCACGCCACCAATGACGCCTTCGCGGGCATGCTCTCGGCCCTGCTCCCCACCGTCCAGGCCCGGTTCGGCCTCAGCGAGACGGCGTTGGCGCTGTTCGTCGCCACGCTCTCGTTCAGCTCGTCGGTGACCCAGCCCGTGTTCGGCGTGCTGGTCGATCGCTGGGGCCGGCGGCGGATGGCCGCGCTCGGGGTGATGACCAGCTCGTCGCTGCTGAGCCTGATGGCGGTGGCGCCGTCGCCCTGGCTGCTGTTCGTGATCCTGCTCGTGGGCGGGCTCGGATCGGCCGCGTTCCATCCGGCCGGGACCGGCATCGCGCGCAGCATCGGCGGGCAGCGCAAGGGCCTGGTGATGAGCGTCTTCAGTGCCGGCGGCACCGTGGGCGTGGCGCTGGGCCCGCTCGTGATCGGCTGGCTGCTGGTGACCGGCAACCTGTCGCTCAGCCCACTGCTGATGATCCCGGGGGTGCTCGGTGGCTTGGCGCTGGTCGCGTTCGTCCCGGCCCAGCCGCGGCAGCGCGGGAGTCCCTGGCCACCGCTGCTCGACCTGTCCTTGCTGCGCGGTCCGGTCGGCGTGTTGGCGGCGTCGGGGATCTTGCGGGCGATCTCGTTCGTCACCTTCCTCAACGCCATGCCGCTCTACCTGGTGGCCCGCCACGGGGTATCGCCGGACAGCCCGGTGCTGTTCTGGACGCTGACGCTGTTCAGCCTCTCGGCGGCCCTCGGCGGCATCGTGGCCGGGGCGCTCGAGCGGCGCGTGTCGCGCTCGCTGCTGATCACCACCAGCATGCTCGTCTCGCTCGTGCCGTTCGGGGTGCTGTTCCTGCTCACGCCCGGGACGCCGCTCTACTTCCTGAGCGTGGCCGCAGCCGGCGCGCTCGTCAACGCCGGCCTGCCGCTGATGGTGGTGGCCGCGCAGGACCTGGCGCCGCAGGCGATGGGGGCCGCCTCGGGCCTGCTGATGGGCTTCACGTGGGGCACCGCGGGCCTGCTGTACGTGGGTATCGGCGCGCTGCAGGAGGGCGTCGGCCTGGCCCCGGCGATGGTCGTCGCCTTCCTGGCGCTCGTCCCCGCGGCACTGCTCGCGCGCCGCGTCATCGGCCACGAAACCGCGCCGACGCCCCGCTGAGCGGGACGCCGGCGCGTCGTAGGGTCGCGCGCGCTCGCCCGGTCAGGCCTTGCCGGCCGACGCGAACACCTGCATCCGCTCCGTGATCACCTCGCGCATCAGGTCGCGCGCGGGGCCCAGGATCTTGCGCGGATCGAACTCCTTGGGCTTGCTGGCCAGCACCTCGCGCACGGCCACGGTGAGCGCCAGTCGCAGATCGGTGTCGGTGTTGATCTTGGCGATGCCGTGCTTCACGGCCTCGCGCACGTCGTCCTCGTGGATCCCGGAGGCGTCCGCGAGTTGCCCGCCGGCCGCGTTCAGCCGCTCGACCAGCGCGCTCGGCACGCCCGAAGCGCCGTGCATCACCAGCGGCATCGGCAGCAGCGCAGCGATCTCGCGGATGCGCTTGTGATCGATGTACGGGCGCCCCTTGCCCTTGTTGGCGCCGTGCGACGTGCCGCAGGCGATGGCCAGGTAGTCGGCCCCGGTGGCGCGCATGAAGCGCTCGGCCTCGTCGGGCTTGGTGAGGATGGCATCCTCCTGCGCCACCACCACGTGCTCCTCGACCCCGCCCAGCCGGCCGATCTCGGCCTCGACCGTGACCCCGGCGGCGTGCGCGGCGTCGACCACGCGCTTGGTCTCGGCCACGTTGACGTCCTCGTCCTCGTGCGACTTGTCGATCATCACCGAGGTGAAGCCCATACGAATGGCGCGCAGGCAGCTCTCGAAGGAGCTGCCGTGATCGAGATGGAGGCAGACCGGGACGCTCGCCTCGCGACCCATGGCGAGGACCATGTCGATCAGTGGCTTGCCGCCGTACTTCAGGCCGCCCTCGGAGACCGCGACGAGCACCGGCGACCGCGTCGCTTCGGACGCCTCGAGGATCGCCTGGGTGATTTCCATGTTGTTGGTGTTGAAGGCACCGACGCCGTACCCTCCGGCGCGTGCGGCTTGCAGGATGTCCAGTCCAGTGGCGAGTGGCATGCGTGAAGCGTATCACGAGCCATGCGGGACACCAGACCCCACCAGCGCGGCTGTGGCCGGGTGTTCGTGCCATCCCAGCAGGAGCTTGCGCACCGCCCGGCAACTGCCTTCGACGGCGCCGCGCAGATCCCACAGACGCTTGTCGCGCTCGCCCACCAGGTTCGACACGCCACGCACCTCGGCGAACGGGAGCCCGAGCCGATCGGCCACCTGGGCCGCGGCCGCACCCTCCATGCTCTCGATGGAGACGTCGTACTCGGCTTGCATCGCGGCGCCGACATCGATATCGGCGGTCACGGCGTCGAGCGTGGCGAAGCGCAGCAGTGGCAGTCCGATCACCTCCGCCAGGGCCGCCTGCAGGCCGGCGTGCGTGGGCACGACATTGGTGCGCGCCGGACGGCCGAGCCGCTCCGGGGTGGCCGCGAAGCCGAGCGCCGCGAGCCCCTCCCAGCCGCCGTCGGCACGCCGCAACCCCAAGTCGAGCTGCAGCTCCTCGCTGGCCGCCGCCACCATCGCGTTCGACAGGAAGCTGCCGAGGTAGGCCCCGCCGACGCCGACCTGGATCGCGGCGCGCGGCGCGCAGGCCGAGACCGCCGCCAGCAGGCCCGCCGCGGCGTTGACCTTGCCGATGCCGGTGGCGCCGAGCACCACCCGCAGCGAACCGAGCCGCCCCTCTTCCAGCACGTCCCAGGTTCCGGGGCGGAGCGCCTTGTCGCGCAGCGCCGCCCGCAGCGGTGCCAGCTCCATCGCGGTGGCGGCCAGCACCAGGACGGGCGCGTCGTCCGCCTCGTGCATGCGCGCGTTCAGGCCGGCGCGGGCGCGTCCAACAGCGCCCGAACGAACGCCGCGGCGTCGTAGGGCTGGAGATCGTCGGCTTGCTCGCCCACTCCGATGAAGCGGATCGGCAGCCCGAGCTCGCGCGCGATCGGCAGCAAGATCCCGCCCTTGCCGGTGCCGTCGAGTTTGGTGACCACCACCCCGGTGAGGCCGACGGCGTCGTGGAAGCGCTTCGCCTGTTCCAGCCCGTTCTGGCCGGTGACCGCGTCGAGGACCAACCAGATCTCCTTGGGCTCGCCGGGGTCGGCCTTGGCGATGACGCGCTTGACCTTCTTGAGCTCCTCCATCAGGTTGTGCTTGGTGTGCAGCCTCCCGGCCGTGTCGACGATGAGCAGGTCGGCGCCGCGCGCGATGCGCCGCTGGGCGGCGTCGAACGCCAAGGCCGCCGTGTCGCTGCCGCTCTCGGCCGTGACGGTGGGGATCCCGAGCCGCTCGCCCCAGACCGCGAGTTGCTCGCTCCCGGCGGCGCGGAAGGTGTCGCCCGCGGCGAACAGCACCTGCTTGCCGTGCCCGGCCCAGTAGCGACCGAGCTTGGCGATCGTGGTCGTCTTGCCGACCCCGTTCACACCGACCACCATCAAGACCTTGCCTGCGGGCTCGACCATCCGGCGGGTCACGTCGAGATCGAAGCCCACGCGCCGCAGCTTCTGACGCATCTCGTCGCGCTCGAGCTGACCGAGCAGCGCCTTCTCGAGCGCGTCGCGGAAGCTCGCACCGCGCTCGCGCTCCTGGCGCGCCTCGCTCACCACCTCGGCGGCGATACGGGCGCCGACGTCGGCTCCGATGAGTGCCAGTTCGAGATCGTCCCAGTCCATCTCCCAGTCGCGCGCGGGGCGCGCGGGGCGGGGCGGGCGCGCTCCCGGCCCGCTCGGCGCCTCCGACGTCGCCGTCGCGGCCGTGGTGCCTTGCTCGCTCGCGGGCGCATCACCGAGGATCGCGGCGCGCGTCTTGCTCAGGCCGTCGCGCAGGCGGTCGAACCAGGCCACCTCAGCTCCGTCCCGCGGCGTTCAGGGGGCGGCGATTGCGCTTGGCGCGGGCCTCCTCCTTGGCGGCCGCCTCGGCCTCGGCCTTGAGTCGGTCGGGGTCGTCGTCCGGTAGCCCCTCGCTGATCGCCTGGAGCGCCTGGCCGATCCGGTCCAGGGTCCGATCCTTGCCCATGACCACCACCAGGTCGACCACGCCGGGTGCCTGCGTGGTACCGGTGAGCGCCACGCGCAGCGGCATCATCACCTTGCCCATGGGCACGGCTTGACGCTGCACGTAGCTGCGCAGCAGCTCGTCGACGTCGTCGTCGTCGAACCACTCCAGGGCGGCGAAGGCGCGCTCCAGATCCTCGAGGTAGGCCTGGCCGGCCGCCAGGCGGCGGCGCGCATCGACGTCGTAGGCGATGCGCTCCACCAGGAAGGGGGTCAGCTGGTCGACCAGCTCGACGAGGGTCTCGGCCCTCGGCCGCACCAGGTCGAGCGCGTCGAGCAGGTAGTCCTCGTCGGCCGCGCGCAGCTCGCGTTCCTCGAGCCAGGGCTGCACGCGCTCGGCCAGCGCCTCGACGCTGAGCACGTCGCGCAGGTAGCGGGCGTTGAGGTGGCGCAGCCGCTTGAGGTCGAAGACCGGGCCGCCGAGCGAGATGCGCGTCGGGTCGAAGGCTGCGATCATGTCGTCGAGCGAGAAGATCTCGCGGCCGTCGGGCATGCTCCAGCCCATGGTGCCCAGGAAGTTGAGCAGTGCCTCGCTGAGGATGCCCTGGGCGCGGTAGCTCTCGACCGAGGTGTCCATCTTGCGCTTGGAGATCTTGGTCTTGTTGGCGTCGGGGTTGCGCAGCAGCGGCAGGTGCACGAAGGTGGGCAGCTCCCAGCCCAAGGCGCGGTACAGCAGCACGTGGATCGGGGTGGAGGTGACCCACTCCTCGGCTCGCATGACGTGGGTGACACCCATCAGGTGGTCGTCGACCACCACCGCGAGGTGGTAGGTGGGGTAACCGTCGGACTTGAGCAGTACGGTGTCGCGGATCTCGGCGTTGGGGATGCGCACCTCGCCGCGCAGCAGGTCGTGGAAGGCCGTGTCGCCCTCGTCGGGCGTGCGCAGGCGCACCACGTGCGCTTCGCCGGCGGCGGCACGGCGCGCCTGCTCCGCGACGGGTACGTTGCGGCCACGGCCGTCGTACCCCGGATCGTGGGCGAGCCGGCGCTGCTCGAGGCGCATCGCCTCGAGCTCCTCGGGCGTCTCGAAGGCACGGTACGCATGGCCCTCGTCGATCAGGCGCTCGGCATGCGCGTGGTAGTGCTCCAGCCGCTCGCTCTGGCGGTAAGGACCGTGCGATCCGCCGATTCCCGGCCCTTCGTCGGCGCGCAGGCCGAGCCACTCGAGCATCTGCAGGACACGAGCCTCGGCCTCCGGCTGGTAGCGCTGCCGGTCGGTGTCTTCGAGTCGCAAGACGAAACGGCCGCCGTGGCGGCGCGCGAGCACGTAGTTGAACAGGCCGACGTACGCCGTGCCGACGTGCGGGTCACCTGTCGGCGAGGGAGCGATGCGGGTCACGACGGACATGGGCGCCTCCTTCACATCATCTGAGCATCATAGCGTCGGGACGCCTCTGGCTCAGCCGAGTGCGATGCGGACCAGGGTGAAGGCCGCGATCGCCCAGACGTAGGGCGCGAACACGCGGAAGCGGCCCCGCCGCAGGACCGCGAACAAGACGTGCAGCGCCAAGAAGCCGACCACGAACGACGCCACCGTCATCGCCACGAGCTCGCCCCAGAGGATCTGCTCGCGGAACACGGTGTCGGCCTCCAGGACCATCACCCCGAACGACACCACGAGGTACATCAGGAACGACAGCCGCGGCGCGATGTCGGCCGCTGCGCCGCGCCACAGCAGCATCGCGATCGTGGCCCCCGAACGGGAGATGCCGGGGACCACGGCCATGCCCTGCGCGACGCCGGCGAAGAAGGCGTCGCGGAAGGTGAGGCGCGCGACGCTGTCCTTGACGCCGCCACGCGGCGCCGTCCACAGCACGAAGCCGGTGACGATGAGCGCCAGCGAGACGGGCAGCGCGTGGCCGAGCTGCTCGAACACCGGGCGCAGCCCGATGCCGATGATGGCGGTCGGGACCGAGCCGACGATCACCAACAGCGCCATGCGCCAACCCTCCTCGCGCCGCGCCGGTGCCGACACGAGCCCGCGCGCGAAGCCGCTGACGGCGACCGCCACGTCGCGGCGCAGGTACACCAGCACCGCGAGCAGCGTGCCGGTGTTGGTGGCGACGCCGATCCACAGCGGCAGCCCCTCGCCCCAGCCCAGATGGTAGGTCGCCAGCGCCAGGTGCCCGGAACTGGAGACCGGCAGGAACTCCGTCAGCCCCTGGACGATGCCGAGGAGGGTGGCTTGCAGCAGGTCCATGTGGTGGTGCCTCCCGACGACTCGCTCGGTGCCCCGGCGCGGCCCGGCACGAAGGCTGGCCCGGGACCGAGGTCACCGGGCCAGCCACGTGGCGTCCGAAAGGGCTCCGGATCAGCGCTTGCTGAACTGCGGTGCGCGGCGGGCCTTCTTGAGGCCGTACTTCTTGCGCTCGACCACGCGGGCGTCGCGCGACAGGTAGCCGCCACCCTTGAGCGAGGGGCGGAAGTTCGGATCGACCTTCAGCAGGGCGCGAGCGACGCCGAGCTTGATGGCGTCGGCCTGGCCGCTCGGGCCCCCGCCGGCCACGGTGATGAGAGCATCGTAGCGGCCCGCGGTGTTGGTCACCTTGAGCGGCTCGAGTGCCTGCACACCCACCAGGATCCCGCGGAAGTAGTCCTGGAACTCCTTGCCGTTCACGGTGATGCGACCGCTGCCGGGGCGCAGGAAGACCCGCGCTACGGCCGCTTTGCGGCGTCCGGTGCCGTAATACTGTTCCATTTAGCGGAGCTCCATCTGCACGGGCTGTTGCGCTGCGTGCGGGTGCGCCTCACCGGCGTACACCTTGAGACGGCGGATCAACTTTCGGCCCATGCGGGTCTTGGGCAGCATGCCCCAGACCGCCTTCTCGAGCACGCGCTCGGGGTGCTTCGCCAACATGTCGCCGGCGGTCGTGGTCCTGAGGCCGCCCGGATAGCCGGTGTAGCGCGTGTACACCTTCTGCTCGAGCTTGTTGCCGGTGAAGACCACCTTCTCGGCGTTCACGACGACGACGAAGTCGCCGCCCGCCTGGTTCGGGGTGAAGTCGCGCTTGTGTTTGCCACGGAGCACGCTGGCGATCTGGGTGGCGAGCCGGCCCACGGTCTGACCCGCGGCGTCGACCAGGACCCAGTCGTTCTGGGGCTCCTTCGGGAAGTACGTACTCATGCGTCAACGCACCTTTCGCAGAGGTGTCGCCGTCGGGATGATCGGGGGGGTGGCGGTGGTGACGCCGAACCGACGGTCGCGAGACCAAACGCGATGCTAGCACAGCAGCCCGGCTGCAACAAGGTCACGCGAGCTGCCGCGGCACGCCCGCAGCTCAGCGTGAGCGCTCGCTCTCCTCGGCGAGCTCGTCGAGCGTCGGCTGCGTGGCGGTGCCGCGGTCGCCACCGAGCTGCCGGATCTCCTCGATGAAGCGGTCCACCGAGTCGAAATCGCGGTAGACCGAGAGGAATCGGATGTAGGCCACGTCGTCGAGACGCTTGAGGAACGCGAGCGTGCGGCGGCCGATCTCCTCGCTGCTGATCTCCGGCAGCGAGACGTCGTCCTCGAAGCCGTAGGCGAAGGCCCGCAACTGCTTGTCGCTGATCGGACGCTTGTTGCAGGCGATCGACAGCTTGGCGAGCAGCTTGTCGGGATCGAACACCTCGCGCCGCCCCGAGCGCTTGCGGACCATCAGCGCCTCGAACTGGGCCCGCTCGTACGTGGTGAAGCGCCGGTGGCACGCGTTGCACTCGCGCCGACGCCGTATGGCCGCGCCCTCGTCCGAGGGGCGCGAGTTGACCACGCGCGTGTCGTCACTGGAGCAGAACGGGCACTTCACCGTTGCCAGCCGCCCTTGTGCGGGGCGCGCTGCCGCACCACCACCGCGCGGTCGGAGGTGCTCTCCTCGCGGGCCGCGGCCTCGTAGGCATCCTCCTCGAGGCGCGCGATCCCGGCGGCGGCCAGCGCCAGCGTCTGGTCGTCGAGGCCGGCCTCGCGCAGCACGTCGTCGTCTTGCGCCTGGGACGGTGCCTCGTAGGGGAGGGCTGCGTCGTCGTCGAGGTCGCCCTGACGGACCGTGTCGTCCAGCGCCGCCTGCACCTCCGGCAGCAGCGTCTCGATGACCTTGGGTGGCGGCGGCAGCTGCACCGGCACGACGGTGCCGCGGAGCCCCTGCGCGGCCGCCGAGCCGAGGTAGCGCACCGCGTGCACGAGCGCCGCATCGCTGCGCGGGTCGGAGGCCGTGCGCGATGGCACCACCACGTTGATGCGCGGACGTTCGCCGGGCGGCTCCGGATCGGAGACGTCGCTCGCGCGGATGGCGATCTCGGGGAAGGGCGAGCGCTCCGGGGCGTTGGCGAGCGCGCTCACGACGCCGGTGATGGCGCCTTGGACCCCCGCCATCTGCGGGTACTCCGGGTCGTTCGTGGGGGCCACCACCACCACCCAACCCGAGCGCAGCAGGCGCTCCGCGGTCCGTAGCAGCAAGAAGGTGCTGGTGACGTCCTCGCGCAACAACTCGGCGAACTCACTCTCGGAGAGCTCGGCGAAGCGCGACTGGCTCTCTTGGCTCACCACGTGCACGACCCCGCCGAGCACCCCGAAGATCTCGAACACCTTGGCGAAGGTCGAGCGCACGTCGAGCAGCGAGGTCATGTCGGCCTGGACGGGGATGGCCTGCCCGCCGACCTCCTCGACCTCGGCGGCCGTCTTGGAGGCGAGGTCGACGTCAGGGTCGGCACAGACCACGTCGAAGCCGGCGTGCCCATACGACAGGGCGACCGCCCGCCCGAATCCCTGGCCGACGTTCGTGACCAGGACGACCCTGGCGCTCTCCATGACGACCACGATACGACGCTCGGATGCGCGTCACAACGAGATGGAAGCCCGGCTCCTCGCCGGCGCCGCCCTGCGTGGTACAACCGACCGGTGGCGCCATGCGTTAGCGATGGCGGCTGGGCCACGCGTGCCTGGTAGCGGGCATCAGGAGGTCACCGTGTTCCGACGGAACCGACGCGTGCGCGACACGACTCCGAGCGAGCCGGCCGGCGCTCAGCGCGAGCGCTTCACGTACCTCCAGCACGGCACCGTGGTGACCGGAGCACTGCAGGCGAGCGGTCGCGTGCGGCTCCACGGCACGATCCGTGGCGACGTCGAGGTCGAGGGCCTGCTGGAGGTCGCCGAGGACGGCCTGATCGAGGGATCGAGCGTGAAGGCGGCCGCGTTGGTGGTGCTCGGACGGGTGCTGGCCGACGTCCGCGTGCCGGGCAAGGTGGAGATCTGGAAGGACGCTCACCTCGAAGGCGACGTGTGGGCAGGATCGCTCGACATCGAGGAGGGTGCCACGTTCAAGGGTCGCTGCGACACGCTCTCGCGTACCGGCACGCCTCAGCTCGGCGCGCCGGACGCCGTCGCGCCGGAAGCCGGCGCGCCGGAGGCCGGCGAGCG
>SLRS01000038.1 GCA_007130855.1 Trueperaceae bacterium | reverse complement strand
CTACGAGTGGAGCCTCCGCTGGCCAGGTCGGCTGAGCGAGTTCCGTGCCCAGGCCCGTGTCGATCACCAGCGACGTCTCGACCTCGACGATGCGCATCGTGACGCGCGTGCGTCCACCCGCCTCCAGTGGCATGCCGTGCCGGCATGGCACCTCCGCGCGAACCTTGCACCTCCGGCGGAGGTTCGACGCGGTCCCGCCGCTCACGCAACGCTGCTCTCACCATTCACATATCGCCCTCCCTAACATGGCGGAACCATCGGTGTCACGAAGCGCGGCACGCACGAGGGGGGTGGCACAGGTGACGCGGTGGATCGCGTTCTCCGGAAAGCACACGATCGTCTCGGCATTCCTGGCGCTCGGCACGATGCTGGCGGCGTGCGGCGCCCCGGGTTCTGGGCCTCCCGCACTACCGGGCGACGATGAGGTCGATGGTGGCCCCCCGGACGACGGCGGCTCGCCACGTGTCCTCGAGGCGGTCTCGGTGGACAGCACGACCGTGGTGGTCACCTTCAGCCACGCCATGGGCGAAGGCGCCGAGAGGGTGGAGAGCTACCGCGTTGCCCTCGCAGCGGCGCCCGAGCTCGAATCGCAGGTGGCGCGTCAGTCCCTGCTCGAGGCACCGGCGGTGCTCGTGCGGGAGGTGTTCCTGAACGACCAACGCACCGAAGCCACCTTGAGGACCGACTGGCAGGCGGACATGGACTACCTGCTCATCGTGTCGAACGTACGCGACCAGGAGGGTGTCGAGATCGACCCAGGCGGCGGCCGCATGACGTTCAGCGGAACCGAACCGGACCTCGATGACCCTCAGCTCGTCGACTCCAACGGCGACGGGCTGCCCGATCGGGTCCAGGAGGAAGGCTGGACGATCTTCGTCGATGAGACCGGCGACGGTCAGTTCACGACGCGCCACGTGACCAGCGATCCGAACGCCGTCGACACGAACGGCGACGGGGTGAGCGACCTCGAGAAGTTCCGGTACCGCCTCGACCCGAGGCGAGCAGACACCGACGGCGACGGGCTGACCGACTTCGACGAGCTCTACCTGTACGGCAGCCACCCACGTACCGTCGATACGGCAGGGGACGCCATGCAGGGCGGCGTCGTCGACAACCGGTTCTTCGACGGCGCCAAGGTCGAACGTGGTCTGTCGCCCATCCTCGTCGACAGCAGCGGCGACGGCATCAGCGACTACGTCAACTTCATCGAGCGCGGACGGGATGCACGGTTCGCGCACATCCCGGTGTCGACGATCGAGGTGGTGGACGACCTGAGGCTGACCGTCAACTACGACTACACGGTGACCGAGGAGGAGACCGTCATCGAGCAGTCGACGACGAGCGCGAGCCACACCATCGATCAGACGACCGAGACCACCCAGAGCCGCACCGATTCGGAGACGCACACCTCCTCGGTCGAAGTCGGACTCGAGCTCAAAGCGAGCTGGAACCCGATCGCGTCGGGCGTGTCGAAGAGCGTGACCGTCGGCTTCTCCAACAGCAGCACCACCAGCACCACTCGGGCTGCGCGCGAGGCCACGCGCCAGGCGGTCACGGAAGCGCAGGAGACGACGAGGGCCCAGCACACCGGTAGGAGCGTCACGTTCAGCGCGACCGGCGGCGAGATCGCCTCCTCCTTCGTCGTGCGCAACGAGGGCGAAGTCGCTTTCAGGCTCAGCAATCTCCAGCTGAGTGTGCGCTGGTTCGATCCGATGAGCCGCTCCCTCCGGGCGATCGGGACGTTGGAGGTGCCGATCGAAACCGTCACCCTCGCGCCGGGCGACGCCACGGGCCCGCTGATCGCCGATCTCAACGTCTCAGCCACCTTGATGGAGCAGATCATGAAGCATCCTTCGGCGCTCGTCGTCGAGCCCGTGCACTTCGATCTCGAAAACGAGGAGGGTCGGAGCTTCGCCTTCATCCACCAGCAGGTGCAAGAGCGCAGCTCGCTGCTGACGGTCGACTACGGCATCGATGGCCCCGTCGAGAAGTATCTGCTGGCGACGAACCTCTACCGTCACTACCCAGACAACACCCACGCCGGGATGCCGCTCGCGGAGATCCTGACGTCCTTGGGCATCGCGTTCGAGACCGTGACGGAGGGCGGACGAACCATACCCGTCAGCATCGGCGGCGTCGCTGAAGACGAGGCCACCAGCAGCTTCTGGCTGGCCATCGTGAGTGACCAGGCGATCGCCCCGGACGGCACGGACTTCGAGGACTACCGCCTCAAGCCGGGGCAGAGCATCACGCTCGCCTACATCCAGGACAAGGACGATGACGGTCTGTCCTCCTTCGAAGAGTTCCTCTACGGGACGAGCGACCACGCGACGCATACGCCCGGCCTGCCCACAGACGCTGAAGCGCCCGGCTTCCCGCACGAGGCGTTCGACGACTCCTTCAAGGCGAAGGTCGGCTGGGAGGTCCGCGCCGAAGGCAGAGACCCCTACCTCGTGCTGCCCGATCCCACCACGCTCGACAGCAATGGCGACGGCTGCAGCGACTATCAGAACTGGGTGATGGGTACCGATCCGTTCCTGATCGATACCTCCGGAGACGGCGTGCCCGACTGCACCGCCGAGGGCGGACGCCGAGACGACGCCCTTCGCAGGCTGGCGGGGCCGCGCATCGACGACCTGCAGCTGCACCTCGGCCCCTACACCCGTGACGGGCGTGTGGTATCGGTCAGCGCACGCATCTTCGAGGAGAACTACCCGATCCGTGACGTGCTCATCGTGTGGGACCAAGAGCGCCAGCTCGTGACCGAGATCGACGCAGGCGGCACGGAGCGCTTCGCGCTGCACGAGTGGTTCACCTACGCCGACCCGGGCGAGAAGACGGTGCTGGTGACCGCCAGGGACGAACGAGGCGCCGAGCGCACCGAGGCGGTCTCGCGGCGCATCAACCCCGAGCTCGATCCGAGTCCCCGCGCATCGCGCAATGCCGAGGGGAGCGTGGACGACCTCGGCTGGAACGATCGGGGCGACCGCCTTGCCTGGGCCTCGAACGAGCGCGTACGGGTCTTCGAGTTCGGCGCCGACTTGCGAAGCCGGCACGATCTCGGCCAGCCCGGCAGCGGCGTCGAGGCCTTCTCGTGGAGTACGAGCGGGAACTTCGTGACCTTCTTCGACCGGGCAGCGACCGACGACGCGCAGTGTTGTGTCGTCTCCTACGACGCCGACAGCGGAAATCTCGCTCCACCAGCCCGCATGGTGCTGTCGGGCTTGGACAGCGTCGTCAGCGTCCAAGTCGTCGGCCTGGCACCCCTAGAGGATCGCTCTGCGGTGATCGGCGAGGTGCTGTACTGGCGCCCCACCGCCACCGGCTTCCGTGTCCTGGAGCGGCAATCCTTCTTCGACCCACGCGTCAATACGCTCGACACCCACGATCTGATTGCAGGTCCCCGCCTGGTTGCGGTGGCCACGCCGCCTGGACAGCAAGGAGGCGACGTCGTCGCCCGGCCCCTCCAGATGCCGCTGCCGCAGAGTTGGAACGCGGCGGCCACGCTCAGCGAGGACTACCGGCTCCGGTTCCACGATCTCGAGGCGGGCGGGCTCCATGCGGAGTTCACGCACCCCGACGCCGAAGGCATCGCACTCGCCTGGTCGGAGACGACCGCTTCATCGCGGCGACCGGCGTAGTCGGGAACGAGAGCCGCCTGTTCGTCTACGAGTGGAACCTCGATACCTTCGTACCCGACGAGCGCTACCTGGTGATCGATGCGGCCGGCGAGACTCGCGTGCACGCCGTGTCGTGGGATCCGACGAGCAGCCTGCTCGCACTCGGGCTCTCGGACGGCTCGCTCCGCATCTACGACGCCGGCACGTTCAGCCTGCAAGCGTCGCTGTCCGGCGCGCACAGCGGCGAGGTCTCCTTCGTGGCCTGGAACCCTGACGGTCGCACCGTCGCGACGGCCGGATCGGACAACGAGGTCCGCGTCTGGAGCGTGTACGACGACTGAACTGCCTCCCCTCCCGGGCGCGGCACGGACCGGATGAGGGCACGGGGAGTCATCGCCAGTTCGGCTCGCGCTCGTCCAGGCATGCGTCAACACGCGCGTGCAGGTCGTGCCCCATCGCCGCACCACGCCGCGCCGCATCGGTTCACGCCGAACATGCCGCACGAGCGCCTCACAGCGCGTGGATCGCCAGCGGCGTGCCCGTCAGCCCGAGGTGGCGGGTGCGTCGACCAGCACGAGACGACGGTCCCCTCAAGCATGAGGTGGAGGCCGACAACATCCACCATCGTCAGGTCCTGGTCGGTGAACCGGCGCAGCGACGGGGCGGCAGCGGCGAGGTCGTGGGCCCCAACCGGGCGTACCTCGAGAAATGGCATACCGTCGATCATGGCCAGGAACTGGCGTGCCCGCACACGATCGAACCGTTGCAGGAACCCGTGGCCCTCGGTGATCACCAAGCTGGTCGTCACCACGACGCTCGGCGGCGCGGCGAACATGCGTCTGAACACGGGGTGGTAGGTGTCGCTCGCGTCGGCGAACGCGATCAGCGCCGACGTATCGACGTAGGCGTCAACCCTTCCTGCCATACACCAGTTCACCGACAGATGGGCCCGATGGCGCGTCACCTGACTCGACCACGCCGGCGTACCGCATCCAGGGCCGGTCGTCGTCGACCGGCAGCATGTGCCGCAACGACCGGCGCAGAAGCTCTGGACGTGCTGGCTGAGGTGCCGCGGAGCAGGTGTACGAGTCTGCTTCTCGCCCGTACACCGACGGCCGGGCGCGGCGCCGGGGCTGCGTTCGCACACCCGAGCGCCGCGCTCCCACGAGCGAGCCCACCTCGCCACCGGCTCGACACGGCGATGCTGCCGCTCAGGATCAGCCCGAGCGGGGACGGGTCCAGGTGTCTGGAGGGCTCGTCGTCATCGCCTCCGTCGGTCCTCGCGGGACCTCGCGCCTCGCGCCGCGGGCGACGCTTGCTAGAACCGCATGGCGCACCACAGGATCCACGGCTCGAACAGCATGCACACTGCGCCCCACTGACGACCGTCGGGCAACACCACCCAGTCCGCGGCGCGATACTCCCAATCTTCGTCACCCACGGCCCAGTAGACACCGCCGACGCCGGTGGCAGCCGGCGCGGTGAACGCGATGGGGTCTTCATCGCGATACGTGACGGTGCCCGTGACGACGTCGTCCTCCATGACGAGAACGACGCTCGCGTCGAAGTAGGGGGCTTCGACGGTCTGGAGCGAGGCCGCTCCCTGCTCGTCGAGTTCACCCATCAAGAGCGCAGGCTCCTGCCGGTCGTACAGGTGGACGACGATCCCACGCCGCCCGTCCGCATCGGGCGGACCGCCGATCTCGGACCGGAAGGCGATCCCGATGACCCGGCCTGCGTCGATCTCGCCCACGAAGGAGTTCTCGGCGCGTTGCGCGTGCAGCGTGCCTTCGGGCGTCTCCGCTTCCAGCGTGGCGAGGTCGAGTTCGGGGAGCGCGACCTCGCCGGGCTCCGGCTGCTGTGCGCACGCCAAGAGCAGGCCCGTGAGGGCGAGCAGCGCGCCAAGGCGCATCGTGATGTTTGGTGTTCGGTGCATTCGCTACCTCCCGCAGTAGGTGTGGCACCTCGTGCCGTGAGAACGTGCCGACCGGTGCGAATGGCGATGGCAGCACGGCTCGATGCTCATGTGTGTCGGCCAAACGACGTTGCTTGGAGTGCGCCACCAGGCGCAGTGCGGGTCTGAGCGCAGCTGCCGGAAAGGCATCGTGGCCCGCCCACGAGTGCCGGGGCCGACCTGAGCCCGGTTCCCCACCGGCCGACGACGATGAGGTCATTGGCGACCCCCGTCCACGACGGCTCGCCATCCTCGCGGCCGCCTCGGTGGACGGCACGCCCGTGCTGGTCACCTTCGAACACGCCATGGGCGAGAGCGCCGAGCGAGTCGAGAGCTACCGACCCAGGCGGCGAGCGCATGTCGTTCAGCCGAACCGAACCAGACCGCGATGACCCGGAAGTCCGCGTGCCCAACGCCTCGATCTACCGGCTCAGGGTGGCCTGAGGCGAGTCAAGGCGCCCGACTCCGACGAGCCGATGGCCATCGCGGAACCGCCATCGGCAGCCCTTCGGCCGTTGGTACTACCCATGCGGCCCCAGCATGCTCGATCACCACCGTGCCGCCGGCCGCCAATCCCGATCCGGTCATGGGTCAGCATTCCGTCAGTCGCCGTCGGCTACCGTGCGCATCGGGATCGGGAAAGGAACTTCATGAGCCTCCTGCTCGCGATCGTCTTCACGCTGTCTGCGTTGTTCGTCATGGCCCCCTTGCTGCCGAAGGACCGTTCGGTCCCTTCGCCTCGGCTCTCGCCGGAGGACGCTGGCTAGCTCGGCTCCGTGACCTGGGTACGGCACCGTTGCTGCACCGTCCCATCCACCTCCGCTCCCTTCACCTCCCGACGTAGCCCGCCAGGTGCTCACCCGTCAGCGTCGACCGCGCGGCCACGAGGGCGGCCGGCGTTCCCTCGAACACGACGCGGCCGCCGTCGTGGCCGGCGCCGGGCCCCATCTCGATGATCCAGTCGGCGTGCGCCATCACTGCCTGGTGGTGCTCGATGACGATCACCGACGTACCCCTGTCGACGAGGCGGTCGGGCAGGGCGAGCGAGGCGCTGCTCACCGAGCTCCGCTGATGACACCGGCCGCCTAGTTCGCCGGTGTCACCGTCACGTACCAGCCCTCTCAGTGCCTCGCGTCGTCTCGAGAACTCGGGCCCGGCCGCCCCGCGGCCGGGCCGAGGGCAGGCTGCAGCAAGGCGCCGATACCCGAGGTCCTCCTCGAGGCGGCGCTCGTCGGCGGGGCTACTCGACGCGCACGAAGGTGTAGGACACCAGGCCCTCACCGAGCACGATCGCGCTCTCGCCGTCCTCCTCGGTGAACTCGAAGGGCGCCGTCGGCAGCGGCCCCCCCAGGGCGACGTAGTGCTCGACCTCACCGTCGGCGTCGACCGACGGGAGCAGCTCGGTGCGGAACTCGCCCGCGTCGAGCATGAGCACGCCGTCCTCGAGCGTGAGAGTGATCGTGCCCAGCACCGGCGACAGGAACGTGCCGAGATAGGGCGCGACGGCGTCCCCATCGACCTCGGGCAGCAGCCGCTCCTGGATCTCGGCCAGCGCCCGTTCCGTCTGCTCCAGCGCGAAGGCCACGAGCTCCTCGGTCTGCGGCGGCTGCTCGAACACCAGTTCGAAGAGCCGGTCGCGAACGGCGGTGTTGAACATGTTCGTACCCTGCGCGTTGGTCAGGACCAGCACGCCGATGCCCACCTCGGGCAGGAACGCGAACTCGGAGGTGAAGCCGAGCGTGTTGCCGCCGTGGGTGAGCAGCTGCAGGCCGCGGTACTCGGCGACGATCCAGCCCAGCCCGTAGCTCACTGTGGCGGTGATCGGCACGGCCGGCTCCCAGGTGGCGCGCAGGTTCTCCTCGGACACCACGCGCGCACCGTCGGGCGCCACACCGGCGCGAAGTTGCGTGATCATGTAGCGCGCCATGTCCTCAGCGGTCGACCAGTGGGAGCCGGCCGGCGCGATCGGCAGCAGCAGCCGCTCGATATCCAGCGAGACCTCGCGATATGCACCGGTCTCCAGGTCGAGCTGGTGCGGGAAGGCGTGCTCTCCGCGCGCCAGCACCTGCTCGAACGACAGCGTGGTGTTCGGCATGCCGATCGGCTCGAGCAGGCGCCGCTCGAGGGCGTCGGCGTAGCCCTGCCACAGGTTGCCCCAGGCGACGCCGGCCGCGGCCGCGGCGGCGTAGCCGCCGGTGCCGACGAGCTGATTGCTGTACTGGAACACCTCGCCGAAGTCGGTGAAGAACTCGAAGGTCGCGAGCGACTCGACGACGTCCTCGGCCGTCAGTTCGTCGGCGTTGAACAGCAGCTCGAGGTCCCGGCGCGGGACGCCCGAGCAGGCGCACACCAGGTGCCACATCACCATGGCCTCGGTCAGCTCCGGGTCGGCCACCCGGAACTGGGGCAGCACGTCGACGACTCGCGTGTCCCAGTCGAACAGCCCATCGTCGACCATCGCCGCCATCAGCATGGTGGTGATGGTCTTGCCGGTCGAGCCGATCATCATGTGGGTGTCGGCGGTCATCGCCTCACCGCCCTCGCCCCGCATGCCGAAGCCGGCGGTGTACACCACCTCGTCGCCCTGGACCACGGCGACGGCCGCACCGGGCACGCCGAACGCCTGGAGGTTCTGGGTGATGAAGGCCTCGAGCTCGTCCAGGACGTCCCCCACGGGCAGCGGCTCGGCGCCCACCAGGTCGGGCTCCTCGAGCGCCAGGATGCGGTAACCACTGAAGATCAGGTTGACCTGGGAGCCTCGGCGCTGCACGGCCTCGAGCTCAGCATCGACGAGCATCACGTGCACCGTGCCCTCGTGCAGCTGAGCGATCGCTTGATAGGCCTCGCCGCGCGGGTTGTCGTAGTTCACGATCACCGTCGCTTCGATGCCGGGCTCCGAGGGCGGCGTCAGCACGGCGTCCACCGGGACGTCGAAGTCGGGATCGACGGTCGCCCAGGCCTGCTCGATCACGGCCTCGAGGTCGTCCTCTTCGCGTACCAACAAGAAGTGGAGCCTGATGCCGCCCTCGGGCGCCACCATGCGGACGTACGCGTCATGCTCCTCGAGCGTCCAGCCCGCGGGGATGGGGATGGTGAACACGCCGTCCGGGTCTGCGAAGACCTCGGCGGGCTCGCCAGGTGCTGCGGCCGGGTCAGCCGGACCGGGACCGGGTACGGCTGGTGCTGCGGCGTCCGGAGCGGCGGCGTCCGGATCGACTGCGTCGGGCGGTGCCACCTCTTCGTCGACGCGCGTGAGTTCGAAGGGAAAACTCGTGCCGCCCTGCGTGAAGGTGCCGGCGATACGCTCGTCGCCGACCGTCCCTGCGAATGTCGGATCACCCGGCAGGCCGGCGATGGCGAAGTGCACGTCGTCGACGTCCACCTCGATGCCGTCGAGCGGCAGCCCGATGGCGCCCTGCAACGGGATGTCGATGGTGCCTCGCCAGGCACCAGCGTCGTGCTCCAGCCGCACGACGACGCCGAGTGGCGGCGGCGTCTCGATCTGGCCCTCCCAGGTGCCGGAGATGCGGGCAATGGCCTCGGCAGTCGGGGCCTCGGCTCCGGCCTCCGCCTGGGCTCCGGCTGCCAGCATCAGGACCAGGACGAGAGCGACGATGCGTCTGGCTGCACGATGCATGAGGATCCCCCGATCCAGAACGCACGGGCACGCGCGACGATGCGCTCGTGCCCATTGTCACGACCGTAGCACCGGCCGTCGCGTTCGAGTCCGTACCAACGTCCCGCTGGCAGCGGGGTGCGCTCAGCGGGCCTCGGCTGAGCGCGAAGGGCTAGCTGTCGCGCTCGAGCACGAACGAGATCTTGGCGTTGATGCGGTACTGCGTGATCCGATCGTTCTCGACCACGGCCTGCATCTCTTTGACGTAGATACTCTGGATGTTGCGTACCGTCTTGGCGGCCTCCTCGAGCGCCACCCTGGCCGCATCGTCCCAGCTCTTCTCGGACTGCGCCAGTACCTCGATCACTTTCACCATGCGTGCCATGACTCCTCCTCCAGTGCGTGCTACCCAAGCTTGGGCGTCTCCGCCAGGGTACGAGACGCTTCGACGCAAGCCTGTATCGGTAAACGATCTCACCAGCCTCGACTGGAACCTCCGCCCCTACACCGTCGTGGCGTTGGCCGCTACACCTCGCACTGGCGGCTGCTACGCTCCACGGCGTGGACCGCAGGCAGTTCCTCACACGCGCAGCGGCGCTGGCCGCCACGGCCGCGACGGGATCGGCCGGCGCCCAGGTCTCGGGCACCTTCCACTTCGACGTGGTGCACGAGCGGGCCGGCCTCACTGGCCTGCGAACGCCACTGCGGGTTGCCTGGTTGACCGACCTCCACCATGGGCAACACGTCCGCACGGCATCGGTGCGCGCGTGGGTCGACGCCGCGCTCAGCCAATCATCCGACGTCGTCCTGCTCGGCGGCGATCTGGTCGACCATGTCCCTGGAGTCGACTCCGTCGAAAGCTTCGTCGCGGAACTCGCTCGCCTCCGTGCTCCCCTGGGCGTGCTGGCGATCGCGGGCAACCACGATCACGCGCGGTTCCGCGGGATCGGGCGCTACGCGGCCATGCTGCACAACGCCGGCATCGAGGTCTTGGTGAACCGCGGCGTGCACCTGCGCGATGACCTGCACCTGGCGGGCCTCGACGACTACCGACTCGGCCGGCCCGACCTGGATGCCGCGTTGCGAGATCGCAGCTCGGAAGGTGCCACCGTGCTGCTCTCGCACAACCCGGACGTGCTCCCCG
>SLRS01000185.1 GCA_007130855.1 Trueperaceae bacterium | reverse complement strand
CTCGCGGCGCCCGGCTACCCGGAGGCGCCGCGCAGCGGGACGCCGCTCGACATCCCGAGCGACCTGGGCGACGAGGTGCTGGTCTTCCACGCCGGCACCCGGCGCGAGGCGGGGTCGCTGGTGAGCGCCGGCGGGCGGGTGCTCAACGTGATCGGCCTGGGCGCGACGCGCCGCGCCGCGGTCGCGCGTGCCTACGCGGCGGTGGCACGCATCGGCTTCGCCGACGCCCACTACCGGGGCGACATCGGGGCGCACGCGGAGCGCGCTTAGCGGCAAAGTCCCATCGATCTCACACGGGTCGCCCTGCGCCTCGCGGTATCGTGGCGCATGCCTCGGGCCTACCTGTGGATTACGCTCGTCGTCATCGCCCTCATCGCCGCCTGCGCGCCGAGCGTCGAGGCGCCTCGGTTGGAGGTGCAGCAACTCAGCGAACCGGTATCGTTCTACCCGCACCAGACCGGTGCGCGCTGGGCCTACGTCCGTGACGGGGCGGCGCTCGACGGCATCCGGTACGTCGAGACCGTCGAGGGACCGTCGGTGATCGACGGTGAGGTGTGGATCGCGTCACGTCTCGTCGGCGGCGGCCAGGACGTGCGGCACTACCGCCAGTACCGCGACGACGGGGTCTACCTGCGGCGCCAGACGCGCCCGGGCGCGACCATCGACTTCGAGCCGCCGATCCGCGAGTTCCCCGCCGAGGCCGAGCTGCGCGTGGGCCTGACCTGGCGCGCCGATACGGTGGCCGACCAGCGCTACCCCAGCGCCGCGCCCGGCCTGCGCCGCATCACCGTCCCGGTCGAGTACGTCTACACCGTCATCGACCGGCGGCCCGTGACGGTCGCGGGGCGGGCCTTCGACGTGTTCGTGATCGACCGGACCGTCCGCCAGTACGACGAGGACGGCGGCGTCGCCGACGAACTGTCGCGCACGATGTGGTTCGCGCCGTTCATCGGGACCGTGCGGCACGAGAACGCCTGGTTCCTCGTCGAGACCAACGTCACGCCCGCGCAGCCGTGAAGCGGAGCCAGGCGGCACGGCGGTCGCGCGTCGCTGCGCCCGACCTTGGCCTGGGCCACCGACCGTGATCGGACGTGACTGTTAGGCTACCCGCGCGGGTGCCATGCGGGAGGGGTCGCACGTGGGTGTGCTCGATCGGATCGCCAAGCCGCAAGACATCGCGCGCCTGCGCCTGGCACAGCTGCATACGCTGTCGCAGGAGCTGCGTGACGAGATCATCGACGTGTGTGCCGAGACCGGCGGACACCTCGCCTCGAGCCTGGGCGTGGTCGAGCTCACGGTCGCGCTCCACCACGTGTACGACACGGCGTGCGACCGCGTCGTGTGGGACGTCGGCCACCAGACCTACGGTCACAAGATCCTGACCGGCCGACGCGAGCGGATGCGTACCATCAGGCGCCACGGCGGCCTCGCCGGCTTCACCACCAGCAGCGAGTCCGAGCACGACGCGCTCACCGTCGGACACGCCAGCACCAGCCTGGCCGCCGCCTTCGGCATGGCGCTCGCGCGCGACGCGCGCGGCGACGCCTACGACGTCACCGCCGTGATCGGCGACGGCGCACTCACCGGCGGCATCGCGCTCGCGGCGCTCAACCAGATCGGTCACGTCAAGCCGCGCATGACGATCGTGTTGAACGACAACGAGATGTCGATCAGCGAGAACGTGGGCGCGATCAACACGTTCATGCGTCAGCTGCAGGTCCAGCCCTGGTTCCAGCGCGCCGAGCGCAGCGGCAAGGAGGCGCTCAGCGACCTGTGGAGTCCGCTGGCCGAGTTCGGCAGCCGCGCCAAGACGGCTGCGCGCCGCTTCTTCGACCCGGCCTCGAACAACCCGTTCATGGCCATGGGCGTGCGGTACGTGGGGCCCATCGACGGTCACGACCTGGAGCAGCTGGTCTACTACCTGCGCCACATCCGCGAGCTCGACGGCCCGACCATGCTGCACATCATCACCCGCAAGGGCAAGGGCTACGAGGTCGCTGAGGCCGATCCGATCACCTGGCACGGCGCTTCGACCTTCGACCGCCTCGAGCCCGCCGCCCTCGGCAAGGCGTACCAGTGGTCGGACGCCTTCGGCGACAGCGCCTGCGCGCTCGCCGCGGTGGACGACCGCGTCTGGGTCATCACGCCCGCCATGCGCGAGGGCAGCGGCCTGGTGGCGTACTCGCGCGCGCACCCGCAGCGCTACCTCGACGTGGGCATCGCCGAGGACGTGGCGGTCACGAGTGCCGCCGGTCTGGCGCTGCGCGGCGAGAAGCCGATCGTGGCGATCTACAGCTCGTTCTTGCAGCGTGGCTACGATCAGGTGATCCACGACGTGAGCCTCGAGAACCTCGACGTGGTCTTCGCCATCGACCGGGCCGGTCTGGTGGGCGGCGACGGCATGACGCACCAGGGCGTGTACGACGTGGCCTACCTGCGCGCCATCCCGAACTTGTCGCTGGCGATGCCGCGCGACGTGCCGCAGCTGCGCGCGATGCTCAAGGGGGCGTTGCGGCGCGGCGGGCCGGTGGCCCTGCGCTGGCCGCGGGGCGGCGTGAAGCCCGGTCCCGACCTGCCGGTGGAGGCGTGGGACGACATCGACTGGGGCACCTGGGAGCGGCTGAAGGCCGGTGACGAGGTGGTGCTCGTCGGCTACGGCCCGACCGTCGGCACGGCCCTGGCCGCGGCCGGCGACGACCCGCGCGTAGGCGTGGTCGATGCTCGCTTCCTGAAGCCGCTCGACGTCACGATGCTGCTGGCCCTGGCCGACTCGGGCGCGACCCTGGTGACGATCGAGGACCATGTCCTGGCCGGTGGCCTGGGCTCGGCGCTGCTCGAGGTGCTCGCCGACGCCGGCCGCAGCGCTCGCGTGGTGCGGCTCGGCATCCCGGACGTGCACGTCGAGCATGGTGATCCGGCGCGACAGCGCGAGGAGTTGGGCTACGGCGTCGAGGCCGTGCGGGCGCGCGTGGCGTCGTTGCTCGGTGAGCGTAGTGCCGCCGCACGCGTTGTTGACATGCCCCAACCCACGTCGGTATAGTGACGGTCGCCCGTCAGACGCGTCCTGGACGCAACTCTTTCGGGTGTGAACGCGGAGCCGTAGTGTAGCGGTTAGCATATCTGCCTGTCACGCAGAAGGTCGCGGGTTCGAATCCCGTCGGCTCCGCCACCCGGCCGGGTAGCTCAGTTGGTAGAGCACACGACTGAAAATCGTGGTGTCGGCAGTTCAAATCTGCCCCCGGCCACCACCCGTTCGCGAGGCGCCGAGCGCCTCGCCGTTTCGGGCCAATGTAGCTCAGCGGTAGAGCAGCCGATTCGTAATCGGCAGGTCGTCAGTTCGAATCTGACCATTGGCTCCAACGGAAAGGCCGTTGCTCGACGGCGGAAGTCCGAGCCCGCCCCTCGCATGTGAAGGGCGGGCATCGACGTCCGTGCGCGTCTCGGATGAACGGCGGTCGAGCGTCAGCCCAGCGGCGCGAGCGGAGGCTGGTTCGAAACCTCGCGACCACGGATCATCACCACCGGGACGTGTACCATCCGTAGCACCCGCTCGGCGACCGAGCCCATGATCGCGCGACTCAGGCCGCTGCGGCCGTGGGTGGCCATCACCACGGCGTCGATGTCGTCCTCCTCGATGAGGTCGGCGATCTCCTGGGCCGGATCGCCGAAGCGGATCACCAAGCGCACCGCGAAGCCGGCGTCGGAGAGTGCGCGCACGTCGTCGTCGAGCGCCTCGATCAGGTCCGCCTTGGTGGAGTCCCACACCTGCGTGGCGTAGATCGGATGGTCGGCGTTCGCCTCCTCGCGCCAGCCGCCGGGACGCATGCCCGGCCAGACCTCGCTGACGAGCGGGGTCCAGGTGCGATCACGGACGCCCTCGGGCGCTTCGGCCACGTACAACAGCGTGATCTGGGCCCGCTCGGGGCTGAACAGGCGCCCCACGGCCCGGAAGGCCTGGCGGCTGAAGGGCGAACCGTCCAGCGGTAGCAGCACGGTCGTCGCCATCGTGACTCCCTCCGTGTCGTCGAAGCGGCTGCCGCGTCCTGGTCGGCGCTCGGCTCGGGCGACGTCGAACTCCAGTTAACCACGCCTCGGACTCGGCCGCCGGCAGCGTGGCGAGGCCAGCGCCTTCGCCCCGCGCGGGCCTCAACCCACCAAGCCGCGCAGGACGAACGCGAGGTTGGCGGGACGCTCGGCCAGGCGGCGGCTGAAGTAGCCGTACCAATCGCGACCGACCGGCACGTAGATGCGGACGCGGTGCCCCTCTTCGACCAGGGCCCGTTGGCGCTTCGGCCGGACGCCGTAGAGCAGTTGGAACTCGAGCTTGCCCGGCGCCAGGCCGGCTCCGCGTGCGAAGGCGGCCGCCTCGAGGATCAGGCGCTCGTCGTGGGTGGCGACGTTGACCTGCGCGCCGGCGCGCCAGGCGCGCTCGGCCAGGTCCATGAAGGCGCGCCGGATCGCGGCCATGTCCGACAGCGTCAGCGACGGCTCCTCCGCATAGGCACCCTTCACGATCCGCACCTCCAGCGCAACGGGGTCGGGAGCCGCGGCCAGCATGGTCTCGAGGTCGGTCGGGGTTCGCAGCAGATAGGCCTGCAGCACGCCGGAGGTGCGGCCCGCGCCGGCCTGCCAGGTGCGCTCGAGCAGCGCCAACGTGGCGTCGACGTAGCGCACGTCCTCCATGTCGAGCGTCAGCTTGCCACCGGCGGCCTCGGCCTGGGACGCCAGGGCTCGCACCTGCTCCGCGGCGAGGTCGGCGTCGAGGGCGAGCCCCACCTGGGTCGGCTTCACGCTCACCACCGGCGCGAGGCCGGCCTGTGCGAGCGTGGTGATGGTGAACGCGACCTCGGCCGCCATGGCTTGCGCGGCGGCCGCGTCGGCCACGTATTCGCCGAGCACGTCGACGATCACCTGACGGCCGCTGGCGACGATCTCCCGCAAGGCGGGCAGCGCCTCGTCTGGGTCCTGCCCAGCGACGAAGCGCCGGGCGCCGAGGCGCCAGCCGTGGCGTCGCGCCAGGCGCGATACCGGCTCCAGCGCGGCCACGCCGAGGACGCCCCGGCGGTAGAGGTTCAGCATCCGATGGGTCCGGTCGGGAACACATGCATGACGTGCGGCACGCGCTAGTGTAGCGCCGGGCGGGGACGCGGCTCAAGCCGTCGCAGACGAGTGAAACCTGCGACAGCCCCTCACCGGATCGACTGCTAGCGTTGGCTTGAGGGGCCACCGACGGAGCGTCGGGGCACGCGGGTCCCACGAGGCGGCTGCGTGAAGGTCTTCTTCGTACGGCATGGGGAAACGGACTACGAGGTCGTCGCGGCCCGCGGGGTTCGGGGATGGGCGACGTCGTTCGCCCCGTTGAGCTCGATCGGCCGTCTCCAGATCGACACCATCGCCCGCGACTACCGCCTGCAAGAGGCCGACGCCATCGTGTGCAGCTCCTACGCCAGGGCGCTGGAGTCCGCGGCGCTGCTGTCGCGCACACTGAACAAACCGCTCTACGTGGAGTACGACCTGCACGAGTGGCTGCCGCAGAAGGACCCGCTGGGCGAGATCGACGGCGAACTCCTGCGCCGCGCTGGTGACGAGTTCCTGCCTGGCCGCGCCGACGGCGACGCCCCCTGGGAGTCGATCGAGGAGGTCAGGGAGCGGGTGCTGCGGGTGTTGGCGCGCTACCGCGGCTTCGGCGACCTCGTGGTGGTCACCCATGCGGTGGTGATCCAGTGTGTCCTCGGAACGCAGCGTGCCATCGAGCATGCCGAGATCATCCCGTTCGAGTTCGACGAAGCCGCCAGCGAGGTACCGCGCTCGCGCGTGCGCGCCTGAGCGCGTGCGCGCCTGAGCGCGTGCGCGCCTAGGCGTGCGCGCCTGAGCGCGTGCGCGCCTGAGCGCGTGCGCGCCTAGGCGCGGGTGCGACCTACGTCCGCGGCAGCTGCTCGAAGCGCAGCGGTAGGCCCTGCGGCGGCGACAAGGTGGTGCCGATGGGCCTCACGGCCTCGGGCCGGAGCGCCTGCCAGCGGGCCCGCCGCAGCATCACCGCCAACCATGCCCCCGCCAGCGTGCGCGCCAGGCCGGCACCGATGCAGTAGCGCGCGCCGTGACCGAACGGCAGGTAGGCGAAGGCGTCGCGCGGCGCGGCCCAGACGGGATCGTCGCCCAGCCAGCGTTCGAGCCGTGCGCGCAGGGGTTCGCGCCACAGCCCCTCGTCGCGGTGGGTGTGGAAGGTCGAGAGGCCGACGAGCGATCCCGCCGGCAGCGCCAGTCCTTGCCAGTGCACGGTCTCGGCGCTGACCCGCAGGATCGCCGGCGCTGGCGGGTAGAGGCGCAACGCTTCGCGCCACAGCGCCTCCACCTCGGGCAGGCTAGGGGCGGCCTCGATGTCGACGTCCTGCACCGCGGCCGCCACCCGCTGACGCAGGCCGTCATCGCACAGCAACCAGGCGCACCAGGTCAGGGCGGCGGTGGTGGTGTCGAACCCCGCCGAGACGAGGCTGACCGCCTGGTCGCGCAACTCGGTGTCACGCAGCGGCGGGCCGTCGCCGGCACCGTCGAGCAAGACCGAGAGCACGCCGCCGTCGACGTCGGCCTCGGGCAGAGCGCGCCGCCGGGCGATCTCGGCGTAGAGCGCCGCGTCGACGCGGCGCCGGGCGGCCGTGAAGCGCCACCAAGGCGTGGCCGGCAGCGGGACCCGCAACAGCTGTGCCAGGAACGGCTGGTTGGCGAAGGCCATCATGCCTGCCAGATCGGTGCGCAGCCCCGGGTAGCGTGAGCGCATGTCGGGGCCGAGCAGGACGTCGATCACCTGGTCGAGCACCACGGGACGCAGGCTCGGCTGCAGCGCCAGCGTCCCGCGCGCCAGGGCCGCGTCGCCCCAGGTCTCGAAGGCGCGCATGGCGCGGCCCGCCACCTCGCGCAAGCGGCGCTGGTGGAACGCCGGCTGCACGCGTCGGCGGCGGCGCAGGTGCTCGGGCTCGTCGGAGACGATGAGCGCGCTCGGGCCGCCGATCGGCTCGAGGAAGCGGTACGCCGCGCGGTTGCGGAACGACCCGGCCGCCTCTTGCAGCACGAAACGGTTGGCGGCGGCCCCGAGCAGCCAGTGGAAGCGGATGGCGCCGAAGCCGAACACGAACGCGTCGCCGTAGCGCCGGCGCGCGACGTCGATGGCGGCGCGCGTGTCGCCCGCCGCCAGGTTCATCAGGCGCATGTGCTCGAGCCCGCGTGGGCCCGGCACGGCCTTCGCCGAGGCCCCTCGGTGCTCAGCGGATGCCGTGGAGCACCTCCTCGAGCCCCTCGGCATCGACGATGGTGACCTCCTTGGGGCGCGTCTCGATCACGCCCTCTCGTTCGAGCGCCTTGAGCGCCCGCGTGACGGTCTCGCGCGACGTGCCCGCCAGGTTGGCGAGATCCTGGTGCGTCAGGCGCACCACCGCGCCGGCTTCGGCGAGGTCCACCACACCGGAGCGGTAGAGCCGCAACAGCACGAACGCCACCCGGCCCGGGGCGTCCTTGTACGACAGGACCTGGGCCTCGTCGTCCATCCCGCGCAGGCGGTTGGCCAGCGTCGTCGTCAGGTTCAGGCTCACGGTCGGGTAGGCCGCCAGGAGCCGCTCGAGGTCGTCGCGGAACAACTGGTAGGTACGCACCGGCGACAACGCCAGGGCGGTCGCCGAGCGCGTGGCGTGGCCGAGCAGGGCCATCTCGCCGAAGAACTCCGGCGGCTGGAGCAGCGCCAGCGTCTTCTCGTGACCGCCCAGGTCGACCTTGGACAGCTTCACCAGCCCGCCCGCGAGGAGGTAGAGCGCATCGCCGACGTCGCCCTCGCGGAACAGCACGGCGCCCTCGTCGAAGCTGCGCGCGCGGACCACGCTGGCGGCCACCTCCAGCGCCCGCTCGGGAGCGCCGCTGAAGAGCGGCACCGTCTCGAGGAACGGTTTCGGATCGGCTGCGTTCGATGCATCGGCCATGTCGACTCCTCGGCCTAGGCACACGAACGCCTGGCCAGCGCGGTCCTTATACTATCCTCGTGCCGGTTCTCGCGGGTGAAGCGCTTCGCAAGGGGTACGCCTCACCCGAGGGACGCCTCGAGGTGCTGCGCGGCCTCGACCTCACGGTGGCCGCCGGTGAGGTGGTGGCGGTGTTGGGGCCCTCGGGCTCGGGCAAGAGCACACTGCTGCACCTGCTCGCCGGCCTCGATCGGGTCGACGCCGGGACGGTCCGTTGGGACGGCTACGTGGTCGACCCCGCGGCGCCCGGACTGGCCGCCCGTAGAGCCGCGCACGTGGGGCTCGTGTTCCAGCATCACTACCTGCTCGCGGAACTGAACGTGCTCGAGAACGTCACCCTGCCAGGCCGCATCGTCGGGCGCCGGGTCGACGCCGAGGCACGCGAGCTGCTCGCGGCGATGGCGCTCGGGTCGCGTGAGCGCGCCACGCTCCAGGCCCTGTCGGGTGGCGAGCGCCAGCGCGTGGCGGTCGCGCGGGCCCTGGTGCTCGGGCCGCGAGTGGTGCTGGCCGACGAGCCCACCGGGAGCCTCGATCGGGCCAACGCGCTCGCGGTCTACGCCGTGCTGCGCGACACCGTCCGAGCCCGCGGCGCGGCGTTGGTGATCGTCACCCACGACGAGGCGCTCGTGGCGGACGCCGACCGCCACGTGCGTCTCGAGGAGGGCCGCCTGCAGGGCCACGGCGTCGCGGTCGCCTGAGGCGCGGCGCGGGCGTCGCCCGGTGCGTGGGGGACGCCGTTGCGCCAGAGCGCTCAGGCCCCGCTGCCCGGTGGCCCGGGCGCCGGTGGAACGGGCGGTTCGCCGGGCGGCCGCTTGCGCGCCTGGCGCAGCCGCGCGTAGGCGCGCGCGCCCGGATCGTTGCTCTCCGCCCAGCGCACCAGCATGTGGTGCACGCGCGGGCGCAGCTTGCCGAGCACGATCATCATCGCGACCATCACCACCAAGGCGAGCAGCATCACGGTGTCGGACACGACCACCAGATCGCCGAACCAGGCGCTCACCACCAGCCAGGGCAAGCGGGCGATCATCGCCGCCAGCCACAGGTCACGCAGCCGCAGCGTCGAGAGCCCCGCCGCGACCACCGCGAAGTCGACGTTCAGGACGAAGAAGATCACGCCCCACACCACCACCGAACGGATCCCGAGCAGCGCCTCCCACTCGGCCCAGACGCCCGGCGTGACCAGCTTGAGCGCGATCGGTCGGCCCAGGCGACGCGAGAGGTTGAGCGCGATGAACGCCCCCAGGGCCAGCCCGACGAAGCCGTAGAGCACCGCCGGCACCACACCCAGCGCCGCACCGCCCAGCGCGCCCACCAGCGGCGTCGGGATGAACGGTAGGAGGGCCGTCACCACGAACGACAGCACGTAGTAGAGCGGGGCGAGCCAACCTGCATCGTTGATAAAGTACGCGAGGGCCTCGGTCATCGGCTCGCGACCCATCGTACGTTGAACCGGTGGCATGCGCGTGTGACGCTGCGCCCCGAACTCTCCATGGCGACGTTCTCAGGACACCCCACCCGCACGCCCGTGCCGCTCACCGCGCTGCTCGTGCCGCGCCCCTGGGGCGGACGCCGCTTGGCGCGGCTCGCGCCCTCGGAGCCGCCCGCCGGGCCGATCGGCGAGGCCTGGTTCGCGGCGCCCGGCAGTCACGAGGCCGAGGTCGCGCGCCAGCATGGCGAGCCGTTCGTGGGCCACGTCCCGTTCGCGCGTCATGGGGCGCGGCTGCCGCTGCTGGCCAAGCTGCTCGACGCCGCCGAGGCACTGTCGGTGCAGGTGCACCCGGACGACGCCTACGCCGAGCGGGTGGAGGCCCACACGGGCCACCTGGGCAAGGCCGAGGCCTGGCTGATCCTCGACGCCGAGCCCGACGCCTACGTGCTGTGGGGCTGGACGCGCACCGTGGACGCGGACGAGGTGCGCGCCGCGGTGGCGGCAGGGTGCCTCACCGAACTGCTGCGACGGCTGCCGGTGCGTGCGGGCGATGTGATCGTCAACGAGCCCGGCGTGGTCCACGCGCTGGGCCCCGGCATCCTGGTGTACGAGCTGCAGCAGGCCAGCGACCTCACCTATCGGCTCTACGACCATGGCCGCCGCGACGCGCGCGGACGGCCGCGCGCCTTGCACCTCGGCCAGGCCCTCGACGTGGCCCGACTGACGCCGAGCGAGGCGTGCGCGCCGCCGCGGCCGCTGGCGCCGGGCCGCGAGCGGCTCGCCGCCACCTCCGCGTTCGAGCTCGAGCGCTGGCGGGTGGGGCGCGATGGCGCTCCGGCGGAGCAGGCCTGGCAGGTCGAACCGCGCAGCCTCGAGTTGTGGACGGTGCTGGCGGGCGAGGCGCGGCTCGTGAGCGG
>SLRS01000075.1 GCA_007130855.1 Trueperaceae bacterium | reverse complement strand
CAGCTCCGCCAGGGAGATCCCGAGCCGGCGCGCCTCGCGCTTCGCGGCCATGTACTCCTCTTCCGTCAGGCTGATCTGCGTCCGCACCATGTGATAACACTATACCGCAGACTGTTATCCCCCGGCGTTCGCGGCTGTGGCCGCGCCCCTCTGGGCTCCTGTCGGGCCCTGGCCACCGGCAGCGGCCCACACGACGCATACAGGGACGTTGTCGCCTTGCGCATCGAGATGGCTGCTCCTAGCATTCGTGAAGGCGGAGGTGCCGGCGTGTCCAAGGTCGTCGTCTTCAACGTCATCGCGGTGGTGCTCGCCGCTGCCTTCGCGATCGTCGTGCACGCCGCGTTGCCCGCCCCTGTCGATGACCTGGCGTTCGACAGCGCCGTGGTGCAGCTCGTCGGCTTCCCGGTCGTGGCCGTGTCCTACTTCGTGGCGTTGTTCACCCACTGCGCCGTCGTCGTGCACGCGTTCGGCCGTCGGTCGACCGTGTCGACACTGGCGACAGGAGCTCGCTTCGGGCTGGCCTTCGCCCTCCTGTACCTCGTCGGCATGCAGGAGGTGGTGGTCGACGCCTCCCCGTTCGCGGCATGGGGGCTCGACTTCGTGGCGTATCAGTTCTTCATGGGTCTGGGTGATGCCCTGCCCGTGTTCCTGTTGTGCACGAGCGTCGCGTACGTAGCGTTGGGCGCGCGCGAGCGTCCGATACCGACGAGGACCCTCGGCGCACGCGCGCACGCCGTCATCGTCGCCGCGATCACGCTGACGTTCTTCGTACAGCGGACGATCGGGCACACGACGGGCATCGTGCACAGCAACATCGGAAGCTATCCGCTCCAGACGCTCATCTGGACGGCCCTGTTCGGCGCGGCACTGGGATGCGCCTACGTCCTCGTGTACCCGGTGTTCGCAAGAGAACGACGCATTCTGACGTTATCGATACGGCTCGTCGTGCTGACGATCGGCGTGAACTGGATGCTGTTCAACGCCTTCATCGGGCTGCTGTTCAGCGGAACGATGCCGCAGATGCTGCTTCGTAGCGGCCTCGACATCGCCGTGATGCTGTTGACGTCGCTCGTCGTGCTCGGGTACGTCGGTCGGAACGATGGCGACGACATCGAACGCGATGGTGACGCCGGCTTCGGCGACTGACGGAGCCGCCACGCGCAGCGGGCGACGGCATCGACCCGGCGCCGGTTCGCATCACGGCAACGCGCGCACGAACCGCAGCACCGTCTCCGCCGTCTGGCGCTGCTGCTCCTCGCGATCGATGGTGGCGACGCCGTCACCCGCCTGCGGGCCGTAATGGCCGAACCCTGCGTGGTTCCCACCGTCGATCACGATCAGCTCCGTACCGGGCGGCAGGCGCGCCAGCGAGGCCTCGAAGCCCTCCGGTGGCGTGAGTCCGTTCTCCGTCCCGTACGTGGAGACGGCGCGGATCGGCAACGCCGACAGGTCGGTCGACGCGGCCGGGTACGACGCCAGCAACACGAGGCCGTCCACGGCATCGGCGTTGCCCTTCACGAACTCGGCCGCCATCGCGCCGCCCAGCGAGTGCCCACCGATCACCCACGTCTCCACCTGCGGGTAGGCCTCGATCACGCCCGCCGCCCGGCCGATGCCGAACACCGCCAGTTCGAGCGGCATCGGCACGATGATGCTCAGCACGCCGCCGTCGGCGAGCCGCTGCATCAGCGGCGCGTAGGCCGCCGCGTCGACCAGACCGCCCGGGTAGAACACGAACCCGGCGACCGGTTCCGTCGCCGGCGCGAACACGTACCAGCCCCGCACGCGTTCGGCGCGCTCGGCGACCGCGAGCGCCTCGGGGAACGCCGCGTAACGCGCCACCCGCGTCCAGCCGAAGATGCCGGCCGGGACGAGCACGAGCAGCGCCACGACCACGACGAGCACGACCTTCAGGCGCCGGCTCATCGCGACCCCGGCCGCATGGCCACGTTCAGCACTCGAGAGGGCGTGTCAGTCATGCAGGCGGCTCGCCGCCGTGAGCACCGCCCGGAGCGACGCCGAGCGCTCCTCGAGCTCCTCGACCGAGCGCAGCTTGACGTGCCGCAGGAGCTTCCCGCTCCCCTCGAGCACGCCCTCGGGATCCGGGACCTCGACGCCTTTCATCAGGAAGAGCGAGACCCACCCCTTGTGCATGGAGAGCGACGCCATGCCCCAGCCGCCGTACCCGAACTGGCGTATGCCGTATCCGATCGAACCATCGACCAGGTCGACCTCGGAGCGGACGTCCGGGAGCGTGTCCACCACCAGCGCGTGGGCCGCGAGGTAGAGCGCCTCGTGGCGCGGTTGGAGCCTCGTGACGATCTCGCGCAGGTCGTCGTCGGACGGCATCGCCGTGTGCGGGTGTTGCTTGCCCGTCGCCATCCGCTCACCGTAGCAGGTGATGCGCCGCCCGAATCGTGGGCCCGACCGTCGGCGTCACGTCGGCGCCGCCACGCTCAGGCCGACGGCCCGCGCCGCTGCCGCCTGACGCTCGTCGTACGTCATCACGCCGTCCGCTCCCCATCGCAGCGCCGCGGCGACGTGCAGCGCATCGAGGCTGCGCAACGCCCCCGGCAGCAGACCGGCGGTGCGGTAGACGTCACCGTCGGGTACCAGCAACTCCAGGCGCTTCAGGACCGACGTCACGCGCTCCTGCGGGATCGACAGCCGGATCCCCGCACGGCGCAACTCCTTCTCGAGCAGGAGGCTCGAACCGACGCTGTCGCCATCCCCGAGTGCACGTTCCAGGAACGCCACGAGCGCGTCCGACTCCGACTCCTCGACCATCAGCTTCGCGGCGGCCGAGGTATCGACCTAGTGCCGCACGTCATCGATCCACGCGCAGCGCGTCGAGCGCGTCTCGGGTGGGCTCGACCGAACGCACGCGCGCGATCGACGCGAAGTCGCCTCGCTGCTTCGCCGGGACGACCCGAGGTGCCAGGCCCTGCGCGGCAGGCGAGAGCACGGCCACGACCTCGCCATGGTTCGTCACCTGCAGCGTCCGAGGACTTCGCGCTGCGGCGTGACCTGGAAGCGGCGCAGCGTGCCGGCGTCGCGGCGGCCGAGCAGCGTCATCGGCACCGAGAACAGCCCCGTCATCGCGAACACCCAGGCCGCGATAGCGGGTAGCTGGTGGTCGAGACCACCGCGGCCCGGCTCGAGCGGGATCGGGACGTTGCCGAAGGCGAGGCCGAACAGCACGACAAGTCCGGCCACGCGGGCGCGCCGGCGCCGCCCTTCAGCGCACCGGGAACCACGCCCGCAGCCAACGCGTGATCGTCTCGAGGACGCTCGGGTCGATCGTGATCTCGATCGCGCCGTACTCCTCGACGCCTCCCGTCCGCGCGGGCTGCAGCAGGTGGTTGAGGCCGGAGAAGGTGACGACGCCCGCGCTGGTGTTCCCGGCCGCGGCGAGCGCCTCCCGCATCGGTCCCTCGCTCTGATCCGACGGCACCTGCAGGTCGAGGTCGCCGAAGATCGCGAGCGTCGGGATCGTCAGACGGCGCAGGTAGGGCTGCGGGTCGAAGGTGACGAACGAGCGGAACGCCGGGCTCGTGACGCCCTCCTGCTGCAGCGCGATGAACGACTCGAGCGCCTCACCCTCCATGCGCTGCTCGTCGGGCATCTCCGCCATCTCGCTCTCGATGCGATCGCGAACCACGGCTTGCGCGCCCGGGACGTCTTCGGCGAGGAAGCGCTCGTACAGCGCCTCGAGGAACGCGAGCTGGTCGGCGATGACCTCGGCGATCACCTCGTCGCTCAGCGTCGGATCGGCCGCTCGCATGCTGACCTCGAGGATGCGCTCGTTCTGCGCGACCAGGACGCTGAACCCGTCGAGCGCGGGAGCGGCGAGGAGGATCGTGAAGGCGACGTTGCCATCGGACTCGAGCGCGGCGACGGGCGCAAGGAAGCCGCCCTGGCTGTGCCCGAGCAGCCCGACGCGCGCGGCGTCGACCCGCGGGTGCGCGCGCAGCAGATCGACGCCCGCGAGCACGTCGCCGACCAGGTCGTCGAAGGCGGCGTCGGCATCGGAGCCGGTGCTGCCGCCCACACCGCGGTCGTCGAGGCGGAGCACGGCGTAGCCGGCACGCGTGAGATGGTCGGCGATGACGAGGAAGGGTTTGTGCCCGAGGATCTCCTGGTTGCGGTCCTGGGCGCCGCTGCCGGTGATCAGGAGCAGCGCCGGCACGCGCGCGTCGCCCGGCGGCAGGGTGAGGGTGCCCGCCAACGTGACGTCGCCGCTGGCGAAGCTGACCTCCTCTTCGAGGTAGGGGAAGGGTGGGACCGGCTCCTGCGGTCGCAGGGCGGTGGGCTCGGCGTCGCGTTCCAGGACGAAGGGGAGCGGCTGACCGCCCTGCGTGAACGTCCCCTCGATGCGGTCGGCCGTGACGGACCCTGCGAACGCCGGGTCGCCCGGCACGTCGGGCATGACGAAGGCGATCTCGGTCCCGTCGAACACGAACTCGGCCAGCGGGTAGCCGACCAGGCCTTGGGCGGGGATGTCGATCGTCCCGCTCAGGCCGGTGCCGGCCTCGTCGACCGTGATGGCGACGCGGATCTCCAAATCGATGAGGCCCGGACCGAGCGCACCGCGCCACGCGCCGAGCGGGTCGCCTTGGCCGAGCGCGACGGTGGTGACGAGGGCTAGGAGAAGGGGGACGATTCGTCTATACATGGTTCACTCCTCGGTATCAGTGTCATGCGCGCCCCCCTCGTCTGGGGAGGGATGCGGGTCCTTGGGTGGGCGGCCGCGTGTGGGGAGGGCGCTCGCGTCGGCGGCGACACCCGAGGGGAGCCTGCCCGACTGCCTCAGGGCGCGTCGCAGTAGGAACTCGATCTGGGCGTTGGCACTGCGCAGCTCGTCGGCGGCCCATGTGATGCGCGACTCGACGATCTTCACCCCGGCGGCCGCGACCCGGGCGGACGTTGGAGCGCGCCTTCGACGAGGGCGATCTCGGCGTGTCCGCCATCAGCGTCTGGGAGGCGGCCATGCTCGTGGAGAAGGGCCGCCTCGCACTCGCGATGCCGCTCGACGAGGTCGTCGCACGCTGCGAGACGCTGCCGGGCCTGCGCTTCCTCCCCGCGACGCCGCGCATGGCGCTCGCATCCGTGGTGCTCGAACCGTTGCACGCCGACCCGGCCGACCGCATGATCGCCGCCACCGCGCTCGCACACCAGGCGGTGCTGGTCACGAAGGACGAGCGCCTGCACGGCCTCGCAGGGCTCGACGGTCGGTGGTGACGAGCGTCGGGATGGCCACGGGCGCCGTCGCGCCAGCGGCGGTGGCTTGGGCGATCGTCCTATCGTGAGGTGTGCCTGTCGTGACGACCGATCCGACCAGTGTGCTCCGCCTCGAGGGGCTCGCGCTCCTCGTCATCGTGCTCGTCGCATACGGAGCCCTCGGCTTCTCGTGGTGGGTGTTCGCCGCGCTCGTGTTACTGCCCGACCTGTCGATGCTCGCGTACGCCGGCGGCCCACGCGTGGGTGCGACCGTCTACAACCTCGCCCACGCCACGATCCTGCCCTTCGCCGTGGCACTCGTCGGCTTCCTCTCGGCCAGCGACGTCGCCCTGCTCGTCGGTCTCGTCTGGTTGGCCCACATCGCCGCCGACCGGGCACTCGGCTACGGCCTCAAGCACCCGACGGGCTTCCACGACACGCACCTCGGTCGGATCGGTCGCGGCGACCGCACCGGGCCGCCGTGACGGTGTCGGCCCCGCGCCACGACGCACCATGCCGCCTCGACGGCCGCGGTCACGACCCGAGCAACCGCCGCACCGCCGTGTAGTGGTGCAGGTCGTGGTGGACGCCGACGCGGAGTGCCTGCACCAGGTTCAGGCGCCCGATCGCCGGGTCCCACACGGTGACGTGGCCGAGCAAGCGTTCGGGCTTACCCGTGTAGAAGCGGGCGATCGCGCAATGCTCGTAGGCCAGCACCCGCTCGAGTTCGGCGAGCGACGCAGGACGCTTCGGCGTGCGGCGCGGAGGCCACATGAACCCGACCCAGCTCGGCATGCTCGGGCGCTGGTACACGTCGTCGATGTCGGTGGCGTAGGGCCGCTCGAGCCGCCGCCGCGCGCCGGGTAGCAGGGCGGGCCACGGCGAGACGACCGGCCAGGCCGCGCTCAGCAGCCGGCGGAAGCACGCGTTGAGCACTCGGGTGTGATCGAGGTGCTCGCCGGGCGACCACGTCTTCCGGGCTGGGCGCTCCCACAGACGATGCTCCGCGACGCCCATCAGATCCTCGAACAGCGCGACGCGCTGCGCGTGCATGCGCTCGAGGTGGGCGGCCACGGCGCCGCGGGTGCTCGGACCATCCCCGTCACGCATATGCGTCCTCCGTCACCGCGCCGCGCTGGACGATCATCTGTGGCGCTGAGCGAGGGTACCGCCTCGCTCGTGGTGCGTTGCACCCATCGTGGCTCGCGCGCATGGGACGTGATGGACCGATCTCGAACGCTCGCATTGGAGGGGGTGGATCGATGCGCCTCGACGTCGACGCCACCGCCACTCACGACGCGCTGGGCCGGTGCTTCGCCACGGCGCGGAGCAGTTCCGCATGATGTGGACCGCGAAGCTCGTGCCGGTAGCGATCCATCGCGATGGCGACCGGCACCCGTCGCACGAGCGCCGCTCGGGTTCGGGTCGGGGCGCTACCGCACCGGGATGACGATCAGCGTCCGAACCTGCTCGATCGGTGTGTCGGATGGGTCGGCGAGGTAATGCTCGAACGCAGGACCCGCGTGCTCGAGCCCATGCTCCGCCATCCACGCCCGCATGGCGGCGTACGCTGCCCCGAGTTGGTCGAAGGGGCCGACGTGCACGCGCTGCACCGCGGTGCCCGCCGGGATCTCGCCAGGCTCGACCTCACCGTCTCCCGCCAGCGCCCGCTCGAACACGAAGCCGATCTCGACGTCGGGGTCCTGCATGTCCATGTTGTGGAACGCGGCGAACGGTGCCCCGACCGGCTCGGGGCCCGATCGCGCCGCGCAGGCCATCACCACCCCCCAGGCCGGCCCCAGCACCTCCGGCAGCCGCTCGACGGCGGCCCGCCTGCGGACGACCAGGGTCGGTTGCGCCACCATCTCGATGCGCTCACACTCGTATGCCATGCCACACGCTCCTCCCTCGTGCGATTCGGGCGCGCGCCGGCGCCTCGGCCCGCCTCAGACTGCGCGTACGCGTCCGTCTCCGCCTACCGGCCGCGGCGCGGCATGCTCGCGTAGGTGCGCCTGCAGGTCGACCCCGATCTTCAGCGCGACGAGGAGTACCAGGCTGAGCAACGGCTGACCGAGGAACATGACCACGAAGCCGCCGAGGATGATCGTCACGTGGAGCACGATCACCCGGCCGTACGGCTGCTGCATGAGCGCCATCGGCGAGAGCGAGCGGTCCTCGCCTTGGCCGAGGTAGTTGACCACGTACGACGTGCCGTGGCTGACGACGAGCGACAACACCGCCAGCGCGAAGCCGCCGCCGACCCCGCCCATCACGCGACCGAGCGGCTGGGCGAACCCGGGGGTGCCGCCCGGTAGTGCGAGCGGCAAGCCCATGCCGGGACCGGACCAGGGCGCACCGAAGGGCCCCGACCCCGAACCGAACAGGAGCCGCACGAACACCCCGTGCACGGTCCAGAAGATCCCGTAGTGGACGGTGAAGAAGAGGGCCGTGCCGACCGCGCCGAGTCGGTGGGCCAGCGGCACGAGGTGCGAATGCCCAGCCGACGTGTCGCCGTCCGACGGCACGCGGCTCGTCAGGATCTTGAGCACGGTGAAGGCGCCGATGATGCCGTTCTCGATCCAGTAGAGGAGCATGAGGTCCGAGAGGCGCCAGCCGAGCACGACGACCCCCGCGAGCGGGATCAGGTTGACGGCGATGAGCGCAGCGACCGCCCAGGGGCGTGAGCGCGTCGGCGAGGACGCTGCGGCGGTCGACGTCATGGGGCCATCGTACGTCTCGCCTCCATGCCCCACGGCCGAACCCTCCCGGGGGCAACGCGGCATCGGTCAGCGCATCGACCGACGACGAGCCCTTCCAGGACCCACGTCACTGGCCCTGGGTTGCGACACGTCGCAGGCTGCAACGATGGAGTGCACCGCCGCATGACCGCCGGCCGGCGAAGCACGAGCCTGCTGATCGCGCTCGGCCCCCTGGCGTCGCTGCTGATCGTGGCGGGCATCCCCACCCGCGTCGACGCTCTCAGTGGCATCGGCTCGCTCGCCGCACTCGCGTTCGTGCTGGTGTTGTCGCTCGTGCTCGCGCGCGAGGTCAGCGCCGACCGTCCGGTCTGGATGCCGCCTGGCGCGAGGCCGCGAACGAAGCCGAGCCAACGCACCGGCGGGTCCGGTGCCTCGTTGCCGGTACGCATCATCGCCGTCGTCGTCCTGGTCGCCTTCGCCGCCGTCCAGGCCGTGGTCTTGCTGAGGGACGGCTGGTGGCTCCTCGCGTTCAGCGTGGTGCCGGCCGTCGGCTTGCTGTTCGCGTGGCGCACCCGGCTGACGCCGCGCGCGTGGATCGCGGTAGCGCGATCGCCGTCGGCCTTCTAAGCGATCCAGCCTGCGCTGCTCGAGGAGAGCTGGGCGCGCCTCTTCCTACTCCCGCTGCTCTACCTCACGTTCGGCTCGGCCTCGGGTGCCACCGCGGGGGCCTTGCTCGCCGCGCTCCTCGTCTCGGTGGCCGTCCACGGCTTGGCGCACGTACCCCAGTCCATCGCCAGCATGACCAGCGCGCGCTTCACGGCGAGCAGGCGCTTCAGGGCGTCCGACACGGGCGGTCCTCCGATCCACCGCCGCTTCGGCGCCGGCTTGACGACGGCGGCGGTGATCCGACGCTGCCCGATGCACGCTGCGGCATCAACACCCAGATGGGTAGTGCCCCTGGCTGTCGCGCTCCTGGCACGGCGCGCCCGACACGTCGTGCATGATCACCAGATGCCAGCGTAAGGCCAGTACTGCCCGCTCGCCCTGGCGAGCGAGGTCCTCGCGGAGCGCTGGACGCTCTCGGTGCTGCGCGAGTTGGGCCTCGGCGCACGGCACTTCAACGACATCCACCGCGGCGTGCCGCGCATGTCGCCCTCCGTAGCGTCCTGCGCGCGTTCCTGCGCACCGACCCGGGGCCCGTGTGCGCGAACCGCCCCTCGAGCGCCAGGTCGTTCGCTTACGCCTCCAGGAGGAGCGCGACGAAGCCGTCGAACGCCTCCGCCGCGCGCGGCGCCAGCTTCAGGAACGCCACCAGCCCCACCCGGCGTCGCCCTGCCCTACCGTCCGCCTCCGGCGCCCCTCGCCCGCGCCACCCGCAGCAGGAAGGCCGTACCCACCACCAGCAGCAGCACCTGGTGCAGCCACCAACGCACCTGCGAGGCGTCCGCCTCCGTCGCGATCGTCGGGAACAGCGGGATGAACGCGTTGTACGTGCCGTGCACCATCAGGCCCGCCATCGGCCGCCCACCGGACGCCTTCATCACCCAGGAGAAGAAGCACGACAAGCCGATCGTGCCGATGGCGAACGCAACGAGAGGCATCGACTCCTGCGTCGTGCCCGGGATGAACCATAGCGGTCCGTGCCAGGCAGTCCACACCAGTGCCAGGACGACGTTGCCGCGCCACAGGCCGAAGCGCGCCTCGAGCGGCTCCAGGATGTAGCCGCGCCACCCCACCTCCTCCTGACCGCCGCCGAGGAACACCATCAGCAGCCACCAGACCGGGAAGACCAAGGCGCTCGGAAGAAGCATCGGCGGCCGATCGACACCGAAGAGCTCCGGGAGGTACCAGGCGACGACGTTGACCGCGCCCAGCACCGCGAACATGGCCAACCACGCCTGCCAGCCGAACCGCAGCGACAGGAAGCGCCGTAGGAACGCCGTCAGCGCCGCTCTCCCCTCGAGCGTCCAGACGGCGAAGCACGCCCCGACGGCGGGCCCGAAGGCCCCCACCGCCAGCGCCGGGAACGTCAACAGCGCCCGCAGGTCCTCCTCGAGATGGACGACGCCGAGGCCGGCCAGGACGAGCGGGGCCCAGACGACCCACGACCACGCGAACGTCACGACGAAGAAGCGGAGCGGTAGACGGACGTTCATGTGCGATCCTCCCAGACGGGGCCGTCACGGTAGACGCCCAACGCCTCGAGACGCTCGAGCGATCGCGTGAAGGTCAGGCTCACGATCCCCGTCGCCTCGATCGCGTACGTCTCCATGAAACGCCGCTAGGCGGCCTCCAGGATAGGGATGATGGCGCCCCGCATGGCGTGGCTCCCGGGCACGGTGTTGCCGAGCAGGCTGCACAGCACGCCGGGCCCGGAGAGGTAGGTCGAGAAGAACGAGACCCCGGGGTCCTCACCGAGCATCGTGTACGCT
>SLRS01000009.1 GCA_007130855.1 Trueperaceae bacterium | reverse complement strand
TGGAAGGGGCACAGCCCCTTGAGCTGGCCGCGGCCCGCCGGCTTGAGCACCACCTGCTCGCCGATCAGCTGCGCCAGGTCGACCCGCGCCCGTATCCGCTCCTTCGCGTCGTCCGCCATGCTCACGCCGGGGCGCGCGCTCGGGCGCGCCCGCTCATCCCTTCGCGGCGGCGTCGACCGCGGCTCCGCTCGACGCCGGGTACAGCGGCAGGTGGCCGAGCGCGATCACGTCGCCACGTTCATCGCCTTCGGTGAAGACCACCATGGTGGCCACCACCTGGGCGCCGACCTCGGTCAGCAACCCGGCCAAGGCCGCGAGCGTGCCGCCCGTCGACACCACGTCGTCGACCACGGCCACGCGCTTGCCGCGCAGCCGCGGCAGGTCGGCGCCGTCGATGACCAGGTCCTGCGGGGTCCCGGTGGTGATCGACACGACGGTGTGCCGCAGCGACCCGACCATGTAGGGCTTCTCGGTCTTGCGCGCCACCACGTAGGGCACGCCGGTGCGCACCGAGAGCGCGTGGGCCAGCGGCACCGCCTTGACCTCGGGGGTGACGAACACGTCGACGTCAGCCGGCAGCCGTGCGGCCAGCGCGTCGGCCGCGGCCTCGGTGAGCGCGGTGTCGCCGAGCAGGTTGAGCAACGCGACCGAGACAGCTCCGACGTTCACGATCGGGAGGTCTCGGACCTCGCCATTGATGCTGACACGATGGCTGGTCATGGGCTGGCCTCCTCGCCAGTGACGCCCCAATCTACACCCGCCCCGTGAGCAGCGTCTCCGGCGCAGCGTCCGGCGGGGGCGGTAAGCTCGCCGGCGATGCATCGCCTGGGCCTCGACGGGGCCACCATCCGCGCCGTCTGGCGCCTCGCCCTCCCGGTGATCGGCGCCAACTTGCTCGTCACCCTGGTCAACGTCGTGGACGTCTTCTTCGCAGGGCGGCTCGGCCCGATCGAGGTGGCGGCCGTGGGGCTCGCCACCAGCGTCCGGCTGCTGCTGTTGGTGTTGCTCATGGCGGTCTCCTCGGGCGCCATGGCGCTCGCGGCCCAGGCCCGCGGCAGCCGCGATCCCGAGGCACTCAGCAGCGTGGCGCGCCAGACGATGCTGGTGGCGGTCGCCCTGGGCTCGCTGCTGACGGTCGCCGGCATGGTGGTCAGCGGGCCGCTGCTCGCCTTCATGGACGCCAGCGACGACCCGCGGGCTGCCGCCATCGCCTTGCCGTACCTGCTGGTGCTGTTCTCCGGCACCGTGTTCACGGCCGTGCAGATCGCCGGCGCGAGCCTGCTGCAAGGCGCCGGCGACACCGTCAGGCCGCTGCTGCTCTCGGCCCTGGCGACCGTGTCGAACGTCGTGTTCACTTGGCTCTTGGTCTTCGGTATCGGGCCCTTTCCCGAGCTCGGCGTCCCGGGTGCCGCCGTGGGGACTGTGGCGGCGCGCGCCTTGGCGATGGGCGCGACACTCTGGTTGCTGACGCGCAGCACCACCGTGGTGCACTTCGGCAGCGGCAGTTGGCGCCCCTCGCGGGCCATCTGGCGCGACGTGTTGGCGATCGGCTGGCCCGCCGGGCTCCAGAGCCTGGCCTACAGCTCCGCCGGCCTGCTGGTGATGCGCATCGTGACCAGCACGCCCTCCGGGAGTCTCGGGGCGGCGGCCCTGGCGATCGGGCTGCAGATCGAGTCGCTGGCGTTCATGCCCGGACTCGCGATCAGCGTCGCCGCGACCTCCTTGGTGGGCCGCGCGCTCGGCGCCTGGCAGCTGCGCGACGCCTGGCGCGCCGGGCACGCCGCGCTGGCCGTGGGGGTGACCGTGATGAGCCTGGTGGCGGTGGTGCTGTTCGTGGCGGCCGAGCCACTGGTTCGCGCCTTCGATCCCTCGGCGCATCCGCAGGTGCTGCGCGACGGCGTCAGCTACCTGCGCATCAACGCCCTCGCGCAGCCGCCGCTGGCGCTGTTCTTCGTCCTCTCGGGCGGCCTGCGCGGCGCCGGCGACACCCGTCCAGCGCTGACCGGCACGGTCGTCGGGCGCTGGTTCGTGGTGCTGCCGCTGGCCTGGTGGTGGGCCCTGGGCCTCGGTTGGGGCGTGGTCGGCGTGTGGTGGGCGTTCGTGGTGGGGCTGATGGTCCAGGCCGCCTTCGTCGCGGTGTCCTGGTGGCGGGGCGCCTGGCCCCACGTCGCCCTGCGCCGCTCGCGGGTCTACCGCGAGCACCTGGTCCACGTCGGCGAGGCCGAGCGCGAGGCGTTCTTGCGTGACGTGCGCGCCGTCACCATGGCACGGCCGGACGCCACCGAGCGGGTCGACCGCGCCGGCATCGTCTACCGTTGGCCGGGCGGCGCGGAGCGTTGGCGCGTCAGTGGCGGCACCCTGGTGCGCGAGCGGATCGACGGGCGCGGCGCCGGCGAGGGCGACCCCGAGGGCGCCACGGGCCGCGTGCTACCGTGATCCGTGTGGACGACGCCGCACTGCGACCGACCACGCTGGCCGAGTACGTCGGCCAGAACGCGCTCAAGGAGAAGCTGGCGGTGTACCTGGAGGCCGCCCGCCAACGCCGCGAGGCACTCGACCACGTCTTGCTGTACGGCCCGCCCGGACTCGGCAAGACGACGCTCGCCTACATCATCGCCGCCGAGCTGAACGTGAACATCAGGGTCACCAGCGGGCCGGCGATCGAGAAGCCCGGCGACCTGGCCGCCATCCTCACCAACGCCCTGGAGGACGGCGACGTCTTGTTCATCGACGAGATCCACCGTCTCGGACGCGTCGCCGAGGAGCACCTCTACCCCGCCATGGAGGACTACAAGATCGACATCGTGCTCGGGCAGGGCCCGGCCGCGCGCACCATCCGGCTCGACCTGCCGCGCTTCACGCTGGTGGGAGCGACCACCCGACCCGGGTTGATCACCGGTCCGTTGCGCAGCCGCTTCGGGATCATCGAGCACCTGGAGTACTACCGCGACGACGAACTGGCCGAAGGCGCCTCGCGCGACGCGCGCCTGCTCGGCGTCGCGCTCGCCCCCGAAGCGGCGCTGGAGATCGGCCGCCGCGCCCGCGGCACCATGCGCATCGCCAAGCGCCTGTTGCGACGGGTACGCGACTTCGCGGCGGTGGCCGGTGAGCAGCACATCGACTTGCCGCGCGCTCGCTTCGCGCTCGACGAGCTCGGCATCGACCCGGGTGGACTCGAGCGGCGCGACCGGACGATCCTGCGCACCCTGGTGGAGACCTTCGCCGGCGGGCCCGTGGGCCTCGACACCCTGGCGACCGCGCTGGGCGAGGACCGCGCAACGCTCGAGGAGGTCCACGAGCCGTTCCTGATCCAGCGCGGCCTGCTGCAGCGGACCGCTCGCGGCCGCGTGGCCACCGATCGCGCCTACGCGCACCTGGGACTGCCGGCGCCCACCGGGGTGGGTCTGTTCGACGACGGCGGTTGAGCGTGATCGCCGGCCGGCTGCGCAACGTGCCCCTGAGCGAGGTGTTCCAAGTCGTGATGACCGGGCACAAGGTCGGCACGCTCGAGGTGAAGAGCAAGGGCCGGGTCGCCACGCTGTACTGCGAGCGCGGTCGCATCCGCTATGCGAACCTGCGCCCGGGTGTGCACCTGGGCGAGGTGATGGTGCGTCTCGACCTGCTCTCGGTCGCCGAAGTCCAGGCGATCCTGGCGAGCCAGGTGCAAGAGCATGCCGGCGCGCCGCTGGGCCTCGCTGCCTTGCGCCTGGGGCTCATCGACGAGGCCGACCTCGCCGCGGCGGTGCGGCGGCAGGTCGGCGAGGTGATCTCCGAACTGTTGACCTGGCGCGACGGCGCGTTCCGCTTCACCGAGGCCGGCACGGACAACACCTACGTCCCGGAGGAGCATGCCGTCGATGCGATGGCGCTGCTCTTCGAGGTCGCCGGGCGGCTGCAGGACGAGGACGCCGCGCGCGTGGCGCCGGCCGCCGTGTTCACGCGCGCAGCCGATCCCACCACCGTCACGCTGCCCGATGGCGCCTGGGAGGTGCTCGAGGCCGTCGATGGGCGCCGCAGCGCACGCGCGGTGGCGGCCGATCTCGACATGCCCGAGCGGCAGGTGTACGGCGTGCTCGGGCGACTCGAGGCCGTCGGCGTGCTGCGTCGCCTGGAGCTGGTCCGAGACGAGCCGGTGGTGCTGGTGATCTGCGCCAGCCATGCGCTGCAGCGCCTGCTCGCGCTGGTGGTCGAGCGCAGCGGTGGGGTAGCGAGGCTGGTCTCCACGCCGGCCGAGGCGATCACCGCCGCCGCCGCGGTCCGGCCTCACGCGTTGCTGATCGACGACGACGGCACCGGTTGGGGCAGTGTGGGGACGCTGCGCTCCGAGCCGGGCCTGACGCACCTGCCCATGCTGTTGATGACGAACGACTCCGGCCACGTCGGCTGGCGCCGTTGGCGCCGCCCCAAGGTCGACGTGATGGCCCGTCCCTTCGACGAGCTCGCGCTGCTGGAATGGTTGGAACGTTGGCTCTTGTCGGCGTCGAGCAGTCGCTGACCAGGGTCCCGGCGGCGGCTCCAGGCCCGCGAGACGCGTACTCACGAGAACCTTGCACGGCGCTGGAGGGCTCTGCTAGACTGCCTCATCGAACCTTCTCCGTGAACGATGCGACGCATCGCCGGGGGTTTCGGCCTGGGGTCACGCGTAGGGGGACACCGAAAGGTTCGACGGCGCCGACCACAACGGCGGCGTCCCGAAGTGTGGTGGAGCAAGACCGGCTCGTCACAGGAAGAGGAGTGGTACGCATGCGCAAGTTGTTCGTCAGTCTCACGCTCGCCTTGGCCCTGGTATGGAGCGCCGCCGCGGCGCAGACCATCACCGTGGCCGCCGGCGCCGTCGGCCAGGAGCTCGAACTGGTGCAGGCCGCGGCTCAGCGCTACATGGAAGCGAACCCCGGCGTCACCGTCAACGTCCTCGACACGCCCGACCTGGCGGACGACCGCCTGGGCCTCTACCTGCAGTTCTTCGAGGCGGAGTCGCCGGAGATCGACGTCTACCAGATCGACGTGATCTGGCCCGGCGACCTGGCCGTGCACTTCGTCGACCTCTACGAGTACGGCGCCGGCGAAGTCGTCGACCAGCACTTCCCCGCCATCGTCGAGAACAACACCGTCGACGGCCGCCTGATCGCCATCCCCTGGTTCACCGACGCCGGCCTGCTGTACTACCGCACCGACCTGCTCGAGGAGTACGGCTTCGACGGCCCCCCAGAAACCTGGACCGAGCTGACCGAGATGGCGCAGACCATCCAGGACGGCGAGCGCGCCGCCGGCAACACCGACTTCTGGGGTTTCGTGTGGCAGGGCAACGCCTATGAGGGGCTGACCTGCGATGCGCTCGAGTGGATCGCCTCCAACGAGGGCGGCCGGATCATCGAGCCCGACGGCGTCATCACGGTGAACAACCCCAACGCCATCGAGATCATCGAGCTCGCCGCCTCCTGGGTGGGCACCATCAGCCCGGCCGGCGTGACCGGCTTCGCCGAGGAGGACGCGCGGCTGATGTGGCAAGCCGGGAACGCGGCCTTCATGCGCAACTGGCCCTACGCCTACTCGCTGGGCCAGGATCCCGAGAGCGCGATCTCCAGCCTGTTCGACGTCAGCCCGCTGCCGGCCGGCGACGCCCCCGGCGGCCAGCCCGCCGCCACCCTCGGTGGCTGGCAGCTCGGCGTCAGCGCTTACAGCAACAACCCCGAGCTCGCTGCCGACGTGGCGCTGTTCCTGGCCTCCTACGACGAGCAGAAGATCCGCGCCGTCGAGGGCAGCCTGAACCCGACGATCCAGGCGCTCTACGAGGACCCCGAGGTGCTCGAGGCCGCGCCGTTCTTCGGCTCGCTCTACGACGTGTTCATCAACGCCGTCGCGCGCCCGTCGACCGCCACCGCGCCCGACTACGCGCAGGTCTCCAGCGCCTTCTACACCGCCGTGCACGACGTGCTCACCGGTGCCGAAGACGCCGAGACGGCCATGGCGCTGCTCGAGCTCGACCTCCAGGCGCTCACCGGGTTCCCCACCGGGACGCCGTAAGCGAGGAGCTCGCACGGCCACGATCGCAGCCGTAGGTCGTGCTGGCTGTCACCGATCGGAGGGTCGGGTCGATCCGTCGACCCGACCCTCCGTCATAGGGTATGAGTAGCAAGTGACACCAGGCACAGGCCGCAAGGAGGTGCTCGTGTGGCAGTGAAGACCAAGGCGCGCGGTCCGTCGGCGCTGGCTCGCGGGGAGGAGCGCACCGCGCTCTTTCTGCTGATCCCTTCGTTCGTGATCATCGCCGTCGTCGCGCTCTACCCGCTCGGCCGGGTGGTGATGTCGAGCTTCACCAACGAGCGCTTCGCCGCCGGCGCCGAACTCCGCGGGGGGCAGTTCATCGGCCTCGAGAACTATCGGCAGCTCCTCAGCATGACGCTGCGGACCGTCCCGCAGCGCCTCGACGCCGACGACCAGCCCATGTTCGAAGACGGTCGACCGGTCTACGTGAACCCGCGCCTGTTCCTGCGCGGGCTCGACACCCCGCGCACCTACGACGCCGTGAGCGTGTTCGACCTGTTCGGCAACCGCTACGTGCTCGGGGCCAGCAGCGCTCGCTTCATCAGGGCGGTGTGGGACACGCTGGTCTTCACGGTCACGTCGGTGGCGCTCGAGACGCTGCTCGGGATGATCATCGCGCTGACCCTCACCGCCAAGTTCATCGGCCGGGGCGTCATGCGCGCAGCCATGCTGGTGCCGTGGGCGATCATCACAGTGGTCTCGGCTCGCATTTGGGAATGGATGCTCCAGCCCACCCGCGCGGGCTTCTTCAACGCGTTCCTCAGCGACCTCGGCCTGATCGACGAGAGCATCGCCTTCTTCCAGACCGCCGCGCTGCAGGTGCCGGCGATGGTGATGATCGACGTGTGGAAGACCACGCCATTCATGGCGCTGCTGCTGCTCGCCGGGCTGTCGACCATCCCCACCGAGCTCTACGAGGCCGCCGAGGTCGACGGCGCCAACCCCGTCCGGCGCTTCTTCTCGATCACGCTGCCGCTGCTCACGCCGACGTTGGCGGTGGCGCTGATCTTCCGCACGCTCGACGCCCTGCGCGTGTTCGACCTGTTCCAAGTGGTGTACGGCGAGGCCCGCTATTCGATGGCCTCCTACGCCTACTATCAGCTCATCGCAGCCCGCAACGTGGGCATGTCGTCGGCGGCCAGCGTGGTGATCTTCGTGATCATCTTCACCTTCGCCATCCTCTACATCCGTGCCTTGGGGGTGGAACGCGATGACTAGGCGCAGGAGCGCGAGCAAGGTGATCGGCAAGATCTTCTTCTGGATCCTGATCATCGCCATCTTCATCTACCTGATCTTCCCCTTCTACTGGGCGCTCATCTCGGCGCTGAAGACCCAGGCCGAGCTGATCCGCACCCCGGCCACGTACTGGCCCGAGAACCCGACCCTGCGCAACTTCGAGGCGGTGTTCCAGAACCCCGGCTTCATCCGCGGCCTCGGCAACAGCGTCATCGTCGCCGGCGCGGTCACCGTCTTGAGCCTGGTGGTGGGCTCGTTCGCCGGCTTCGCCCTCGGCAAGCTGCGCTTCCGCGGCCGCAGCCCGTCGCTCTACGTGATCCTGGCGATGACCATGTTCCCGCAGATCGCCGTGCTGGCGGGACTCTACGCGGTGATCCGGCTGCTCGGCATGCCGGCACTGCCGAGCCTGGTGCTCTCCTACATGATCTTCACCCTGCCGTTCACCGTCTGGGTGCTGACCGCCTTCTTCAAGGGGCTGCCGATATCGCTGCTGCAGTCGGCGCAGGTGGACGGCGCCTCCACCTTCCAGACCTTCACCAAGATCCTGTTGCCGCTGACCGCGCCCGCGCTGGTCACCACGGGTCTGCTGGCCTTCATCCAGGCCTGGAACGAGTACCTCTTCGCGCTCACCTTCACCTCGATCGCGCCCGGGGCGCGCACGGTGCCGGTGGCCATGGCGCTGTTCAGCGGTCAGGTCGCCCGCGAGGAGCCGTTCGGCGAGATCATGGCCGGCGCCATCGTCGTGACCGTGCCGCTGATCGCGCTGGTGCTGATCTTCCAGAACCGCATCGTGGCCGGCCTGACGGCGGGTGCCGTCAAGGGCTGAGCCGCGCCCATCCTCGGCTCCAGAGGCGCCGGGCCGAGGCCCGGCGCCGTTCGCGTCGGGGCGCTCCCGGCACCGTCGTCCCTGGCGAGCCGCGCGCCGCGGCGCCTCCGTTACACTGCCGCATGCGCTCCCGACGACCGCACGATCCCGATGCGCGCTTCGATTGGCGCCAGCTCCGTCGCCTGTGGGGCGTCACCCGGCCGTACCGGCCCCGCCTCTGGCTCGGGGTGGCTGCCTCCGGCGTCGCGGCGCTGCTCGGCGTGGCCTTCCCGGTCATCGTCGGCGATCTGTTCAACACCGCCTTCGGCGTGCAGGTCGACGGCGGCCTGGGCGGCATCCTCCAGGGCGCCGAAGGCCCCGCCGCCGTGTCGGGCGCGGCCGTGTCGGGCGCGGCCGTGTCGGGCGCGGCGACCCCGGCCGCCCTGAACCAGATCGGCCTCGTGCTCCTGGCCGTGTTCCTGGTGCAGGCCGCGTTCAACTTCGTGCGGGTGTACCAGCTCGGCTACGTCGGTGAGGCCGTGGTCGCCGACCTGCGCAAGCAGCTGTTCGGACACCTGCTGGGGCTGTCGCTGCACTTCTTCGAGCGCCGCAAGACGGGCGAGATCACCTCGCGCCTCACCAGCGACATCGCCACGGTGCAAGCCGCCGTGTCGCAAGCGGTGGCCCAGTTCATCAACCAGGGCGTGTCGCTGATCGGCGGCGTCGTCGTCCTGTTCGTGATCAGCCCCCAGCTCACGCTGGTGATGCTCGCCATCCTCCCGGCCGTGATCATCGCCACGGCGATCTTCGGCCGGCGCCTACGGCGCATCAGCACCGCCTTCCAGGACGAGGTGGCGGCGGCCAACGCCAACGCCGAGGAGGCGGTGGTCGGCATCCGCATCGTCCAGTCGTTCACGGCGGAGCCGCACGAGGCGGCCCGCTACGGCGCCGCGATCGACACGGCCTTCGGCTCCGCGGTGCGCCGTGCGCGGGTGCGCGCCTTCTTCATCCCCACGGTGATCCTGGCGATGTTCTCGGGCATCGGCGTGGTGCTCTGGTACGGCGGCCAGCAAGCGCTCGCCGGGACCCTGGCCCCCGGCACGCTCATCACCTTCTTGCTGCTCACCGTGATCGTGGCCGGCTCCATCGGCACCTTCACCGGCCTCTACAGCCAGATCCAGGAAGCGATCGGCGCCTCGAAACGCATCTTCGAGCTGCTCGATACCCACACCGACCTGCCCGAGCCCGCCCAGCCCCGCGCCTGGCGCGACGTCCGCGGCGAGGTGCGGATCGAGGGCGTGCGCTTCCGCTACGGCGACCGCGGCGATGCCTGGGTCCTCGACGGCGTCGACCTGCACGCGGCTCCGGGCGAGGTGGTGGCCCTGGTCGGCCCCTCGGGGGCCGGCAAGACCACCTTGGTGACGCTGATCCCGCGCTTCTTCGACCCCCAGGAAGGACGCGTGCTGGTCGACGGCATCGACGTGCGCGAGCTCACGACGCGCGCGTTGCGCAGCCACGTGGGGATCGTGCCGCAAGAGAGCCTGCTCTTCTCCGGCACGATCCGCGACAACGTGCGCTACGCGCGACCTGGAGCGAGCCACGAGGACGTCGTGGCGGCGGCCGTGGCGGCCAACGCCGACGCCTTCGTCCGTGAGTTCCCCGACGGCTACGACACCCTCGTGGGCGAGCGCGGCGTCACGCTCTCGGGGGGCCAGCGGCAGCGCATCGCGATCGCGCGAGCGCTGCTCAAGGATCCGCGGGTGCTGATCCTGGACGAGGCCACGAGTTCGCTCGACTCGGAGTCGGAGGCGCTGGTGCAGAGCGCGCTCGAGCGGCTGATGCGAGGACGCACCACCCTCGTGATCGCGCACCGGCTCTCCACGGTGGTGGGCGCCGACCGCATCATGGTGCTCGATCGCGGCCGGGTGGTGCAGAGCGGCGATCACCGCGCCCTGCTCGCCTCCGGCGGGCTCTACCGCGACCTCTACGAGACGCAGTTCCGCAGCGCGCACCAGCCCGCGTAACGCGCCGGCGCGCACCGGCGCGCGCGTTGGCGTGGGCCGCGACTCACACCAAGCTGGCGTCGAGCTCGATCGGTACCGCAGCCAGTGCCTTGGAGATGATGCAGCCGACCTTGGCGGCCTCGGCGTGCTCGCCGAAGGCCTGCGGCTCCAGGCCGGGCACTTGGGCGCGGCACACCAACTCGATCTTGGTGATGGCGGCGCCGCCGTCGGCGCGGCCGAGGTGCACCCGCGCCTCGGTGTGCACCTCGGTGGGCACGAAGCCCGCCCCGGCCAGGCGGTCCGAGAGCGCCATCGAGAAGCAGCCAGCGTGGGCGGCGGCGACGAGCTCGTCGGGGTTGGTCCCCATGCCCTCCTCGAAGCGCGACGAGAACGAGTAACGTCCCTCGAACGCGCCGCTGCCCAGGACGATCGTGCCGTCGCCTTCCTTGAGCGAGCCGCGCCAGGTTCCGGTGCTTGTGCGTACGGGCATGATGGTGCCTCCGAATGGGTGGAATCGAACGATCATGCTACACCGCCTGCGCCACGACCCGTGCAGCCGCCCCCACGGGCTAGCATGATGGGATGCCGCTCGAGGTCGTCTCACCATTCCAGCCGCGCGGCGACCAGGGCGGCGCGATCGCCACGCTCGCCGATGGCATGGCCTCGGGGCTGCGCTTCCAAACCCTCCTGGGCGTCACGGGCTCGGGCAAGACCCACACCATGGCGCGTCTGATCGAGGCCACCGGCCGGCCCGCGCTGGTGTTGGCGCCGAACAAGATCCTGACCGCCCAGCTCGCGGCCGAGTTCCGCGACCTGTTCCCGAACGCCGCGGTCGAGTTCTTCATCAGCTACTACGACTACTACCAGCCCGAGGCCTACGTGCCGGCGCGCGACCTGTTCATCGAGAAGGACGCCAACATCAACATGGAGCTCGAGCGCCTGCGGCACTCGACCACCCGCAGCCTGCTCACGCGCCGGGACGTGATCGTGGTGGCCTCGGTCTCGGCGATCTACGGCCTGGGCGCCCCGGACGAGTACCAGAAGCTGAACCTGCTGCTCGCGACCGGCGCGCGCGTGCCCCGCGACGCCATCTTGTCGCGGCTGGTGCAGCAGCAGTACGAGCGCAACGACGTCGAGCTCGCACCCGGCCGCTTCCGCGTCAAGGGTGACGTGGTCGAGATCTGGGCCGCCTACGACGAGGCCCCCTTGCGCGTCGAGCTGTGGGGCGACGACGTCGACCGCATCGCGCTGATCGATCCGGTCACCGGTGACGTCACCCGCGAGCTCGAGAGCGCCACCGTCTTCCCCGCCAAGCACTACGTCACGCCCTTCGAGAAGCTGCAGCCGGCGATCACGCAGATCGAGGCCGACCTGGCCGAGCGACTGCGGTACTTCGAGTCGATCGGCAAGCTGCTCGAGCAGCAGCGCCTGCGCGAGCGCACCAACTACGACCTCGAGATGCTCCGCACGCTCGGGTACTGCGGCGGCATCGAGAACTACTCGCGCTACCTCGACGGCCGCCGGCCGGGGGTGCCGCCCTACACGCTGCTCGACTACCTCCCCGACGACGCGATGGTGTTCCTCGACGAGTCGCACGTGATGCTGCCGCAGATCCGCGGCATGTACAACGGCGACCGCGCCCGCAAGCAGACGCTGGTGGACTACGGCTTTCGGCTGCCGGCGGCGCTCGACAACCGGCCGCTCAAGGAGGAGGAGTTCCTGGCGCGCGTGGGGCAGGTCGTCTTCGTCTCGGCGACGCCGGGCCCCCAGGAGCTCGGCCTGTCGGACCAGGTTGCCGAGCAGGTGATCCGGCCGACCGGCCTGGTCGATCCCGCCGTGGTCGTCAAGCCCAGCCGCGGACAGATCGACGATCTGATCTTCGCCGTGCGCGAGCGCACGAAGCGCAAGGAGCGCACGCTGGTGACCACGCTGACCAAGCGGATGGCCGAGGACCTGACCGAGTACCTGGCCGAGCAGGGCGTGCGGGTGCGCTACATGCACTCCGACATCGACGCGGTGGAGCGCCAGGTGATCATCCGCGACTTGCGCCTCGGGCACTTCGACGTGCTGGTGGGCATCAACCTGCTGCGCGAAGGCCTCGACCTACCCGAGGTGTCGCTCGTGGCGATCCTCGACGCCGACAAGACCGGTTTCTTGCGCAGCGAGCGTTCGCTGATCCAGACGATCGGTCGCGCCGCTCGCAACGTGGCCGGCGAGGTCATCCTCTACGCCGACACCGTGAGCGACGCGATGCGCGCCGCCATCGACGAGACCGACCGGCGCCGCAGCAAGCAACTCGAGTACAACGCGGAACACGGCATCACCCCGGAGACCATCATCAAGCGCATCCAAGAGGTGATCCGCGGCGAGCGCGGCGAGGCCGAACCGGTGCGGCCCGTCGACCCGTGGGAGCGCGAGCTCCTCGAGGACGACGTGCGCCAGGAGCTCGCGCTGCTGGAGAACGAGATGTGGCAGGCGTCCGAGACGCTCGACTTCGAGAAGGCCGCGGCGGTGCGCGACCGCATCCGCGAGCTCGAGGCTCGGCTCGAGGGCCGCGAGGTGGTGCTGCCGACCATCCCTGGTGCCGCGGGCGCACGGCGCACGGGCGCCAAGCGAGTACGGGCGTGACGCGCGTCTTGGCGTCGCTGCTGCTGCTCGGCGCCCTCGCCGCGGGGCTGGCCCAGCCCTACGCTGCCGACGGCGGCTTCGACCGGCCGCGCGAGGCCTACGACCTGACGCGGCCGACGCTCGCCGGCGCGATCGACCAGGGCCGGCCACGGCTGCTGCTCGCCGACGCGCGCGGGCTGCGGCTGATCGACCTGGTCGCGGGCCGCGGGCTCGACGCGGAGGCGCCACGGTGGCTGGCGCAGGGGACGGTGGTACGCGGGGTGGCGGCGGCCTCGGGCTGGGACGCGGCGGACGCGGCGGTCTACGCCTGGTGGGCGCGCGACACCGCCACCGGGCGCTATCACTACTGGTGGCAGTGGGGCGACGAGCACCGCGCGCTGCTCGAGACGCCGCAGGAGCTCGACCTGGCGCTGTCCGTCGGACCCGCCGGACCCGAGGCCTGGGTGGCCGTGCCGGGCGCTGACGGCGGCCGGCTCGACCGCCACGCCTGGGACGCGACCGAGGCCGAGGTGATGCTCCGCAGCGAACGCAGCCTGGCGGCGCCCACGCTGGCCCGCGATGCTGACGGCGCGCTCCACCTGGCCTTCCTGGAGGGCGCCACGATCGACACACCCATCGGCCGCAGTGCCGAGTGGAGCGCCGTCTACCTCCCGCCGGATGGCGCGGCCCAGCACTTCGCCGGCGCGTCGGCGCCGCCCGGCCAGCTGGTGCTCGATCTCGGACCGGTGAGCGTACTGCTGTGGCCCCGCGCCGACGGCCGCGTGATCGCTTCGCACCTCTCGGCCCCGCACGACGACGTGACGCTCGGCGTCGGTCGCGCGCTCGGCGTCGCACGCGAGCGCGCCTTCTGGTCGTCGGGCACGAGCATCGTCGCGGCCGGCCTGCCGCTTCGAGGGGCGCCGGCCGGGGCGCCGGTGAACGTCGCCTGGTCGCCTTACACGGTCGAGCGAGGGCTGGTCTTGCGCGCCGACGACGTGACCTTCCTGAGTTGGGTCGGGAGCCTTCCGGGGAGCGGCAGCCGCGCGCTCCACAGCGACGATGCACGGGCCATGCCGCTGACCTGGCGCGATCACCTGGCCGCCTGGTTCGGTTGGTCGCCCTGGGCGCTGGGCGAGGAGGCCGCTGGGCAGCTCGCCGGCGCCCTGCTGGCCGCGGTGCTGGGCACCATGGTGCTGCTGCCGCTGTTGTGGCTGTTGACCATGCCGCTGTCGCGGCGCCTCCCCGAGCGCTGGACGCGCCTCGGCGGGGCGCTCGTGGCCGTCACCGTGCTGCTGGTGCTGGGCCTCGCGCTGGCAGCGCGCGCGACCGGCGACGACGCCGCTGCCCTGCTCGGCGGCGTGTGGGGCTTCGTGGCGGCGCTGGCCCTCGGCTTGGCCTTGCCGCCGTTGGTGCTCGCGCGCGTCGACCTCGAACCCCAGCCGGCGCTGGTCGCCGCGGCCGGCCTGGCCAGCTTCGTCAGCCTCGGCGTGATGGCGTTCGTGGCACTGCAGGTGTGGTTCCGGGTCCTGGGGCTGTGACGCCAGCGGAGCCGAACGGGCGCGGCCCGCTTCCGGGGTCGGCCAGGCAGCACGCGGCGCAGGGACGCCGAGGCGCGCGTGGTACATTCTCCGCCGGGAGGCCAGCGTGACCTTCGAAGTCGGAGACCTCGTCGTGTACCCGTCACAGGGTGCCGGCGTCGTGCAGGAACGCACCACCCGGGAGGTGCTCGGCGAGACGCACGAGTATCTGAAGATCGTCTTCGTCCGTGGCGACATGGAGGTGCTCGTGCCGCTGCGGCGCGGTCGCGAGGTCGGGCTGCGGCACACCATCGGCGCCGACGAGGTCGACCGGCTGCTCGACGCCCTCGTGAAGGGCGACCTGTCGCTGCCGGCCCAATGGCCACCGCGTTATCGTGCCGAGCAGGACATCCTGGCGGCCGGCAGCGCCTACGAGCTGGCGCGGTTGATCGGTGTCCTGGCCCGTCGCGACCTCGACAAGGGCCTGGCGGCCACCGAGCGCGAGGTCCTCGAGACCGCCATGTCGATGCTGGCGAGCGAGCTGGCGGTGGTGCAGGGCGTCGATCTCGCGAGTGCGCACGAGCGCCTCGAGACCGTGGTGAGCGAGCGCATCGTGACCGCGTGAGCCCGGGCGACCCGGAGGGTGATTCCCCGCTCGATCCCGCGACCGCATCGCTCACCTCGCCGCGCGTCGTCGCGCGGCTGCTGGCGCGTCACGGCCTACGCGCCGACAAGGGTTTCGGCCAGCACTTCCTGATCGACCCGAGCGTGATCAGCGCGGTGGTCGACGCCGCTGGCATCGGGCGTGGCGACGAAGTGTGGGAGGTGGGCCCGGGCCTGGGCGTCCTGACGCGGGCCCTGAGCGCGGTCGCCGCGAAGGTCGTGAGCGTGGAGCTCGACACGCGGCTGCTGCCGCTGCTGCGCGAGACGCTGGCGCACGCTGCCAACGTCGAGTTGCTCGCGGCCGACGCGCTGCGCGTCGACCTCTCCCGAGCCGCGCCGGGCAGCCACTTCGCGGCCAACTTGCCCTACAACGTCGGCACCGCCGTGCTCGTGCGCGTGCTCACCGCGAACCGCTTCGCGCGTGTCGGGGTGCTGCTGCAACGCGAGGTGGCGGAGCGGCTGGTCGCGCTGCCCGGCACGAAGGCGTACGGCTCGCTGTCGTTGCTCGTCGCCCACCACGGCCGCGCCCGGATCGTGCGCCGCGTGGCGCCCGGCGCGTTCGTGCCGCCGCCGACGATCACCTCGGCGGTGGTGCACATCGAGCTCGAGCCCGACGTCGTCGCCGACCCGCGGACGTTCGCCCTGGTGCGCGCCGGGTTCCGCCACCGCCGCAAGACGCTGCTGGCGAACCTGCGCCTGGCCGGCCTCGATGCCCGGGTCGCGGCAGCGGCGCTCGCCGCGCAGGGGCTCGACCCACGCGTGCGCGCCGAAGCGCTCGATCTGGCCACCTTCCGGGCCCTGGCCGGGCGGCTGCCGGCCCTTGGCGTACGCGACGGCACGCATGCATGAGAACACGGGCTATACTGGCCGCTAAGGAGTAACGAGATCGACACGTACTTACGGGGCGTACGCCCCGCGGGAGAAGCTTGATGGCGAAGTTGATGGTGGTCGGCGATGCGACGGTCGACCAGATGTACTTCATCGATGCGTTGCCCGAGGCTGGTGGCGAGGTCACCGCGCTGCGCGCGATGATGGAGCCGGGCGGGGCGGGCGGTACGATGGCCACCGCCCTGGCGCGCCTCGGGCACGACGTGGCGATCGCCACGCGCGTGGGCGAGGGTCCCTTCTCGAACCTGGCCCTGCGTCACGTGCTCGCCAGCGGCGTCGACCTCAGCCTGCTGCAGCGCGACGAGCGCCTGCAGACCAGCAGCGTCACCATCCTGATCACGCCCGACACCCAGCGCACCATGATCTCGGCGGTGGGTGCCTCGCGCTATCTCGACTCTGCCGCGCTCGAGCCGCAGCACGTCGCCTCGCGCGACGCGCTCGTGATGAGCGCCTACTCGCTGGTGGCGGGACCCCAGCGCGCGTACGCGGTGCAGGCGCTCGCCTACGCCGCCGACGCCGGCGTCGTCACCTTCGTCGACATGGGTTCGGGCGCCGTCAACGCCCTCCAGGGGCGTCTGCTGCCGCTCCTGCGCGGCGTCGACTACGTGCTGATGAACGAGCGCGAGCTGTTCGCGCTCACCGGCGAGGCCTCGATCTCCGACGCCGTCGCCGGCCTGCGCGCCCAGGGCATCCAGCGCCTGGTCGTCAAGGTGGGCGAGATGGGCTCGATCGTGGTCACCCCGGAGCTGACCGAGTTGGTCGAGGCGCTCGAGATCGACGACGTGGTCGACACCACCGGCGCGGGTGACTACTACACGGCCGCCTTCGCGCACGGGGTGCTGGCCGGCGCCGGCCTGCACGGCGCGGCCTGGCTCGGCAACGTCGCCGGCGCGCTCAACACCACCCGGGTGGGGGCGCAGAGCTTCGAGCTCGACGAGGCGACGCTCGACCGGCACGCGGCCGTCGAGACGGCGCCGAGCGGCTGATGCGGCGGGCGCTGGTCCTCGCGTTGGCAAGCCTGGTGAGCCTGACCGCTGCCAGCGACTTCGAACCGCGCTTCGACGTCGCCTGGCGCTTGGTGGAGGAGCGCTACTGGGACCTCGACCAGATGGCCGTCGACTGGTACGAGGTGCGCGAGCGTTATGCGCCGCTCGTCGGCGAAGTCGACGACGACGACGGCCTCTACACCCTGCTCGAGGCGATGTTCGCGGAGATCGGCGACGATCACACGGTGTTCGTACGCCCCTCGCGCGTGGCCGAGTTCCGCGAGCGCTACGGCGACCTCCCCTGCCTCGGGGTCTTCGGGCTGGGCCAGGCCGGCGAGCCGCAGCGCATCGACCCGCCGAAGAGGCTGTCGCTCGCCGGTCCGGTCGGCTACGCCCTGCTCGGCGATGGGACCGGCTACGTGCGCCTTGGGGACCTGGTGGTCGACGGCACCGCGGCCGGCGTGCGCGACGCCGTCGCCGACCTCCTGGCCCTCGGCGCCGACGCCTTCGTGCTCGACCTGCGCGGCAACCCGGGTGGCCGGCTGGTGACGATGATGCAGGTGGCAGGGGTGTTCACCGGCGGCTTCCTGTGGCGCGCGGTCACCACCTGGTCGCTGCCGATCCCCTACCCCGCCATCGGCGCCACCTTGACCGAGGCGCCGCTCGCGCTGCTCGTCGACGGCGCCGTGCACAGCGCGGCCGAAGGGCTGGCCGGGGCCCTGCAGATGCAGGGACGAGCGCTGGTGGTGGGCGCCACGACCGCCGGCAACGTCGAGGCCGTCCTGCCGTTCTGCCTGCGCGACGGCTCCCAGGCCTGGGTCGCGACCGGCGTGCTGGCGCCGATCGGTGGCCCCACCTGGGAGGGTCGCGGGGTGGAACCCGACTTGGCGGTCGATCCCGACCTGGCCCTGGCGGTCGCGCTGGAGGCGCTGCGGCAGGCGCGGTGAGCGGCACGCAGCGCAGCGAGGCCGTCGCCGACGGCGTCATCCGGGTGCCGCTGGCCTCGAGCACGCTGCCGCCTTTCACGCACACCAACGCCTACCTGCTGGCGTCCGACGGCGTCGGCCTGGTGGTCGACCCCGGCGCCGCAGGCGACGAGGCGCTCGCGGCTCTCGGCGCCGGCCTCGCCGCGCTCGACGTGCGCGCTCCCAAGGGCATCGTGCTCACCCATACGCACCGTGATCACGTCGCCGGTGTGGACACCCTGCTGGGACGCTGGCCCGATCTGCGCGTGTGGGCGCCGGCCGGCGAGCTGGCGCGCTGCGACGAGCGCTGGCGTGCGGTGGGCCTGCGTCACGGCCGCCGCCTGACGCTCGGCTCGGCCGCCCTGACGCTGGTGGGCACACCCGGTCACAGCCTCGACCATCTCGCGCTGTGGTGGCCCGAACGGCGCCTGCTGGTGGCCGGCGACCTGGTGGCGGGCGAGGGCTCGATCTGGGTCGGGCTGCCCGACGGCGACGTGACGCGCTACCTGGAGTCGCTCGAGCGCGCCGCGGCACTCGACCCGGCCACGGTCGCGCCGGCCCACGGCCCGGTGAGGCGCGACGGCGCGACGGTGCTGGCGAGCGCGCGGGCGCACCGGCTCGAGCGTGAGGCCAACCTGCTCGCGGCGCTGCGCGAGGGCCCCGCGAGCTTGCCCTGGCTGCGCGCACGGCTCTACCCCGAGGTGCCCGCGGCGGTCCACGACTTCGTCGATCGCACGCTGCTCGCGCACCTGCTGAAGCTGATGCGCGAGCGCCGCGTGGCGCACGTGGGCGAGGGCCCCGACGGCCCCTACTCGCTGGCCTGAGCGTTGCGGCGCACCGAGCTAACCGAGCTGTGCGAGCAGCCAGCGCCTGAGCGTCGGCTCGTCGGCCGCGAGCCGCGCCAGCGGCCGCGCCGGCGGTAGCCGTTCGAGCCGCGGATGCCGCGCCGCCGCCACGCCCGGGAGGGCGCGCTCCACCACCTCGGGGAACTTGGCGGGGTGGGCGGTGGCGAGCACCAGCGCCGGCGCCCGCGCGACGTCGCGGTGGGCCGCCCGTAGGCGCCGCAGCGCGGCGAGGCCCACCGCCGTGTGCGGGCACACCACGACGCCGTCCTCCCGCCAGGTGCGGGTGATCGACGCCAGCGTGGCGCGGTCGTCGATCGAGGCGCCCAAGACCGGCACCGGATAGCGGCCCTCGGGGAAGAGCGCCAGCAGGCGCTCGAGGTTGGAGGGTGCGCCGACGTCCATGGCGTTCGACAGCGTGGCGATGGTGGCCGGCGCGGCGTCGGCGTCGACCTCACCGCGCAGCAGCCGGGGGAAGTGGTCGTTGGCGTTGTGCGCCGCCACGAAGGCGGCCAACGGGAGTCCCATGCCCGCCGCCAGCAGACCCGCCGCGAGGTTGCCGAGGTTGCCGCTCGGCACCACGCTCACGACCTCCTCGGGCGCCACGGCGAGCGACCGCGCCAGCTGCAACACCCCCCAGACGTGATACGTCGCCTGCGGCAGGAGCCGACCGAGGTTGATCGAGTTGGCGCTCGTCAGCTGGAGGCCGGCCAAGGCGGGGTCGACCAGGGCGCGCTTGGCGAGCCGCTGGCAGTCGTCGAAATCGCCCTCGATCGCCAGCGGGTAGACCCCCTCGCGCGGCACGGTCAGCTGCCGCTCCTGCACCGGGCTCACCCGGCCCGCCGGGTAGAGCACCACCACGCGCAGTTCCGGAACCCCGGCGAAGCCGTCGGCCACGGCACTGCCGGTGTCACCCGAGGTGGCGACCAGCACGGTGGCCGTCTCGCCCCCGGCGCGCAGGATCGTGCCCAACCAGCGCGCCATGGTGCGGGCCGCGACGTCCTTGAACGCCAGCGTCGGGCCGTGATGCAGCTCCAGCAGGGCGCGCCGAGCGCCGAGCTCGCGCAGCGGCACGGGGAAGTCGAGGGCCTGCTGCGCGGCCTCCACGGCCGCGTTCGCCGCCTCCGCCGGGAACCAGGGGCGCAGCACCGCCTCCACCACCTGCGGCCATCGATCGAGCGCACGCCAGCCCGCCGGCAAGGCCGGCACGCTGGTGGGGACGTACAGGCCACCGTCGGGCGCCAGGCCGTGGCGCAGCGCCTGCTCGAACGTGACCGCGCGCCGGGAGGGGTCGCGGGTGCTCACGAAGGCGGGCGCGCCGCTCATGGCCGCTCGAGCTCCGGGAAGCCGATGGCACTCGAGCGTGCCGGCGGCGCCAGCGCGCGCGGCGGCACAGCCGGCCCCGGTCGCAGCGCCACGGCGTCGAGCACGTCCGCCACCACCGCGCTGGCGGTGGCCTCGCCGCCGGCGCCCGCGCCGGCGATCAGCACCTCGCCGACCGCGTCGCCCCTGAAGAGCAGTGCGTTGCGCCCCGAACCGACGCGCACCAGCGCATGGTCGCAGGGCAGGGCCAGAGGTCGCACCGCCACGCGCCAGGCCTCGCCGTCGGACCAGAGGCTGGCGACGAGGCGGGCGCGCAGGTCGCGCCGCGCGAGATCGGCGAGCCACTCGGGCGTGAGCCGGCGTATCCCGCGCACGTGCGGCCTCACCTGCTCCCAGCGCAGCTCCGGCAGGGCGCACAGGCGCGCCAGCAGCGTGAGCTTGTGAGCCGCGTCCACGCCGTCGACGTCGAGGCCCGGATCGGCCTCGGCATACCCGCGCCGCTGCGCCTCGGCCAGCGCGTCGGCGAAAGGCTCCCCGGCCTCCATGCGCTCGATCAGGTAGCCGCAGGTGCCGTTGAGCAGCGCGTGCAACGCGAGCGGGCGCGAACCGCGCAGCGGCCCGGCCACGGCGCTCACCACCGGCGTGCCGGCCATCACGGCCGCCTCGAAGCCGAGCCGTCCCGCCGCCACCCAGGGGCCCCACACGTCCCAACGCTCGGCCAGGGCGGCCTTGTTGGCGCTCACCAGGCGCGCGCCGGCGGCGGCGGCGCGCTGCATCAGGGCGGTCGCACGCTCGACGCCGCCGATCAGCTCCACCACCACGTCGGCGCCCTCGAGCGCCTCATCGGGGTCGGCGGTGAGCCGCGGCGGGCGCTCGCCCAAGTCGCGCGGCGCGGCCGGGTCGCGGACCAGGGCGGCGACGACCTCGAGTTGTGCGTGGCGCTGCAGCAGCCGGATGGCGGCGGCGCCGACCGTGCCGGCGCCGAGGACCGCGACGCGCCGCGGGCTGTTGTTCATGCGCGGGAGGCTACCACGCGCCTTGCTCTGGTATCTTCGACGGTCGGGGGCGAGGCGCCGTGCAGCGGCCGCCCACCCGGTCTGGAGCCATGCATGGTCGGAATCGGCATCGTCGGCTTGCCCAACGTAGGCAAGAGCACGCTCTTCAACGCCATCACCAAGGCCAGCGTCGAGGCGGCCAACTACCCGTTCGCCACCATCGACAAGAACGTCGGCGTGGTAGCCGTGCCCGACGCCCGCCTCGAGCGCCTCGCCGAGCTGTTCGTGAAGGGCGCCCGCAGGCCCCCGATCGTGCCGACCACCGTGGAGTTCGTCGACATCGCCGGGCTGGTGCGCGGCGCATCCCAGGGCGAGGGGCTGGGGAACCAGTTCCTGGCGCACATCCGCGAGGTGGCGGCCATCGCCCACGTGGTGCGCTGCTTCGAGGACCCCAACGTGATGCACGTGTCGGGCCGGATCGATCCGCTGGCCGACATCGAGACCATCGAGACCGAGCTGGCGCTGGCCGACCTGGCCACGCTCGAGCGGCGCGCGGAGCGGCTGCGCCGAGCCGTCAAGGGCAACCTCGAGGACGCCGCCGAGGCGCTGCGCCAGGTCGAAGCGCTGCTCGCGGCGCTGGCCGACGGCCAGCAGTCGCGCGCCGTGCTGCTCGCGCGCGGCTGGAACCTGCCCGCCGACCTGCAGCTGTTGACCGCCAAGCCGATCGTCTACGTGTGCAACGTGGCCGAGGCCGATCTGCGCATGGGCAATGCCCACGTCGACGCGGTCCGTACCAAGGCCCGTGCCGACGGCGCCGACGTGGTGGTGATCTCGGCCCAGATCGAGCGCGAGCTCGCCGAGCTGAGCGACGCGGAGGCGGCCGAGTTCCTGGCCGATCTGGGGCTGGAGCAGGCGGGCCTGGAACGCCTGATCGCCGCCGGCTACGACGTGTTGGGGCTGATCACCTTCCTCACCGCGAGCGACAAGGAGGTCCGCGCCTGGACGGTGCCACGGGGGGCGACCGCGCAGCAGGCCGCGGGCCAGATCCACACCGACTTGGAGCGCGGCTTCATCCGCGCCGAGGTGATCCACTGGACCCGGCTGGTCGAGGCCGGCAGCATGGCCGCGGCGCGAGCCCGCGGCTGGGTCCGCACCGAGGGCAAGGCCTACCGCGTGCAGGACGGCGACGTGGTGCACGTGCTCTTCAACGTGTGAACACGTCGGCCGCGGCGGGGCTGCGGGCGCGCGCCTGCAGCCTCAGAACACGTAGCCGATCCGGAACCCGAACACGCCGGTGGGGTTGCGCTCGCTGAAGCCGTAGTCGAAGCGCAGTGGCGGCAGCGCGACGCCGGCGAAGCCGAGATCGACCTGCAGGCCGACACCCACCCCGCCGAACAGCGGCGCGCCGTACGGCTCGTACCCCGGGACGTTCGAGGCGAAGCCCATGTCGGCGAAGACGATGCCGATGACGGTCTCGGTCGCGAAGGTCCGCAGGCCGAAGTCGTAGCGGTACTCGAGCGAGCCGGTCACGTAGGAGCGCGATGGGTCGAAGTCGGTCTCGACGTAGCCCCGGATGCCGGTGGCGTCGTCCACGGTGCGCCCCACCAGGAAGCGGCGTGCGGCGGGATAGACCGAACCGAACTGATGGCCCGCGTTGAGGCGCACCGCGAACACGTGGTTGGGATCGGTGACCTCCGGGATCACGCTGGCCAGATGCAAGTAGGTCCTGACGCCGACCTCGACCTGCTGGTAGACGTAGTTGCGCCGCTCGCCGGTGGCGGGGTCCTCCAGGTCGTTGCCCCAGCCCAGCCCGGTGGCCACGTTGGCGGCGATGCCGTCGCGCGGAAAGCTCACGCTGTCGCGGTCGTCATAGGCCAGACCGGCGCTCACGAAGGCCGACAGGCCGCTGGTGGGCAGGTCCTCGATGGCCAACTCCGGCGGGAGCGCGCAGCGCGTCGGGTTGGTGACCACCCCTTCCTCGATCACACACGGCTCGCGCGCAGGTTCCAGGGTGTAGGCGTTGTAGGTGATCCGTGCCCCCACGCTCAGGCCGGTGTTGGGAAGCACCCTGCGGCCCACGCTGAACGACCCGCCGGTGCTGCGCAAGGTGTACTCGCCCACCGGCACACGGTTCTCCTCGATGTCGGGGAGCCCCGGGTAGAGGGCGGTGAGGCTGCCGTCGCGAACCAACCGCTGGTTGACGTCCACGACCGAGAAGAGCGACGCCGACACGCTGGTGGGGACCTCCAGGAAGTCGAGCACGTCGACGTAGAGCCACGGGACCGCGTAGCGGATGCTGCCGCCGAACTGCAGGCCGAGATCGGAGGTGAGCGCCTCGAGCTCGGCGCTCAGGTTGTGCGCGCGACCCCACAGGTTGGACTCCGAGAAGCTCAGCGAGGCCGAGAAGCCGGTCTCGGTGTTGTACTGCGCGGCCGGCTGGAAGACGCCCGTCTGGGCGGCCCTGACCGTCACCCCCACCGTGACCTCGTCGGGATCGTCGGCCGGCAGCAGGGCACGGCTCACGGGCGTGACGACACCGAGCCGCGCCACGGCGCGCAGCCCGTCGTCGAGCGCGCGCAGGTCGAGGACCTCGCCGGGCGACGGCAGGTAGCGGGTGATCACGAACTCCTGGGTGATGCCGGCGGAGCCTTCGTACTCGACCTCGTAACCCGCGATGCGCAGTTCGCTCACGCGCTGCACGTAGGTGCCGTCCTCGCGCCAGGAGAAGTCGGGTTGGGCGGCGATCACCACGCCCCGGTCGCCATAGAGCAGGCGGATGCGGCGGAAGTCCTCCTCGGCCAGGGCCGAGGTGAAGGTATCGGTCTCGCGCAGGGTGAGCTGCTCGAGGATGGTGGCGTCGTCGACGACGGTGTTGCCTTCGATCACCACGCGGCGGACGGGGCCGGCGGTGTCGGGCGGTCCGACGGCGAAGCCGACGCGCACGGCGCCGGCCGGCGTGATCTGCGGCACCACCCGCACGTCCGCCGTGCGGCCGGCCGCAAGACGCCGCACGTCCTCGAGCAGCACGTCCACGTTGAACAGGTCGCCGACCCGGAGACTCAGCTCGGTGGCGTCGACGCCGAGCGCCGTCGTGTCGAACGAGACGATCCGCAACTCACGCAGGCGCACCGTCAGGGTGCCGTCGGCATCGAGTTCGGTCCGCTCCTCGTCGACGCCGCTCTGGCGGTAGCCGAGCTCGGCGTAGCGCGCGGCGACCGCCTCGGCCGCTGCGAGGTAGGTCGCGAGGTCGAACTGATCGCGTGCGCTGACGCCTGCGAAGCGCCGGCGCAACTCCTCCTCGGTCAACACCGACGACTCGCCGAAGACGACCTGCGACACCGGCGCGGTCTCCGTCACGGTATAGCGCAGCCGCACGGGCGCGCGGCCGTCCTCGGCCGGCGTCGCCGTGCGATCGGGGATCACCTCGAGCACGACCGGTACGTCGAAGGGCACACCGATACTGCGGTAGATGTCCTGCACGGTGTCGATCGCCTGCTCGGCGCGGATGGCGTTCAGGGTGCGGCCGGCGTCGAGCAAGTGCTCGCGCACCACCGCCTCGCGCAGCGCCGTGGCGTCGACGGCCTCGACGCCGGCGAACTCCACGCCCGCCACGCGCGGGTTCTCGCGCACGCGCACTGCCAGCACGGGACCGGCGCCGCGATCCTCGAGGCTGACCGTCACTTCCTCGAAGGCGCCCAAGGCGTAGACCCGGTTGCGCTCGGCCTCGAGGTCGACGCGCGCGGCGGGCGTACCGGCACGGGCCGCGACGATGGTGCGGACCACGTCGGCGAAGGCGGTGGTGCCATCGACGCGGACCTGGACCAGGTTGCCGGTGACGGCGGGGGCGGCTTGGGCTAGCGACCAGGAGACCGCGCCGAGCGCGATCGCCAATCCGAGCCCGACGAAGACGGTTCTGAGCGGCATTCCGTAGTCTACCTGGGCACATGAGAGACGACCGAGCCGTCAGGTGAGCGCCCGCGCGCGGCCGCGCGACGCGGCGGTATGATGCCGGCCATGAGCGATGGACCGCCCGACGCGAGCGACTGGCCGCGGTTGGCGACGCGCGCCGCCGACACCCTGCGCGCCGCGGGGGCGGGCGACGTCGAAGTCGGGATCATGCTGGGCTCCGGTCTCGGGCCGCTGGCCGACGAGGTCGAGGCGCGGTGCGTGATCCCCTTCGCCGAACTGCCCGGCATGGCTCCGAGCAGCGCGCCGGGGCACGCCGGCAAGGTGGTGGTCGGCCGCCTGGCGAACCGCGAGGTGATCGCCTTCCAGGGCCGGCTGCACGCGTACGAGGGCTTCGATGCCCGCGCTTGCGCCTTCCCGGTGCGGGTGATGCACGCACTGGGCGCCCGGGCGCTGCTCGTGTCGAACGCCTGCGGTGGGCTCGATCCGCACCTCCGCGCGGGCGACCTCTGTGTCCAGCTCGACCTGATCAACGCGACCGGCGACCAGGCGCTCGCAGGTCCCGATGACGGGCTCGGCGAGCGCTTCACGGTGATGTTCGACTGCTACGACGCCGGCTACCTCGAGGTCGCCCGCAGCGCGGCGCGACGGCTCGATCAGCCGCTGCGCGAGGGCGTCTACCTGGCGATCAAGGGGCCCGCCTACGCCACGCGCGCGGAGCTGCGCGCCTACCGTACGCTGGGGGCCGACATGATCGGCATGTCGACGGTGCACGAGGTCGCGATGGCGCGACACCTGGGACTACGCGTGCTGGGGCTCTCGGCCGTCACCGACAGGGCCCTGCCCGACGCCGCCGAGCACACCACCGGCGACGGGGTGCTGGCGATGGCGGAGCAGCTCGGCGGGCGTTTCCGGGCGCTGGTACGCGAGGTCCTCCCTGCCCTCTGACGCTCACCGCCACGCCGGCCTGGACCGGTTGCGCGCGCGTATCGAGGCCGCCTGCGAGCGCGTGGGACGTGCTCCCGACGGCGTACGCATCGTCGCGGTCACGAAGGGCCGCAGCCCCGACGAGGTACGTACCCTCCTCGCGGCGGGGCAGCGCACCTTGGGGGAGAACCGCGTGCAGGATTGGCGCGCCATGGCGGACGCGCTCGCCGACTCGGCACCGCGCTGGCACCTGGTCGGGCACCTGCAGCGCAACAAGGTCCGCTTCTGCCGGCCCTTCGAGCTGATCCACTCGCTCGACAGCGAGCGGCTGGCGCTGGCGCTGGAGGCCGAGGGCGCCAAGCACGGCCACGTGTTCCGTACCCTCTTGCAGGTGAACGTCGCCGGCGAGGAGAGTAAGCACGGTGTGACGGCGAACGCCGCGGCAGCGCTGCTGGTGCGGCTGCGCGCACTCGAGCACGTGACCGTCGAGGGGTTGATGACCATGGCGCCATTCGCTGACGATCCAGAGCGCGCCCGTGAGCGCGCTCGTCCGGTGTTTCGCGACACTCGCATGCTGGCCGAGACGCTCGGGCTGCGCGAACTGTCGATGGGCATGAGCGGCGACTTCGAGGTCGCCGTCGAGGAAGGGGCCACGCTGGTGCGGGTCGGCTCGGCGCTGTTCGAGCACGACGCGCCGGGCGACGGGGGGTCGGAGGCATGAAGCTCTCGCCGCTCGAGGTGCGCCACATGGAGTTCGAGCGCGGCGCGATGGGGTACCGCAAGCAGGCCGTACGCGAGTTCCTCGAGCGGCTCGCCGAGGAGATCGAGGACCTCCTGCACGAGGTGCAGGGGCTGCGCGCCATGGTGACCGAGCGCGACGAGGCGATCGAGGGCCTGCTCGAGACGGAGGCCGAGCTCAAGCGTGCCGTCATGGCGGCGGAGCGGATCGGCAACGAGATGAAGGAGCAGGCGCGCCGCGAGGCGGACGCCATCACCCGTGAGGCGCGCCGCCAGCGGATCCACCTGCTCCAGGAGACCGCCGCCGAGCTCGAGGCGGCGCGCTCCGAACTCGCGCGGCTCGAGCAGACGCAGGCGCTCGTGCGCGAGCAGTTGCGCGGTCACCTGACCGGCTTCCTCACGGCGCTCGATGCGCGACCGGGCAGCCGCACCGACAGCGCACCGTCGCAGGACGTCATCGCGTCACTCAGGGACGTGATCGCCGAGGCGCGCGCCGACCTCGAGGTCGGCGAGCCCGACGACGATCAGGCGGAGCCGTCCGAGCCCTCGTCCACCGACACCTGACCGGCGCGCTGCCCGGCCGCCTCCGCCGCGAGGGCGGCGTCGAGCGTGACCCATGCCAACGTGGCGCACTTGACGCGGGCGTGCAGCTTGCTGATCCCCTCGAGCACCACGAGGTCGCCGAGGCTGGGATCCGCGCCCTTGCCATGGATCATCGCCTTGAAGTGCGCGATGAGGGTCTCGACCTCGGCGATCGCCCTCCCCTTCACGGCCTGCGTCATCATGCTCGCGGAGGCCTGGCTGATCGCGCAGCCGTGCCCGGCGAAGCGGGCGTCCTCCACCACGCCGTCACGCACGAGCAGGTACAGTACCAGCTCGTCGCCGCACGACGGGTTGATGCCCTCCTGCTTGACGCTGTAGGGATCGAGCGCACCCCGGTTGCGTGGCGAGCGGGCGTGCTCGAGCACGGCGTCGCGGTAGATCTGATCGAGGAACCCCATGCGCTCAGGCTACCGCACCGAAGAAGTCGCGCACTTCCTCGATCGCCTCGACCAGCAGGTCGATGTCGGCGCGGGTGGTGTGGAGCCAGAAGCTGGCACGCACCGTGCTGCGCACGCCCAGGGCCCGCATCAGCGGCTGCGCGCAGTGGTGGCCGGCACGCACGGCCACGCCGCGCGCGTCGAGCGCGCTGGCGACGTCGTGCGGATGCACGTCGGCGACGTTGAACGGCACGATGCCGCCGCGGTCGTCGCCCTCGGGCCCGTAGAGGGTGACGCCGTCGAGCGCGCGCAACCGCCCGATGGCGTAGCGCGCGAGCGCCCGGTCGTGGTCCCAGATCGCAGCGAGGCCGAGGTCGTCGAGGTAGTCGAGCGCGGCGTGCAGCCCGACGGCCTCGGCGATGGCAGGGGTGCCGGCCTCGAAGCGCATCGGGATGTCGGCATAGGTGCTGCGGTCGACCTCGACCGTACGGATCATCTCGCCGCCACCGAGGAAGGGCGGCCAGTCGCGCAGCAGCGGCTCGCGCACCCAGAGGGCGCCGATGCCCGAGGGCGCGCCCACCTTGTGGCCCGAGAACACGTAGGCGTCGGCCCCGAGCGCCTGCACGTCGATGGGCAGGTGGGGCGCGGCCTGCGCCCCGTCGACCAAGAACAGCGCCCCGACGGCGTGCGCGAGCTCGGCGATGCGTGCCACCGGGTTGACCACGCCGAGCACGTTGCTGAGGTGGAAGGTGGCGACGAGCTTGGTGCGCGGCCCGATCGCCGCGGCCAGCGCCTCCATGTCGACGCGCTGGTCGCTCCCGAGCGGTACCCCGCGGATGACTGCGCCACGCTCCGCCGCCAACAGGTGCCACGGCACCAAGTTGGCGTGGTGCTCGGCCACGGTGAGCACGATCTCGTCGCCGGCGTGCAGGGCCTGCCGGCCCCAGGCGTGGGCCACCAGGTTGATCCCCTCGGTCGCATTGCGCACGAACACGACCGAGCGCTCGCTGGGCGCGTTCAGGAAGCGAGCCACGCGCACGCGCGCGGCCTCGTAGTGCGCCGTCGCCTCGGCCGAGAGGGTGTGGGCCCCACGGTGCACGTTGGCGTAGTGCCCGCGGTAGAAGGCGTCGACCGCGGCCAACACGCGCTCGGGTTTCTGGGCCGAGGCGGCGCTGTCGAGGTAGACGAGCGGCGCGTCGTGCACGCGCCGGCTGAGGATGGGGAAATCGCCGCGGCGTGCGGCGGCGTCGATGGCCATGCGTGATGCTACCACTTCTCGGAACGGTTCCGAGTTTCTTACCACCTGAGCGGAACGGTACAATCGGGGTGTGCGCGTCCGCTCCCTCCGCCAGCTCAACATCCGCAACCTCGTGACCGAGCGGCTGGCGTTCGGCGATGGGGTGACGGCGGTGGTCGGCCCGAACGCGACGGGCAAGTCGAACCTGCTCGAAGCGCTGACGCTCGGTCTCGAGGGCCGCGGCGCCGGCAGCCGCATCGCCGACTCGCTGCGCTTCGGCTGCGAAGAGGGCTACGTGCGCGTCGACCTCGAGACGTCCGACGGAGCGCACACGGTCGAGGTGGGGCTGGCGCCGGGGCACAAGCGGGTGCAGCTCGACGGCCAGGCGGTGCGGGCGTTGGAGCTCGGCCGGCTCGGCGGTGTGGTGCTGGTGTCGCCCGAGGACCTCGACTTGGTGCACGGGCCACCGGCGCGGCGGCGCGCCTTCCTCGACCACCTCCTGGGCCGCCTGTCGCTCCGCTATGGGCTCCTGGTGCGCGCCTACCACCGGGTCGTGGACCAGCGCAACGCGCTCCTGCGCGAGGGCGATCCGAGCGCCATGCTGGCCACCTGGGACGTACGCTTCCTCGCGCTGGGCGAGGAGGTGCACGCCTTGCGCGCGCGCGCCGCGGTCCCCCTCGCCGCCCATGCCACTGCCGCGTACGACCGTATCGCAGGTGGCACCCACCACCTGGAGGTGCGCCTGGAGCGCTCGGGTCCGGCCGGCGCATTGGCGCAGGCGCTCGCGGCGACCGCCGCCGCCGAGCGCGCCAGGGGCGCGACCCAGGTCGGCCCACACCGCGACGACTTGGCGCTGCGACTCGGCGGCCGCTCGCTCCAGGCCTATGCCTCGCGCGGGGAGGCGCGCACCGTGGCCCTGGCCCTGCGCGTGGCCGAACGCGCCCTGCTCGAGGCACGCCACGGCGAGCCTCCGCTGCTGCTCATCGACGACGTGCACGCCGAGCTCGACGAACGCCGGCGGCGCTTCCTGGTGGCGCTGGCCGAGGCCGCGCCGCAAGCCATCGTCACCAGCACCGAGCCGCCCAGCGGGGCGACGAGGGTATGGACGATGGACGGCGGGCGCGTCGACACCGCCGCGATCGGCGGCACGGAGGTGGCCGGTGGCGCGTGAGCGGGCTCTCGGTGAGTTGCTCCACGAGGTGTTCCGCCGCAGCGGCATCGTGCGCGGCGTCCGCCGGGCCGAGGCCGTGGTGCTGTGGCGCCGCGTGGTGGGCGCCGAGGTGGCCCGCTTCGCGAACGCGGTCGCGCTGCAGCACGACACCCTCGTGGTCGACGTGCCCGACCCGGAGACGGCGCTCCACCTGGGTATGCAGCGCCATCACCTGCTGCGCTCGTACGCCGAGCACCTGGGCCCTGACGTGGTGCGCGAGATCCGCTTCCGGGTCGGCCGGCCGGCCGAACCCCCGCCGCGGCAGGCGCCGAGCTTCGACCCGTCGGTGGGCGCGGACCCGCGCGCCTTGGCCGCACTCGCGCGCGCCTTGCGGGACGTGCCCGAGGCGCTCGCCGGTCCCGCCCTCCAGGCCGGCGCCGCGCTGCTGACGCTCCAAGCCCGCCGCCGTGCCGCCAACTGGCGGCCCTGTCCGGTCTGCGGGGTGCTGCGGGAACCCGTAGCCGGTGAGGCGGCAACCGCCGGTGAGCCGGCAACCGCCGGTGAGGCGG
>SLRS01000245.1 GCA_007130855.1 Trueperaceae bacterium | reverse complement strand
TTCATCCTAGCTACTCGTCCTTCACTCGATCTGCTCGCCGACCATCGCGTTCGCCAGTTCGAGGAACTCCTCCTCGCGGTCGGCGGGGACGGTCGCCCCGGCGGCGACGTCGTGACCGCCGCCGCCGAGCGCGGTGCAGACCCGGCGCGCCGAGAAGGGCGCGCGGCTGCGCAGGCTGACCTTCACGCCGCCCTCGATCTCGCGCAGATAGGCCGCCACCAGCGTCCCCTCGGCGTAGCGCACCAGGCTCACGAAGTCGTCGCTGTCGTCGTCGCCGTCCTGGAACGCCGCCTGGATGGCCAGGCTCTGCTCGATCGTCACCAGCGCGCCACCGAGCTCGAAGCGCACCGTGGCCAGCACGGCCGCGAGCCGCCGGAAGTAGCTCGGATGGCGCCACATCAGCCGGTCGTTGAGGTCGGCGTAGTCGACGCCCGCCTCGAGCAGCGCCCCCGCCACGGCCAGGGTGTGACGGTCGGTATTGGCGAAGCGGAAGGTGCCGGTGTCGGTGAGGATGCCGCACAGGCAGGGCGTCGCGAGGTCCTCGTCCCAGGCCAGACCGAGGGCGTCGACCAGGTGCTTGACGAGCACCGCCGTGGCGGCGAGTTGCGGCAGCACCAGGCTCAGGTCGGCGTCGCCGGGGTTGCCCGGGTGGTGGTCGAGGTTGATGGTGTAGCGCGCGCCCTCGAGCGGCGCGCCGGTGGCGCGGCCGAGGTCCCCGTCGAGCATCAGCACCAGCGCGGCGTCGGGCAGTGCTGTGAGCGGCTCGCACAGCTCGGAGGGCCGTGCCAGGAAGGCCAGGAAGCGCGGCGGCGTCAGCGGCGCCAGCACCGTCTTGCCCAGGCGGCGCAGCGCGCGTGCGACGGTGAGGACGCTGCCGAGCGCATCGCCGTCGGGGTCGACGTGGCCGAGGATGACGATCGGGCCGTCCCAGTCCCGTAGGCGGCGGGCGACCTCGGCGAGGGTGGTGGCGGCCTCGGCATCAAGGCGTTCGTGGGGGGGTGTTGCGGGCGCCATGAGGCGATGGTACCAGCGCCGGTCTGTCTCCTGGTTCGCAGATTGCGCATGCCGCGAGCGAGTAGGCTCTGAGCATGTTCGACCCTTGGCGTCACGAAGGTGCAGCGCAGGCGGCGGAAGGGCGGTTGAGGCGGCCCGCCGTCCGGCCGTTCACCATCGTGCTGCTGGCGATCCTGGTCTGGATCGCCGCCCCCTGGTTGGTTCGTCCCGAGCCGATCGTCTACGAGCAGGTGCAGTCGCGGCCGCCGCCGGTGGTGGCGCCCTCGGGCGCGCTGGCGCAGGCGTACGAACTCGCGCGCCCCGCCACCTTGCGCATCGAGGCGCGCTGCAGCGGCGTGTTCGCGGCGCAGGTGCTCGGCATCGGCACCGGCTTCTTCTTCGATAGCTCCGGGCTGCTGCTGACCGCCTACCACGTGGTGGACGCGGCCGGCCAGACCCGCGAGTGCGGCACCGTCCGCTTCGTCGGGGTCGACATGGACCGCAACGAGTATGCGCTGACGCTGCTCGGATTCGACGCCTTCATGGACCTCGCGGTGATGCAGGCCGAGGTCTCCGGCAGCGTGCCGGCGATCGAGCTCGCGCCGCTGCTGCCGTCGCCCGGGGTCGAGGTGGTGGCGATCGGGAACTCGCGCGGCGACTTCCTGGAGCCGCGCGCGGGTCGGGTGACGCGCTTGGGCGTGCGCCCGGGACGCGCCGACTTCGCCGAGTCGACGATCGAGCTGACCGCCTCGTTGGCGCCGGGCGACTCCGGCGGCCCGGTGGTGACCAGCAAGGGACAGGCCGTCGGCGTGGTGAGCTACATCTCGTTCAACCCCACCGGCATGGCTTCGTCGGGTAACTTGCCGCCATTCCTGCTCGGGATCCCGCTGCCGCGCGACTTCGCCTCCTACGCGGTGCCGGTCGAGGTGAGCAGCGAGCTCGTGGCGAGCCTGCGCGCGGGCGAGCAGCGCGACGTGCCGGTGATCGGCTTCTCCTGGCAGAACGGCTACGACTACGATCCGCGCGCCAGCGAGGTCGACCTCGGGCCGCGGCCCGGTCCCATCGTCGTCACGGTGGCGCCCGGCGGCCCGGGCGATCGGGCCGGTCTGCGCAGCCTGACGGTACGTCCCGTGCTCGACGCCGACGACAACCGCATCGGCAGCGCGCCCGAGGCCGACGTGATCGTGGCGGTCGACGGGGTGGCGACGCCGACCTTCGCCGATCTGCTGGCCGAGGTGCGCACGAAGCGCATCGGTGAGACCGTCACGCTCAGCGTGCAGCGCGGCGACGCCACCTTCCGCCTGCCGCTCGAGCTGGGGGCACGGCGCTCGGTGTTCGCCGGCCAGCCCTGAGCAGCAAGGCCGATTGGGCTCGGGCCGCCTCGGCGCGCGAGCAGACCGAAGACGACACGAGACCCCAGGCGCGAGCCTGGGGTCTTCGGCCGTGGTGGGCGATGGTGGATTCGAACCACCGACCTCGTCGTTATCAGCGACGCGCTCTAACCGACTGAGCTAATCGCCCGCGTGAGCGGCAATCGAGAGTATCACGGGCTCGCGCGGCGGTGTCAAGGCGCGGCTACGACGCGGCGCACCGGCGGCGACCTCCGTTCGGCGACCCCCGATGGACGACCCCTGGCGGCGACCCCCGATCGGCGACCGCTGGCGGCGACCCCCGATCGGCGACCGCTGGCGGCGACCCCCGATCGGCGACCGCGCGGCGTGCACGGCGCTGGTAGCATGCGGCCATGGTCGAGACCCTCCACCTGGCCAAACCGCGCGGCTTCTGCGCCGGCGTGGTGATGGCGATCGAGGCCGTCGAAGAGGCTGCCGCCGAGCAGCGCGAGCGTGGCGACGGCGACCTCGCCGTCTATCACGCCATCGTGCACAACGCGACGGTCGTCGAGCGGCTCAGCGAGCAGCACGGGGTCCACTTCGTCGAAGACCTCGCCGATCTGGAGGGGGTGCGGCGCGAGGCCGGCGGCAGCGTCAGCGACACCGTCGTCTTCAGCGCCCACGGTGTCAGCCCGGCGGTGCGCGCCGAGGCGGCGCGGCGCGGCCTGACGACCATCGACGCCACCTGCCCGTTGGTGACGAAGGTGCACAGCGAGTCGATCAAGTACGCCCGCGAGGGCTACCACATCCTGCTGATCGGCGACTCGGTGCGTCACCAGGAGGTGATCGGCACGCGCGGCGAAGCCCCCGAGCACACCACGGTGGTGTCGGTGGTCGGCAACCGCCATCCCGAGGCCGAGCTGGCCGACCCGCACACGGTCACGGTGCCCGACCCGGACAAGGTCGTCGTGTTGACGCAGACGACCCTGTCGGTCGACGACACCATGCGGACCATCGCGATCCTCAGGGAGCGCTTCCCGAAGCTGGTGCTGCCCTCGCGCGACGACCTGTGCTACGCCACCAAGAACCGTCAGGACGCCGTCAAGCGCATCGCCGCGCAGGTCGACGCCTTCGTGGTGGTCACCTCGACCACGAGCTCCAACGGCATGCGCCTGCTGGAGCTGGCCGAGGACCTGACCGGCCGCGCGCTGCGCGTCGAGGGCCCGGACGACCTCGATCCGGCGGCGCTCGCGGGCGTGCGCTCGGTGGGGCTCACCTCCGCCGCGTCGACGCCCGACGACCTGGTCCAGGGCATCGTGGCCTGGTTCCGCGAGCGCAACCCGGCCCTGCAGGTCGTCGAGGAGGGCGAGTGGGAGGACATCACGTTCCGCAAGCCGCGGCGCGTGCCGCCTCCTGTCGCCCAGCCATGAGCCGCGCCGCGGCGCTCGTACGCGGCCGCGCACCGCGGCTCTCGGTCGCTCCGATGATGGCCTGGACCGACCGGCACTTCCGGCGCTTCGTGCGCGAGCTGACCAGCGAGACGCTGCTCTACACCGAGATGGTCACCACCGGCGCGCTGCTGCACGGCGACGTGGCGCGGCACCTCGACTTCGACGCGCGCGAGCACCCGCTCGTGCTCCAACTCGGCGGCGACGATCCCGCCGCCTTGGCGCGCTGCGCCGTGCTGGCCGAGCAGTGGGGGTACGACGAGCTGAACCTGAACGTCGGCTGCCCCAGCGACCGGGTGCAGCGCGGCCGCTTCGGCGCCTGCCTGATGGCGCATCCGGCGCTGGTGGCCGACTGCGTGCGCGCCATGCGTGCGGCCTGCGCGTTGCCGGTCACGGTCAAGCAGCGCTTGGGCATCGACGACCTCGATGACGACGAGCGGCTGGCGCAGTTCGTCGACAAGCTGGCCGCGGCGGGCGTGGACGGGCTGGTGGTGCATGCGCGCAAGGCCTGGCTCTCGGGCCTCTCGCCGAAGGCGAACCGCAGCGTGCCGCCGCTGCAGCCCGAGCGGGTGCTGCGCCTCAAACGCGAGCGGCCTTGGCTGCGCGTCGAGCTCAACGGCGGCGTGCGCGACCTCGACCAGGCGCTGGGCTGGCTGGCTTCGGTGGACGGCGTGATGATCGGCCGCGCCGCCTACGAGCACCCGTGGCTGCTGGCCGAGGCCGACGCGCGGGTGTTCGGGCGAGCGGGGCCGGCGCACCACCGCGAGCAGGCGCTGCGCGCGTACCTGCCCTACGTGGAGGCGCGGCTGCAGGCGGGCACGCCGCTCTCGGCGATCAGCCGGCACCTGTTGGGCCTGTTCAAGGGGCGGCCCGGCGCGCGCGCCTACCGGCGCGTGATCAGCGAGCGCTCGTACCGGCCCGGCGCCGGGCCCGAGGTGCTGGAGGCGGCGCTTGCCACGGTACCCGCGGCGGTGCGGCGCGAGCCGCCGGCCGGCGCGCCCGCCGGCGCCCCCGGGGAGCCGCGGAGGGCTCTGGTAGACTCCGCCGCATGACCAAGCCCTACTGGCTGCGCGGCATCCGCGGCGCCACGACCGTGGCGGCGGACGAGCCCGAAGCGATCCTCGAGGCCACCCGCGAACTGCTGCAGGCGATGCTCGAGCGCAATGCCATCGACGACTTCGAGCCCATCGCCGCGATCTTCTTCACCACCACGCCCGACCTCAGCGCCACCTTCCCGGCCGAGGCGGCCCGCGAGCTGGGCATGGCGATGGTGCCGCTGTTGTGCAACCAGGAGATCCCGGTGCCCGGCCGGCTCGAACGGGTGGTGCGGGTGATGCTGCAACTCAACACGCAGCTCGGCCAGGGCGAGGTGCAGCACGTCTACCTGCGTGAGGCGGCGCGGCTCCGCCCCGACCTCAACAGCGCCCAGTAGGGCGTGGGCCGCGCGGCCCACGCCCGCACTCAGGCGCGGCTCAGGCGCCGGCGAACGAGAGCGCGTCGACCTGCAGGCTGACCGCGCCGACGATGCCGCTGCCGGCGGGGCGCCAGGTGAGGTCGTCGCCCACGGCCTCGATCTGCTCGAGCAGCCGGAACAGGTTGAAGGCGATCGCGAAGTTGTCGACCGGCCGCGACTCGCCGCCCTCGACCCGCAAGCCGTGCCCCTGCACCGAGACGTCGCCGCTGATCGGGTTGGCGCCGGCGTGCACGCCCATCAGGTCGGTGACGACCACGCCGTCGTCGAGCGTCACGCCGGCGCCGGGCTCGAGCATGAGGTTCGAGAAGCTGACGCCGAGGGTGGAGGCGTAGCTGCGCGCGGCGTGCCCGGTGTTCTCCTGGTCGGTGCGGCGCGCAGTGTCGCTGTTGTGCAGGAACGAGCGCAGGATGCCGCGCTCCACCATCACGGTCCGCCGCGCCGGCGTCCCCTCGGCGTCGAAGGGGCGGCTGCCGAGCCCGATGGGGTGGGTGGGGTCGTCGACGAGCGTCACGTGCTCGCTGGCGATGCGCTCGCCGAGGCGCTGCGCCAGGCGCGACTTGCCCTCGGCCACGGTCTTGCCCGAGAGGCTCACGAACAGCAGCGCGAGGATGTCGGCGGTCACGTGGGGCTCGAACACCGCCCGGTGGCGCCCGGTGCGCAGCGCCGTGGCGCCCAGGTGGCGTCCGACGCGCTCCAGGATGTGCTGCGCGGTGCGGTTCGGGTCGAGCGCGTGGAACTCCTTGCCGAGGTCGAGGTCGTAGCCCTGCTTGATGCTGTCGCCTTGCTTCATGATCGGGTTGGCGAGCAACAGCGCGTAGCCGTTGCGGTAGCCGCCGTCGGCGCCGCGGGTGGAGCCGAGCACGGCCTCGGTCTCCGACTCGCCGTAGCGGGTGAAGGCCGCGGCGTCGACGCGCGCGTCGGCGCGCAGGCCGCGCTCGAGCTCCAGCACCGCCGCGGCCTTGGCCTCGACCGCGGCCGAGAGCCCCTCGCCGATCAGGTCGTGTCGGCCGAGCGCGCGTCCTGCGGGCAGCTGCGCCCCGCGCGCGGTCTGCAGCTCGGCGTTCTCGATCGCCTCGTCGAGCATCCACTCGAGGCTGGCGGCGTCGAGCGCCTCGCTCGAGGCGTAGCCGACGCGTCCGGCGCTGACCACGCGCACGCCCACGCCGCCGCGTTGTGCGTGGGTGATCTCGTCGACGCGGCCGTCGTTGGCGCCGAGACCGAGCTCGCGTTGCGAGGTGGCGAGCACCTCGGCGTCCAGGCCACGCTCGCGGGCGCGGCGGAGCAGGAAGTCCTTGGCGGTCTCGAAGGTCATGCCTCGCCTCCCACGACGATCTCGCTCACGCGCAGATGCGGCTGGCCGACCTCGGTCGGGATCGAGCCGCTGAGGCTGCCGCACATGCCGGGTTCGGTCGAGAGGTCGGTCGCCACGGCGTCGACCTTCATGATGGTGTCGGGTCCCTTTCCGACCAGCATGGCGCCGCGCACGCTCTCGGCCACCTCGCCGGCGCGGATGAGGTAGCCCTCGGTGACGGCGAAGTTGTACTCGCCCGAGCCGGGTTTCACCTGGCCGCCCCCCATCGCTTTGGCGTAGAGCCCGTACTCGATGCCGGCGAAGAGGTCGGCCGGGTCGGCGACGTCGCCGGGCATGACGAAGGTGTTGCGCATGCGGGAGGTGGGGGCGTAGGTGTACCCCTCGCGCCGGCCCGAACCGGTGCGGCGGTAGCCGGTCTTGAGCGCGCCCCAGCGGTCGACCATGTAGGCGTTCAGCACGCCCTTGTCGATCAGCACCGTGCGTTCGGTGGGCATGCCCTCGTCGTCGAACTCCGAGGAGCCCCAGCCGTGCACCGTGGTGCCGTCGTCGACGTAGGTGACCGCGGGCGAGGCGATCTGCTCGCCGAGCTTGCCGCAGAGCACCGATGCTCGCCGCGCCACCGAGGTGGTCTCGATCAGGTGGCCGAGCGCCTCGTGGAAGATGACGCCGCCGAAGCCGTTGCCGATCACCACCGGCATGGTGCCGGCGGGGGCGGGCCGGGCCCGCAGGTTGAGCAGCGCGCGCTGCGCGGCGCTGGCCCCGATCGAGGCGGGCGGGTGGAGCTCGAGGAGCTCGAGCCCGAGCGACAGCCCGGGGCCGACGTAGCCGGTCTGGGTCTGGTCGCCCTCGCTGGCGATGACGCCCGCGACGCAGCGGGTGCGGACGCGGCGGTCCTCCACCCAGTCGCCCTCGCTGTTGACGACCAGCACGTCTTGCTCCCACTCGAGCAGGCGGCCCTCGACTTGCTTGACGGCGGGATCGATGCGGGCGCCGGCGTCGAGTTCGCGCAGGCGCTCGAGGCGCCAGCCCTTCGACTGGCTCTCGAACGGAGCGCTGGGGGCGTGCAGACCGCTGGCCTGGCGCCGGCGCAGGTCGAGGCCGCCGGCTCCGCGCTCGTCGACGCTGCCGACGCCGTCGGCGCCGCTGCCGCTGCCGCTGCCGCGCAGGCGCACGAGCGTCTCGACGAGCTCGCCGAGGGCGGCGTCGGCCAGGTCGTTGGTGTAGGCGTAGATCACGTCGGTGCCGAAGAACAGGCGCAGCCCGACGCCCTGTTCGATGGCGCTGGTGGCGTCCTCGAGCTCGGCGTCGAGGACCCGGAGGGCGCGGCGACGCCAGCGCTCGACGTAGAGCTCGGCGAAGTCCGCGCCGCCCCTACGGGCGCGCTGGAGCAGGGACTCGGCAGTGGCTGGTGTGAGCATGGCGAAGGCTACCACGCATCATCGCGTTGCACCGATGATGCGGGCGACGGCACCGTGCGGTAACGCCACCCGGCGGTGCCCGGTCGGATGTGTTCGACCGGGCACGGATGCGGCGCGGCTTGCGTCGCAGGGATTAGCGTGTGGGACGGATGATTCGGGTTGCGAGGACCGCGCGGCGCACGTCGTCGTGGCGGGCTTCGGCGACCTTGGCGAGCAGACTCGGGTTGAGCAGCATCGGCGACCTCCTGATGAAGAGTATATTGGAGAACGCCGATCTTGTCAAGTGGTACATCGTGCAATCCCGATCAAGGGCCCTCAACGCAAGAGCATCTCCTCGACCTCGCGCAGCAACTGCCGCACCGCCTCGGTCTCGACCTGGTAGAAGCTCTTGTTCCCGCGCTTCTCGACCGCCACCAGGCCGGCCTCGCGGAGCAGCCGCAGGTGACCGCTCACCGTCGGTTGGCTGACGCCCACCTGCTCGGCCAGGTCGCCGACCGTGGGGCGCATCCGGGCGAAGGTCGAGACCAGCGTCAGGGCGAGCAGCCGATTCGGGTCGGCGAGCGCCTTGACGCGTCTGGCGAGCGCGCCCACCTGCTCGGCGGTACGCTCGAAGACGTCCTCGCTCTGCAGCCCGAAGCCCACGTAGTGCACGTCGTCGACCCGGAAGCCGAAGCCGCCGCTGGCCGCGAGCCACAACGGCACCACCACCACCCGGCCACGCTCGGCTGCCTCGACGATGCCCTGCGCCAGGTGCTCGAAACGGGTGAAGTGGTGCGGTGGCAGCGCCTCGAGGACCGAGCCGGTGCGCTCGTAGGCGCTCTCGAACTCGCTCGCCGCTGCGTTCACCGCCGCCTCGCCGTGCTCGCGCCAGCCCGCCTCGAGCGGCGCCCAGAGCCGCCTGAGCAGCGCCGCGAAGGCCTCCGCCTGGTCCGCGTCGAGCAGCGCCTCGATGCGCCGCGCCAAGTCGGCTGCCTGCTCGAGCGAGGCTTCGTCGTCGGCCTCGTCGTGGGCCCCGTCGCGCAGGTAGCGCGCCGCGAGGTGGGGGAGCTCGTGCAAGAAGCGCTCGGGGTCGTCGTCGAAGGCGTAGCCGTAGCGGCCCGACAGCACGAACAGCTCCGCACCCGGACCGGTCAGGTCGTGGGCCGCCCAGAACGCCTCGAGATCATCGCCGAGCTCGGGATCGGCCGCCAGCACCGGCTCGGCCCAGGAGACCTCGAAGCCGCGCGGGTGGTGCAGGCGTCGGTGCAGGTAGTACTGGGCGTAGACGAGCTCCATCACCGGCGACGGGCTGCTACGGACACGCCGACCGTTGCGCGACGGGGCCTGGAAGGAGAGGATCGTATCGGAGTCCATCGGCTTACGCCGATGTTAACAGACTTCAGCCGTCGTCGTCGCGCCACTGCGAGACCGGCACCAGATCACCGCCGTCGACGACCGCCTGGAGCACCTTGTGGCCCCGGTTCAGGGTCACCTCCAGCATGGCCTGGTCGAGGGTCTTGGGCCCCACGAGCTGCTTGCGCACGAAGTAGCCGCCACCTTGGATGCTCATCTCACTGGTCTTGGAGAGGCGCACCTTGATGATCTCGCCGTTCCGGGCCGTGCGGACCCGGCACCACAACGCTTGGCCGTCGTCGCGGAATCGCGGATCCTGCCTACGGAAGAGACCGAACATGCGGCAGTGTACCGTGCTGCATGGATGCACGATGCGCATTGCTGCGCCGCGCCTTCGCGGCGGCCGTGGCGGCGGCCGACCCGGCCGCCGCCACCGTGGCCGAGCTCCCCGCTCCACCCGGCCGCGGCCGCCTGGTGGTGCTCGGCTTGGGCAAGGCCGCCGGCCCGATGGCGGCCGCCGTCGAGCGCCACTACCTGGCGCTCGGCGCGGAACTCGAGGGCGTGGTGGTGACCGCGCGCGGCCACGCCGTGGCGCTCGAGCGGTTGCCCTGCATCGAGGCCGGGCACCCCGTCCCAGACGACGACAGCCTGCGCGCCGGCGCGGCGCTGCTGGCCCTGGCCGACGGTGCCGGCCCCGACGATCTGGTGCTGGTGCTGCTCTCCGGCGGCGGCTCCGCGCTCGCCTGCGCACCGGCCAACGGCCTCGACCTGGCCGCCAAGCAGGCCGTCACCAGCGAGCTGCTGCGCAGCGGGGCCGACATCGGCGAGATGAACCTGGTGCGCAAGCACCTGTCGGCCGTCAAGGGCGGGCGGCTGGCCGCGCGCGCCGCGCCGGCGCGGGTGCTGGCGCTGGTGATCTCGGACGTGGTGGGCGACGACCTCGCCTCGGTCGCCTCGGGGCCCACGGTCGTCGATGCCAGCACGGCGAGTGACGCCCTGGCGGTGCTCGATCGCTACGGGCTCGATGCCGCGGCCGCCCGCGCGGTGCTCGAGCGCGCCACCACGGCCGACCCCGCCGCGGCGAGCCGCGCGGGTGCAGCGGCCGAGTGCGAGACGCGCCTGATCGGCTCGAACCAGGCCTCGCTGGAGGCGGCGCGCGCCCCGCTCGAGGCAGCCGGCTACC
>SLRS01000188.1 GCA_007130855.1 Trueperaceae bacterium | reverse complement strand
GACGCCGCGAGCTACGGCCGCGAGCTCTACGCGGCGCTGCGGGTGCTGGAGGCGGCCCGCCCGCGCGCCATCTGGATCGAGCGCGTGCCGGCGGACGCCGCCTGGCGCGCCGTCGAAGACCGCCTGGAGCGCGCCGGCAGCGGCGCGGCCAGTCCCTGCGAGGAGACCGCATGACGCACACCGAGCCGGCGCGCGTGGCCGTGGTGATGGGCAGCACCAGCGACTGGGACACCATGCGCTACACCGACACGACGCTCGAGACGCTGCAGATCCCGCGCGTCTGCATGGTGGTCTCGGCCCACCGCACCCCCGAGCGGCTGCGCAGCGTGGCGCTCGGCGCGGCCGACGCCGGCTACCAGGTGATCATCGCCGGTGCCGGCGGTGCCGCGCACCTCCCGGGCATGCTCGCCGCGCACACGCACCTGCCGGTGTTCGGCGTGCCGGTCATGAGCCGCGCGCTGCATGGCGTCGACTCGCTGCTGTCGATCGTGCAGATGCCCAAGGGCGTGCCCGTCGGTACGCTGGCGATCGGTGAGGCCGGCGCCATCAACGCCGCCCTGCTGGCCGCCGCGGTGCTGGCGCTGCACGACCCCGAACTGCGCGAGCGGCTCGTCGCCTACCGCGAGCGCCAGACGAGCGCAGTGCTCGACTCGGAGCTGCCGACTCCGGCGTTCCGTCTCCCATGACCGGCGCGCTGCTCCCGGGCGCCACCATCGGCGTGATGGGCGGCGGTCAACTCGGCCGCATGCTCGGCCAGGCCGCGCGCCGGCTCGGGTACGGCGTGGTGGTGTGGAGCCCCGAACCCCAACCGCCGGCGGCCGCCGTGGCCGATGGCCTGGTGTGCGAGCCGTACCACAACCGCGAGGCGGAGGTCGCCTTCGCCACCGCGGTCGACGTCGTCACGTTCGAGTTCGAGAACATCCCGGCCGACGTGGTCGAGCGGCTCGCGACCTGGCGGCCGGTGCGGCCGAGTCCGCAGGTGCTGGCGCTGACCCAGCACCGCGGTCGCGAGAAGGCGTTCCTGCGCAGCGCCGGCCTGCCGCACGCGCCCTACCGCGAGGTCGCCGATCGGGCGGCGCTGGCGCCGGCGCTCAGGGCGATCGGCTACCCGTGCGTGCTCAAGACCGCGGGCTTCGGCTACGACGGCAAGGGGCAGGTGCGCCTGCGCGGCCGGCGCGACCTGGGCGCCGCGCGCGCGCTGCTGGACGAGGGGCCGTGCCTGCTCGAGCGGCAGGTGCCGTTGCGACTGGAGGTCTCGGTGGTCGTCGCCCGAGCCGCCGACGGCGAGCTGGCGATCTACCCGGTGTTCGAGAACGAGCACCGCGACCACGTGCTCGACGTGACGGTGGTGCCCGCGCGGATCAGCGACGAGCTGGCCGCGCAGGCCACGCGGCTGGCCGTGCAGGTGGCCGAGGGGCTCGGTCTGGTCGGCCTGGCCTGCATCGAGTGCTTCGTCGACGAGCACGGCAAGCTGCTGGTGAACGAGATCGCGCCGCGGCCGCACAACTCCGGCCACGTCAGTATCGAGGCGTGCGAGACCGACCAGTTCGAGCAGCAGCTGCGCGCCGTGTGCGGCCTGCCGCTGGGCTCGACGCGCCTGCGCTCGCCGGCGGCGATGGCCAACCTGCTCGGCGACCTGTGGGACGACGGCACCCCGGCCTTCGCGCGCGTGCTCGCCCAGCCGGGACTGCACCTGCACCTCTACGGCAAGCGCCAGGCCCGGCCTGGCCGCAAGATGGGCCACCTCAGCCTGCTCGCCGGCGATGCCGATCGCGCCGACGCCGGTGTGCGCGCCGCTCGGGATGCCCTGCGCCCGCCGGCTCGCGACGTAGGCTGAGGGGGAGCCGTCACCGCCGTGCAACACCTCGCCCACATGAGCCCCGACGCGCGCGCCCTCTACGAGCGGGCCAGCGCCGCCGCCGCCCTGGTGCTGACGCCGTTGGCGCCGCGCGACCGCGACCTGTTCCAGGTGCGCCTCGCGCGCTGGTTCCAGAACCTGATCGACGGCCTCGGCCCGGTCTACGGCCGCCGCGCGGACTACGCCGACTTCGTCACCGAGCTCGTGGCCACGCTGGCCGAGCAGTACCTGGCGCGCCCCGAGCCGCTCAAGCTGCTCGACCTCGAGCGCGACCTCAGCCCCGACTGGTTCCAGCGCGAGACGATGGTCGGTTACGTCTGCTACGTCGAGCGCTTCGCCGGCACCTTGCGCGGTGTGCTCGAGCGGCTCGATTACCTCGAGGAGCTCGGCGTCAGCTACGTGCACCTGATGTACGTGCTGCGGCCGCGCGCAGGGGAGAACGACGGCGGCTATGCGATCGCCGACTACCTCGACGTCGACCGGCGGCTCGGCACCATCGACGACCTCGACCTGGTCTGCGCCGCCCTGCGCGAGCGCCGCATGTCGGTGTGCGTCGACCTGGTGCTCAACCACTGCGCCGACACGCACGCCTGGGCGCAGGCGGCGGTCGCGGGCGACGAGCGCTACCGCGACTACTTCTACACCTACGCCGACCGCAGCGAGCCCGACGCCTTCGAGCGCACCCTGCCCGAGGTGTTCCCGGACTTCGCGCCCGGCAACTTCACCTGGGTGCCGGCCATGCAGCGCTGGGTCTGGACCACCTTCAACACCTACCAGTGGGACCTCAACTGGT
>SLRS01000182.1 GCA_007130855.1 Trueperaceae bacterium | reverse complement strand
GGCATGCTGCCCATGGGCATCGCCGAGGGTGCGCGCTTGCGGCGCGCCGTCGCGCGCGACGCGGTACTCGGCTACGACGACGTCGAGCTCCCCGGCGAACGCCTGGTGGTGCAGTTGCGGCGCGAGCAGGACGAGCGCTTCGGAGCGCCCGCGTGAGTGCGCCCGAGCCGGGCGCGCCCGCTGCGGGCGGCGTCGACGCGGCCGCTGCGCAGGCGGCCCGCGACGTGGTAGCGCACGACCTGGTCGACATGATCCGGCGGCTCGAGCCGGAGCTCGAGACCATGGCCGGCGCGCGCGTGCTGATCACCGGCGGCGCCGGCTTCCTGGGGCATTCCTTCGTCCAGCTGTTCGCGGCTTGGAACCGCGAGCGGCCCGGTCAGGCCATGCCGCTCGTGGTGGCCGACAACTACGCCCGCGGGCTGCCCGCCTGGCTCGCCGCGCTCGAGGGCGAGGACGGCCTGCGGTTGCTGCGGCACGACGTCACCGAACCGCTTCCAGCCGATGTCGGGGCCTTCGACTACGTGATCCACGCGGCGTCGATCGCGTCGCCGACGTTCTACCGCAAGTACCCGCTGCAGACCATGGACGCCAACGTGCAGGGGCTGCGGCTCCTGCTCGATCGCGCGGTGGCGCAGGCCGAGGCCGGCGAGCCACTGCGTGGCTTCTTGTGCTTCAGCACCAGCGAGATCTATGGCGATCCGACGCCCGACATGATCCCTACCCCCGAGACCTATCGCGGGAACGTGTCTTGCACGGGCCCGCGCGCCTGCTACGACGAGTCCAAGCGCTACGGTGAGACGCTGGCGGTGACCTTCGCGCAACACTACGGCGTGCCGGTGCGCACGGTGCGACCGTTCAACAACTACGGCCCGGGGCTGTCGATCCACGACGGTCGGGTGCTGCCCGACTTCGCCCGCAACGTGCTGGCAGGCAACGACATCGTGATGCACTCCGACGGCACCCCCACGCGCACCTTCTGCTACGTGAGCGACGCGGTGGTCGGTTACGTGCTGGCGCTGACCCGCGGTCGCGACGGCGAGGCGTACAACATCGGCGTGCGCCGGCCGGAGATCTCCATGATTGACCTCGCCGACAAGGTGGTGGCGCTGGCCGCTGCCGAGTTCGGCTACGCCGGCAAGGTGGTGCATCAGGCCAGCGCCGAGCGCGACTACCTGACCGACAACCCGAACCGGCGCTGCCCGAACATCGACAAGGCCGCGCGCGAGCTCGGCTATGAGCCCGAGGTCGGACTCGACGAGGGGTTGCGGCGCACCCTCGTCTGGTACCACGGGAGCTGGACGCCGCAGGAGGTGCGAACGTGAGGGTCGCCGTCGTCGGAACGGGGTACGTGGGGCTGGTGAGCGGTGCCTGCCTGGCCGAGGTGGGTCACGAGGTGATCTGCGTCGACCTGGACGCCGCCAAGGTGGCCTCGATCGAGCGCGGCGAGGCCTTCCTGTTCGAGCCGGGTCTGCAGGAGATCATGGACCACACGGCCGGCTCGCGCTTGCGTGGCTCCACCGATCTGGCGGCCGCGGTGCGCGCGAGCGAACTCACCATGATCGCGGTCGGGACCCCCTCGAGCGATGGTCGGATCGATCTCGGCTACGTGCGCTCGGCCGCCGCCGCGATCGGCGCGGCGCTGCGTGAGCATCCGGAGCCGCACGTGGTGGTGGTGAAGAGCACCGTCGTGCCCGGCACCACCGAGGACGTCGTGCGCCCCGAGTTGGAACGCGCCTCGGGACGCCGCGTGGGCGATGGCCTGGGCCTGGCGATGAACCCGGAGTTCCTGCGCGAGGGGAACGCCGTGGTGGACTTCATGGAACCCGACCGGATCGTGCTGGGGGTGGCCGACGACCTCGCGCGCGAGCGGCTCGAGGCGCTCTACGCGCCGTTCGCGTGCCCGGACGTGCTCGTCACCACGCCGCGCACGGCCGAAGCGATCAAGTACACCTCGAACGCGGTCTTGGCCACGCTCATCTCGTTCTCGAACGAGATCGGCAACCTGATGGCGAAGCTGCCCGGCGTGGACGTACGCACGGTGATGGAGGGCGTCTACCTCGATCGGCGCTGGTCGCCGATCCTCGAAGACGGCCGCCGGGTGCGGCCGGGCATCCTCACCTACCTGGCGGCGGGCTGCGGCTTCGGCGGCAGCTGTTTCCCCAAGGACGTGCAGGCGCTCAAGGCGTTCGCACGGGCGCACGACGCGCCCACGCCGCTGCTCGAGGCGGTCATGGACATCAACGGCAGCCAACCCGGCGAGGTGGTGGCGCTACTCGAGCGGGGTCTGGGCGACCTGCGGGGCCGGCGCCTGGCGTTGCTCGGCGTAGCCTTCAAGCCCGACACCGACGACGTGCGCGAGTCACCCTCGCTACGGGTGGCCCAGATGCTCGTGGCGGCCGGCGCCGAGACCCGGGCCTTCGATCCCGCGGCGCGCGAAACGGGTCGCGTCGCCTTGCCCGCGCAGGTGCAGCTCTGCGACACGCTCGAGGACGCGCTCGAGGGCGCCGAGGGGGTGGCGCTCATGACCTCGTGGCGCGACTTCGCGGTGCTGCCGGCGTTGCTGGCGAGCCGCGAAGACCCGCCGCTGCTGGTCGACGGCCGCCGCATGCTCGATCCGCGCAGCGTCGCGCGCTACGCCGGGATCGGGCTCGGGCCGGAGCCGTCGTAGGTGCCGCCGGACGCCGACACCGGCACCATGGAGCGACAGGAACGGACGCCAGCGCCCCAACCGAACCGCAGCCGGCGCGGTCCGCTGCGGGTGGCATACGTGAGCATGCAGTTCCCCCGCCCGAGCGAGACCTTCGCCGGCACCGACGTGAGGGCGCTGCGTGAGGAGGGCGTCCAGGTCGAGGTCTTCGCGCTACGACCGGCGCATCACGATCATGATGCGCTCATGCGGCAGCGAGACCTGACCGACGTGCCGACGCTGTCGCTCACACCGGGCGGCTACCTGGGCGGCTGCCTGAAGCTGTTCACCCGTCCGCGCTGGTGGGCGGCGCTCTTGTGGTGGATCGTGCGCTGGCAGGCGCACCGCCCCAAGGTGCTGGTGCGCTGCCTCGCGCTCGCGCCGATGGCGGTGACGATCTTCGAGCGCATCAACGCCGGCCGCTTCGACGTGGTCCACCTGTTCTGGGGGCATTATCCCGCCCTCGTCGGTCACCTGACGCAGCGCTTTGCGCCACACCTGGTCAGCTCGGTCTTCCTCGGCGCGTACGACATCCAGGAGGACCAGTACGGCTCCTTCGTGCCCGGCAGCGTCCCCGTCGCGAAGCGTGCCGACACGGTTTGGACGCACTCCCGCAGCAACCTCGAGCGCTTCCGGGCACTCGGGATCCCGGAGGGGCAGGTGCGCTGCGTGTACCGCGGGGTGGACCTGCGCCGGTACCCGTTCCTGCCCGAGACCGGCGCAGCCGAACGCGAGTACGCCCGCGTCGTGTCGATCGGCAGCCTGATCGAGCGCAAGGCGATGGACCACGTGCTGCGGGTGATCGCAGCCGTTCGCGAGCGGCTGCCCGAGGTCCGGCTGCAGATCCTGGGCGACGGACCCGAGCGAGCGTCGCTCGAGGCGTTGGCGCGCTCGCTGGATGTCGACGACGTCGTGACGTTCGCCGGCCACGTACCCGCCGAAGCCATCGCCGAGGCGCTGCAGCGCGCGTCGGCGTTCGTGCTGCTGTCGAAGTCCGACCGCATCCCCAACGTGGTGAAGGAGGCGATGGCGTCCGGCTGCCCCTGCGTGGTGTCGAACACCCAGGGGATGGACGAACTCGTGATGCACGGCCGGACCGGATACCTCGTCGACATCGGCGATCTCGAGGCGCCCGTCGAACACCTGAGCGCGGTCTTGCTCTCACCCGGCGGGCACGCCGAGATGGTGGCGGCGGCGCGCCGCCACGTGGAGCGGCACTTCAGCGCGCAAGCGTCGATGCTTGAGTACCGCCAGGCGTGGCTGGCGGCGTTGGAGGCGCGAGCGTCATGAGCCGGCGCAGGCGCAACCGAGGGACACGAGCGGCGGCGAGCCGACACTCGCCAGGACGAGGGGCCTTGTGAACGCAGCGCGTGAAGCACCACCGACGAGGCCGTGGGTCGACCTGATCGCCGGCGCTCGGCCGAACTTCATGAAGATCGCACCGATCGTCGCCGCGCTGCGCAGCAGTGCGACAGCCGGAGAGCGCCCGATCGGGTACCGCATCGTGCACACCGGCCAGCACTACGACGCCGCCATGTCGGGCACGTTCTTCGAGCAGCTCGGCATCCCCGAACCCGACGTCAACCTGGAGGCGGGTTCGGGGTCGCACGCGACGCAGACCGCCGCGATCATGACGCGCTACGAGGCGCTGCTCGAGGGACCCCGGCCCGATCTCTGCCTCGTCGTCGGCGACGTCAACTCGACGATGGCGTGTGCCATCACCGCGCAGAAGCAGCACGTGGGCGTCGCGCACGTCGAGGGCGGGTTGCGGTCCGGCGACTGGCGGATGCCCGAGGAGATCAACCGACTTGCGACCGATGCCGTCAGCGATTGGTTCTTCACCACCAGCGAGCACGCCAACATGAACCTTCGCCGTGCCGGCGTGGAGGATCACCGCATCCACTTCGTGGGCAACACCATGATCGACACGCTGCTGGCGAACCTGCCGAAGCTGCGAGCGGCCCCCTTCTTCGCGGCGTTGGGCCTCGACGGGGCGCAGTACGCGGTGATCACGCTCCACCGGCCCGCCAATGTCGACGATCCCGACACCCTTCGGTCCCTGCTCGACGCGATCGTGGACGGAGCCGGCGACCGGCCGAGCGTCTTCCCCGTGCATCCGCGCACGGCGCGGATCATCGAGGAGCTCGGGCCCCTCGCGACGAACCTGCATCTCGTGCCCCCGCAGCCGTACCTCGAGTTCATCCACCTGGTCAAACACGCCAGCGTGGTGGTGACCGACTCCGGTGGGCTCACCGAGGAGACCACCGTGCTGAAGGTTCCCTGCCTGACGCTCCGGGACTCCACCGAGCGACCCGAGACGGTCGACCTGGGCACCAACGAGCTCCTCGGTCGCGATCCCTCCCTGCTGCGCACCAGGCTGGCCGCAGTGTTCGCCGGGAACGTCAAGGAGGGGCGTGTGCCACCATTGTGGGACGGGCACGCGGGAGCGCGTATCGTCGACGGGCTTCGTCGGATCCTGTATACCTGAAGCTCGCCAGCCCCGGCGTGGACGACGCCCCCGGAATGGACAACGCCTTGAACATCTGGATCGTCAACCAGTTCGCGAATACGCCCGACCAACCGGGCGGGACGCGCCAGTACGAGATCGCGCGGCACCTGGTCGGACGCGGCCACCACGTCACGGTGATCTCGTCGGACTTCAACACGGAGCTGCGAACCCACCAGCGCACGAAGCCCAGCCGTCCGATCGTGCGCGGACGCATCGACGACGTCGAATGGCGGTGGCTGTACGCCACGCCGTATCGGACGAACGACTGGCGCCGCTACCTGAACATCCTCAGCTTCAGCCTCATGCTCCTGCTCGCCGCCACGCGACTGCGGCGCCCCGACGTGATCGTGGGATCGTCGCCGCAGTTGCCGACCGCCTACGTGGCCTGGCTGATCTCGAGCCTCGTCGGCGCGCGCTTCGTCTTCGAGGTCCGCGATCTGTGGCCACAGGTCCTCATCGACATGGCCGGGAAGGCCGAGTCGAGCGCGTTCATCCGCGTGCTCCGCGCCATCGAGCGCAGGCTCTACGAGCGCAGCGATGCCGTCGTCGTCCTGGCGCGCGGTTCGGTCGAGTACGTCATCGCGCGCGGAGCGCGACCGGAGCGCACGCACTGGTTGCCGAACTCCGTGCATGCCGACGCCTTCGTGGTCGATGGTGACCCCCGCGCATTGCGCGCGCGCCACGGGCTGCCACTCGATCGCTTCGTGGCGGTCTACGCGGGCGCGCACGGCGAAGCCAACGCGCTGCAGTCCGCGGTCTCGGCCGCGCGCATCCTGGCGACCGACACGCCCGAGGTGCACATCGCCCTGTTCGGCGACGGTCCGACCAAGAACGCCCTGGTGGAGACGGCTCGCGGACTGACCAACATCTCCTTCCACGAGCCGGTACCGAAGTCGGTGGTGCCGGAGGTGATCGCCGCCGCCGACGTCGGGCTGTTGCTGTTGAAGGACGTGGCGCTGTTCCGTTATGGAGTCAGCCCCAACAAGCTCTACGACTATTACGCCGCGGGGAGGCCCGTGATCGTGGCGGTCGGGGGTGACGTCAACGACGAAGTCGACGAGGCAGGCGTGGGGTTCACCGCCGAACCCGAGGATCCCGCGGGCTTGGCGCGAGCCTTGCGGGCGTGCGCCGCGCTCGCGCCATCGGAGCGCGACGCGATGGGCCGCCGGGCCCTCGCGTTGGGGCGAGAGCGTTACGATCGAGGCGCGGTCGCGCGGGCCTTCGAACGCGTGTTGGTCGACATCCACGGTGTGATGTGAGCGCGCTACGGCGCGGCGCCTCGGCCGCGAAGGCATTTCACGAGGCGTACCGGCAGAAGGACTTCGGCGCCGCCGAGGCGCTCGGCCGCGATCTCCTCGCTCGAGCGCCTGGTGAGCGACGGATCCGGAGTCGACTGGCAAACGTCCTGGAGCGGACTGGTCGCGCCGACGAGGCGCACGCCGTGATCGCTGCAGGGTTCGACGCGGGCCTGTCGTCGGCCATCGATGCGGCGGTCACGGCCGTCCACGCCGACCTCGGCATGCCGCTCGAGCGCGCCAACGCTTGGCGCTTCATCCCGCGCGGGGCCAGTGCCGTCTGCTCGATCATGCACGCGCATGCGACCCCCGCCGGGTTGCCGCTGTTCACGAAGGTCGTGAATCCAACGACACGCAGTGCCGCCCGAGAGCGCGACTTCTACACGCGTCTGACACGGAGCAGCGGTGAACTCGCCGCACTCGCGCCGCGATTCGTCGATTACCGCCGCGTCCCGGGCTCCCCCTACGCCATGCTCACCGTGGAGGCGATCGCCGGCCGGAGGCCGGGCATCAGCGACGTACGCGCCGTTCGTGAGACGTGGCTGCGCGTCGCACGTGGCTCCGAGGAGCTGGCCCAGCATGGGGTGCACCTGGAGCGCTCGCGGCTCCGTGACGGGGCGCGGCGATTGGCCGCGCGGCTCCTCGCCCGCCCGCCGCTGTGGCCGGAGACCGCGGCTTGGCTCCATACCCGCCGTGGTAGTTCGGATCTCTTCGCCGCCCTCGACGGTACGTTACGCAGGGGGCGCGCTTCGCGACGCCTCGTCGGCGCGGCGGCGCAGCTGCGGTCGTTCTGGTTCACCAATGCACTCCACCGCAAGATCAGCCCCGACGACCACTACACCTTCGTGCACGGCGACTTTCACGAGGCGAACTTGATCGTCGAGGAGGGCACGGGCCGCTGCCGGGTCATCGACTGGGAGTCGGCGTCCTGGGGTCCGACCAGTCTCGACTTCTCGCGTTTTGCGGCCGGCCTCCAGGGGTTCGAGTTCCACCACTTCGGGCGTGAGCGCCTCTTACCCGCACAGGTCGACGAGTCGGCCCCCCCGGCATGTCGCGGTCCGATCGCACCGCTCCTCCTGGTCATCATGGCGACGGCGCGCTGGTTGTCGCAACACGAGCCCAAGCACGTCGAGTCCAGGTTCGACGCGACCATCAAACCTGCGCTCGATTGGCTGCTCGGTGAGGGCCTATCGGTACGTTAGGACCGGCGCTCGGCCAGGTCCCGCATCGCGCTCGGGCTCCGCGAGCGGCGGATGCTCGGCATCGACATCCCACACGCCCCATGTCCACAGCGACACGCCTGGGACGCGGATCCTGAGCCAGCGGAGCTGCCCTGCGGGCACCAGGCCGGCACCGAGCTGGGCGCGACGCGACTTGGTGTTGTTGATGGAGACGTCGTTGTGGATGACGGCATTGGGGTCGTCCACCGCCTGGCGGGCCAATGCGATCCTCATGCGAAACGTCGCCTTCAACAGCCCCTGGCGGCGGAAGGCCGGGCGCGTGTGCGCAGCGAAGCTCCACAGGACCGAGCGCCCGATGATCTGCCTCGTCAGGTGTGGCGGGGCCATCGATCCCGGATGCGAGATCCAGCCCACCGAGGCCCATTCGTCCCCGTCGACGATCAGCGTACCGATGCACCCTCGCGCGAGGAGCCGAAGGCTGACGCGGAGCCGCGAGCGGTCATCGGGAGACCCGCCGAAGTAGTGTCTGACGACGTCTGGATCGAGCACCAGGGAGCGTCGCTGCCCCGACAACGGCAGCGGCTCGGGCGTGGGCCCGTCGAACCGGTACACGACGTGTCGTCTGCGGTTGACAAGGGGTCCCATACCTACCTCGTTTGCACTCCTGGGGCTCCTAAGCCGGGGGGGTCTCGAAGCCTGGCGCCGCGCCGGGCACGGGCGTCGAGCGCCAGTCCGTGGCGCTCATGAGCTCCAACTCGGCAGTCCTCGGCAGTGCGCTCGCCGACCACGCCGTGCTCAGTGCCCGATGCATCTTCAAGACGATGAAGACGCGGAACGCCAAGCGATTGCCATCGACTCGCTGGCCCACTGCCGCATCACGGAGCCAGTTCCTGACGACGCGGGGCACCGAAGCCCTGATCCGGGTGACGTTCACCAATCGCCTTCGCGGACGCTGCGCACCGTTCGCCGGCGCTCGTAGTCCCCTCGATACGAACTCGACGAAGCCGGCGCCCAACGTCCTCCTGGCGTACTCGCTCGTCAACTCGGCCCGCAAGAGCTCGACCACTTCCTTGCGCTGGAGGATGTCGTACGGCGACCCGATCGCATGCTTCGTCGCGAACGGGACGGCGGGACCGACCTCGCGCACGACGCGCTTGAAGAGCGTCTTCTCGGTCCTGAGCCGATCGGGGACGCTCCGCACCACGCTCAGGATCGCCTTGGACAGGAGCGGGTTGACGACGTCGACGTAGGAACCCTTGATCTCGGAGAGCGCGGCGTATGCCGTTGGTAGCCGGTAGGAGTGGTAGAGCCGGTCGCGCCAGGCGCTGAGGCTCTCGGCGCTGCGTCTGAGCAGTGCCGCCGGCACCTCCTGCGCCGGGAAGCCGTACTGCTCCGTGACGCCCTTGAGGTTCTCGTAGTCCGAGCAGGTCGAGAGCCAGGTGTGCCGTTTGACCGTGAACTCCGAGGTGACTTGTTCGCTACCGAATCCCTCGTCGCCACGGATGATGCCGGCGACACCGGTCTCGTGCAGCCTCCGCCAGATCTCCATGCCGTCCATGTAGCCAGACAGATGATCGACGCGTCCCTCGCCACAGGCGATGAACCGGTCGATGATGGACTCGATGGGCTCGCGCGACGCGTCCAGTGGGAGGTACTCGTGCTTTACGTCGAGCGACCTGGCCAACTCGACAGCGACGGCTGCATCGTTGCCGGGCTCGTTGAGTGAACTCGCCAACCCCCACGTCACGGTCCGGAAGCCCTCCGCCCGCCTCCTGTCGGCATCCATGAAGCACAGGATCGCCCTGCTGTCATAGCCGCCGGACAGCGGGAGCACGAGGCCGCGACCGTCGAACGCTTCGAGAGCGCGCATCGTCTTGTGGATCGCAGCGCGCAACCGATCGCGATGCTCGCGCTCGGAGAACCGCTCGGCGGCCAACACGATCGGGTTGCTCTTCACGCGCAGCGTCCAGCGAGCCTTGTCCAGGACGATGGACGAATCTGCCTGCAAGCGCTTGAGCCGCCTGTCGTACGAATGCTCTGGGCCCAATGTCCCCGTCGACAACATCCACGGGATCACCCGCTGATCGAACTCGAAGCTGCCCAGGTATGCGACGATGGCCCGTTGCGATGTCGACGCGATGAACACGTGTTCGTCCAGGAAATACCACATCGTCCTGGTCGCCGTAGCGTCGCTGACCACCTCGAGGAACCCGGGGTCGTCGCGGATGATCGCGTAGCTGCCATCGGGGTAGACCCCCTGGGGGATGTCCCAGCGCGTATCCGGCGCTTCGTAGAGCAGGCCCAGGAGCAAGCTCAGACCCGACTCTCGCACCAGCGAGCTGCGCATCGCCACCGCATAGGCGTTCTTACCGCAGACACGTACGCTATGGTCCGGAACCGAGCTGACGTTGTCGGGGACCAGCTGATCGCAGATCGAACGGAGCTTGGTGTCGGTCGATGCATCGAGGTTGCTCGTCCGGTTGTAGACGTAGATCAACTTGGACACGCGATCTCCGGTTCCTCCGCCGATGAGCGGTCGACGGCATGGCATGGATCGTTCCGGCGGACGAGCGCTCTCCGTGCCATCGCTTTGGCGGTCATGCCCCGACCGGTACGCGCTTCGCCCTGCGCCGTACCCGCCTCAGGTACCCTCGGCGTCACCATACGTGAGAATCATGCAGATCGCAGGGCAAATCTCACGGCGTTGAAGCGCACGGTCTGCTCGTGACCCGCGCGCGATGGCGCTAGACCTGGCGATAGGTGGAGCGCAGCGTACGCCTTGTGGGCACCTGCCCCCTCGGCCGTGCCTTCCCTGTGGCGCGCGCGCGCGATCGATGGCGCCCTGTGAGCGCTAGCGTCGACCGAGTTCGACCGCGCTGCGGTCG
>SLRS01000140.1 GCA_007130855.1 Trueperaceae bacterium | reverse complement strand
TCCTGGGGATCCCCTCGACCGACGAGGTCTGGATCCGCGTCGCCGGCGTGCTCGCGTTCGTCATCGGCGCCTTCTTCCTGCAGTCCGCGCGAACCGGCAACGTCCACTTCTACCGCCTGTCGGTCCACGTGCGCATCGGCGCCGGACTCCTGTTCGCCGCCCTCGTCGTGGCCGGCGCGGGACCCCCGATCCTGCTGCTGTTCGTGCTCATCGAATGGCTCGGGGCGACCTGGACCGGCCTCACGATGCGTGCCGAGACGGTCGCGGCGACCTGACGCGCCAGCGCGCCGCACGAAGGCATGACAAGCGGCAGGCAGGTACATGGCCTGCCGTGAGGTCGGCTTCGGCCAGTCGCGGTCGTCGGCGACCCGGCGTATCGCCCACGCTTCGGCTTCGCCCCCTCCAGCCGCTTCGGGATCGGCTGCCAGTTCGGCGTGCCCCCAGAGGCGTTCATGCTGACCGAGTCGGTGCCGGAGCACCTCCGGGACGGGCTCTACGCAACGGCCCAGGCGCGCAGCGCTACGATGATGCCTGATGCCAACACCCGATGATCGTGTCGCCGACGTCGACACGGCTCCCGTAGCGAGCGCCGTGAACCCGGTGAGCCCAACGAGCGCACGCCGCGCCGGCATGCGCAGCTTGTTCGCCCTCTTCGGCGCCGGGGTCGTCGGCGTCGTCGCGGCCATCCCGGTGATCGTCCCGTTGGTCGAGGACCTGCTAGCGAGCGTGCCTGAGGCGCCCGAGATGCCGTTCGCGGGTCTGGTCGCGGCCGCGTGGCGCCTCGGGGTCGCGGGCCCACCGTGCAGAGCTAGCCCCGATCGGGGGGCGTCGGCGGCCCACTCGATCGGCTCGTGCGCGATCAGCGCCTCGAGGTGGCAGAAGCGGCGGTGGGCCGAGCAGGTCGCCACGGGCTTGGCCTCGACCAGGTGTTTCCGACTCGTCCGATCAGAGCGCCAAGCGAACCGGACGATGGCGATTCACTCCAGGACCGCTGCCAACGCGTCGCGGTCCTCAGGCGTGAGGTCGCCGACACGCACGTAGAGCCCGTCGAAGTACGCCCGCATGCCGTGGAACGTTTCGGCGTTCTCGGCCACCAGGCGTAGCCACGGCCCATCGCGCACGAACGTGAGCCACGTCTGGCCCTCTCCGTAGACCGGTTCGGTGGCGAAGCGTGCGGTGCGCACGTTGCGTTCGGCCACGCCCGCGATCTCGCCCAGGTGGTTGGTGGGCCCGCGCACCACGAGCAGCGCGAACAGCAGCCGATCCGCTGGTCTCTCGGCCAGCAGCAACCGACCTCCGTAACCGTCCACCCACACGCCCGCCCAGACACCCGGGCTGCCCCGGGCGTAGGCCAACCAACCCCGCAGCACCTGAGTGCGGTCCTCGGTCCGCTCGGTCCGTGCCAGCCAGAACCACGGCTCGTCGGTCTCGACCCCGGCTTCCGCGGCGCCCTGGAGGCTGGCGACCTGCGCGGCGTAGGTGTCGCGCTGCGACAACCAGCGGCGCTGGTCGAGGCGCAGCTGCTCGAAGAGCAGTTCCGGGAGCGCGCGCGCCGCCTCGGCGTAGAGCTGGTTCAGCTCGGCATCGGCGGCCTCGAAGCGCTGGCGCTCAACCTCGAGCTGGGGCTCGTCCGCGAGCGCGGAGCCGGTCATCAACACGATCAGCGCGGTGACGAGCAACGAGCGAACCGGCGCCTCGTAGGGCGCGCGCGCACAGCCCGCCCACCGGGTCGAGGTGCGACGTCGTCCGACGCTGCTCGTTTGGCGCATGTCGCAGCGTACGACGCTGCGACATGCGCCCTCAGCAGCTAGAGCCCGTACCAGGCTCGCGCGTTGGCACGGTAGACCTGCTCGAGGACGTCGTCGGGCAGGGCGATGCCGCGCGCCACGACGCCCTTGTGCTGCACCACCCGGTCGGTCTCCAGGTAGTCGAAGTAGTCGCGGTACGTCCGGCCGAGCACCGCGAGCTGCCGTGCGCGCTCGGCCGCGCCGAGGCTCGCGTGCGGTGTGCGCATCACCACGTCGGTGCCGAAGAGGATCCTGTCGCGATAGCGGAGGAAGAACGCGCGCACGGCGTCGCCGTCTTGGGTCATGAGGTCGGCGAGGCGGGCCGACATGTCGACCGCGAGGTTCGGGTAGCGCTCGAGGCGCTCGGCGACGGCGCCGACGTCGTGCTCGAGGCTGCCGAGGTGCGCGCCGATGACGCGCAGGCCAGGGTGTCTGGCCACGACCCGGTCGCGCGAGGCGATCAGCGCCTCGTGCGAAGGGACGTCGGTCCGGCCGTGCATGTGCCACTCGGGATTGTCGCGGTAGTACACCTGGTGCGGGCTCGCCTCGCTGACGGGTCGCCAGCAGGCGATCGGCTCGGCCACGTGCATCAGGAGCGGCTTCTCGACACACGTGAGGTACGCGAAGATGGGATCGAAGAGCGCGTCGTCCACCAGCAGCATCGCCCCGTCCGGACGGCGCACCTCGAGCCCGACGTTCTTCCAGATCTTGCAGGCGACCGCACCCGCCTCGAGATCCCGCTCCAGACCTTCGAGCACGCGCTCCACGTAGCCGTCCTCGAAGGTTGGCAGGTCGAAGCTGGTACACCAGGCGTAGCGCTCGGGGTAACGCTGCGAGAGCCGCGCGTAGGGCTCGCGCATCTGCGTTCGCCAGCTGCCGTCCGCCTCGGCGAAGCAGATGTTGAGCACCTTGACGCCATGCCGCGCGAGCAGCTCGAGCGTGTCGGGATGGTCGCCGACGACGTGATTGTGGGCATCGATGATCGTCGCAGGTCTCCGGGTCACCAGGCGTCCATCCTAATCAGGTTCGGTTGCCGCCCGGGGCACGGGTGTTCGCCACGCGCCCGGGTGGCCCGCAGGAACGGCTGTGGCGCGGCTGCTAGAGTTGATGCAGCTCGTCAAGCCCGCAACGGAGGAAGGACCGGTGACCACCTGAGCGATCGTCACAGCCATTCGGCTCGGCGCGGCGGCGTGAGCCGCCACGCACCCGGCAATGACCCTGTCCCTGCCACGATGCAGTCGAGGAGATCCAGCATGCGTACCGCGCTCCAAACCGTCGCCGCGCTCGCGCTCGTGCTCGGCACCGCAGCCTTCGCACAGACGACCATCACCTTCTGGTCGCACACCCATCCGCCCATGGTCGACCTCAACGAGGCGCTCGTGGCCGAGTTCATGGCCGCGAACCCCGACATCCGGGTCGAGTACCAGGTCATCCCCAACAACTTGTTCTTCGAGCAGATGATCGTGTCGCTCAGCACCGGCACGGGGCCCGACGTCATCAACATGGGCAACGTCCAGCTCACCTCCGACTACATCCCGCGGGGCCTGGTCGTCCCCATCGACCTGGAGGCGAGCGGCTACGACTCGCTGGAGGCGCTGCGCGCCGAGTACGTGCCCGCCGGACTGGACGGCGCGACCGTCGACGGCGTCGTCTACGGCCGACCCAGCGAGTTCAACACCGACATGCTGATGATCTACGTGCCGGATCTGGTCGCGGCGGGCTACTCCGAGGACTGGGCTCCGGCCACCTGGGATGAGCTCGGCGAGGTGGCCGGGAACCTCAGCCGCTTCGACGACGCGGGCAACCAGACGCACCGCGGCTTCGACCTCGTGTACCTCCACGCCGGTTGGTACGCCAACCAGCTGCAGGTGTTCGCCTCGCAGACCGGCTGTCGGTTCTACAACGAGGAGGCCACCGAGAGCATCGTCAACTCGCCCGAGTGCGCCGAGGCGATCAAGATCTGGGCCGACATGATCTACGAGTACGGCGCCGCCGACCCCCGCCTCACGGCCGGCGAGTCGACGGTGCCGCTGCAGGACTACATCAGCGGCACCGTGTCGATGACCTTCGTCCAGCCCTGGGGCATGGAGCTCGTGCGCGAGGGCGACCCCGAGCGTTGGGCCAACACCAAGCTGGTGCCGATCCCGCAGGTCGACCCCGCCAACCCGGTCAACCGCGTCAGCGGCTACTACTGGGCGGTCAACGCCAATAGCAACGTCCAGGACGAAGCTTGGCAGTTCATCGACTTCCTGGCGAGCCACCCCGGCCGCTGGCTGATCGACGTCAACTTCCTGCAGGCCACGGCCGATATGGACGAACTCGCCGAGGCCGAGCAGTTCCCCTACGCCGACCAGTGGCTCACCACGCTGGAGGCCGGCCGCTTCACCGAGATCTACCCGCACGCCAACGAGACCAACGAAGCCGTCCGCGCGGCGCTCGAGTCGATCCTGTTGGCCAACGCCGACATCGAACAGACCCTCGAGACGTTGAAGGTCAACCTCGACCGCGTGCTGCAATAGAGCCCGAGCGAGCACGGCGCGGCGCGGGCCCAGCGCCCAACCGCGCCGTGCTCGCGCCGCGCCGGAGACGCTCAGCGTGCCTAGATTCCGCCTATCCGTCCGCGCCCGACAGGATGCCTGGGGCTTCGCCTTCGCGCTTCCAGCGGTCATCTTGTTCGGTGTCTTCGCCGTCTATCCGATCCTGCGCACCTTCTATCTCAGTGTCCACCGTTACAGCCTCGTCGGCACGCCTGAGTTCGTCGGGCTGACCAACTTCCGCTTCATCCTCACCGACGCCGGGTTCGCCCAGACGCTCCGCAATACCGGCTTCTACGCGCTCGGCACGTACGGGCCCGTCCTGGTGCTGGCCCTCGTGATGGCCTTGGCGCTCAACACCGGCGTGCCCTTCCGTAACGCCTTCCGGGTGATCAACTTCATCCCCGTCGTCATCTCCTGGGCCATCGTGGCAATCGTCTGGAAGATCCTGTTCAACCACCAGGGCCTGATCAACCAGTTCCTGGGCGCCTTCGGAATCGATCGAATCCCCTGGCTGCAGAGCACCACGGCCGCGCCCTGGGCGGTGATCATCCCCAGCATCTGGAAGGAGCTGGGGTTCTACACCGTGATCTTCCTGGCCGGCCTGCAGACGATCCCGCGGATCTTCTACGAGGCGGCCCGCATCGACGGCGCCGGCAGGCTGCAGGCCTTCCGCTTCATCACCCTGCCGCTCTTGCGGCCGATCCTGTTCTTCGCCACCATCATCGCCGTCATCGAGGGCGTCAAGGTCTTCATCCCGCAGTTCGTCATGACCGGAGGCGGCCCGAGCGGCGCCACCAAGGTGATCGCCGTCAGCATCTACGAGACCGCCTTCGCCTTCGGCCGCATGGGCCGCGCGGCGGCCATGTCGGTGCTGCTGTTCGCCATCGTGCTGGTGCTGACATCGATGCAGAACCTCGTGTACGGGAGGGATCGCTCGTGATGCGGCCGCCGCAGCCGGGGGCGAACCCACGGCCCCCGAGCGGCTTCGTCAAGCGCCTGCGGCGGCATCCGCTGCTCCTGTTCGCCTTGGTGCTGCAAGCGGCGCTGGTGCTGCTGCCGCTGGTGTACATGCTGTCCACATCGTTCAAGCTGCCTGTCGAGGTGTTCGAGGTGCCGATGCGCTGGATCCCGCGCGAGCTGCGCATCGAGAACTACATCGAGCCGCTCCAACAGCGGCCCTTCGTGCGTTGGTTCGTCAACAGCACGATCGTCGCCGTGTCGGTCACCTTCCTCAACCTGGTCACCTCGGTCTTGGCCGGCTACAGCTTCGCCAAGTTCACCTATCCCGGCCGCAACATCCTGTTCGGCTTCATCCTCGCCACGTTCTTCATCCCGCTCGAGGCGTTCATCGTGCCGTTGTTCATCTTGGTACGCGATCTCGGCTGGCTCAACACCTACGCGGGGCTGATCATCCCGGCTGGCGGCAATGCCTTCGCCATCTTCTTCATGCGTCAGAACCTCATGACGATGCCGAACGACCTGATCGAGGCGGCCCGGATCGACGGCGCCAGCGAACCACGCATCCTGCTGAGCGTGGTGCTGCCCTTGATGCGCACCGCCATCTCCTCGATCGCCATCTTCTGCTTCATGTGGAACTGGAACAGCTTCCTCTACCCGCTGCTGGTCGCCACCCAAGACGCCTACCGCACGTTGCCGATCGGCCTGGCGTCGTTCGAGAGCGCCTACAGCACCAACTACCCGCAGCTGATGGCGGTGTCGTTCCTGGCCATGCTGCCGGTGCTGATCGTGTTCTTCATCCTCCAGCGGCAGTTCATCGAAGCGATCGCGCTCCAAGGAGTGAAAGGGTGAGCACCATTCGCACGTCCGAGCTCCTCCAGACCATCCGACACGGCCTGATCGTGTCGTGCCAACCCAAGGCGCCGCTCAATCGTCCCGACTACGTCGCCGACCTCGCGCGCACCATGGTCGAGGAGGGCGCATGCGCGCTGCGCATCGAGGGCGCCGAGCGGATCGAGGCCGTGCGCCTCGCCGTCGACGCGCCCATCCTCGGCATCATCAAGCGGCAGGTCCCCGGCTTCGACTGCTACATCACGGCCACCGCGGCCGCCGTCGACGCCGCGATCGACGCCGGGGCCGACCTCGTGGCGCTCGACGGACGCGACCTCGCCCGCCCCGACGGCTCCTCGCTCGAGGACCTGGTGCAGCGCTGCCATGCGCGCGGTGTCGGCGTGATGGCCGACATCTCCACGCTCGCGGAGGGCCTCCACGCGACCCGCTGCCGGGTCGACCTGGTGGCCAGCACGCTCTCGGGCTACACGCCCGCGAGCCGACCCGGACCTGGCCCCGACCTCGACCTCATCGCCGAACTCGTGGCAGCCACGTCGGTGCCCGTGGTGGCCGAGGGGCGCCTCCACACCCCCGAGGACGTGCGCGCCGCCTTCGAACGCGGCGCACACGCGGTGGTGGTCGGTAGCGCCATCACCGAGCCGCGCTTCGCGATCGCACGGTTCTTGTCAGGGCTGCCGCTGGCCTCCTCGCTCGACGCCTGACCGTGGTGCTGATCCTCGGCATCGATGGCGGGCAGAGCAGCACCCGCACGGTGCTCGCCAACGCCGAAGGTGAGCTCCTGGGGGCCTGCCGGACCGGCCCGAGCAACCACATCCACGAGGTGGGCGGTCTCGAGCGTCAGTACGAGGCCTTGCACGACGGGGTGCTCGGCGCCTTCGCCGAGGCCGGCATGGCGCCGCGGCGGGTGGCGGTCGCCTGCCTCGGCATGACCGGCAGCGGGCACCGCGCCACGATCGAGGCGGCGCTCGACACGGAACGCATCGCGCTCCTGGGCGACATGGACATCGGCTTCGCGGGAGCGATCCCGGATCTGGTGGGGACCGCCGTGATCGCGGGAACGGGCGCCATCGCGCAGGGGCGCGACGCGCACGGCAAGGTCCATCGTACCGGCGGCTGGGGCTTCCTCGCGGGCGACGAGGGCGGCGGCTACGACCTGGGCGTGCACGCCCTGCGCGCCGTCTACCGCGCCTTCGACGGGCGCGGTCCGCAGACACGCCTCACGCCGGCGCTGCTCGCCCACTACCGCGCCAGCGACCTGCGCCACCTGCGCGAGTTGCTCTACCGGCCCAGCACCACTCGCGCGCAGATCGCCGCGAGCGCGGTCGCCGTGGCCGAGGCGGCCGCAGCGGGCGACGCCGTGGCCACCATGCTGCTGCGGCGCGCCGCGCTCGCCCTCGCAGAGCTGGTGAACGGCGTGCTCGACGCCCTCGACGTGAGCGCCGCCCGATCCGTCGTCATGATCGGCGGGCTGGCCGCCGCCGGCCCGCCGCTGCTCGAGCCGTTCGCGGAGGCGGTCCGCGCGCGCCACCCTGCCGCCCGCCTGACGCCGCCCCGCTTCGACGCCGTGCGAGGCGCGCTGATCCTGGCGCTACGCGAGCTCGGCGTCGAACGACTCTCGCCCGCACGACTCGAACACCTCGACCGACCCATCACGTATCGCGACGCCCGACCTGCGGCGCCCGAGGAGGACCCCGGATGAGCACACCCGACCGGATCGACGAGTACTTCCAGCAGATCCACCGACAACTCGATGTCGTCCTCGAAGGGCAGCACGAGCTGCTGCACCAGGCGGCCGACACCTGGGCCACGGCGATCGCCGCCGACAAGATGATCTACGTGTTCGGCAGCGGGCACTCGCGCCTGATCGCGGGCGAACTCTACTGGCGCGCCGGTGGACTCGCCTCGGTCCTGGTGCTCGACGATCCCACCGAGGGCGCGGCCGAGCGCCTTGAGGGTTACGCCAGCGCGATCACCGACCCCTTCGACTTCGGCGCGGGCGACGTGCTGATCGTCATCTCCAACTCCGGCATCAACGCCGTGCCGATCGAGGTGGCGCTCGAGGGCAAGGCCCGCGGCGCGACGGTGCAGGCCGTCACCGCGCTGGAGCACTCGCAGCAGTCGGCCTCGCGCCACTCCAGCGGCAAGCGGCTGTTCGAGATCGCCGACCTGGTGCTCGACACCCGCGGCCCCTACGGCGACGCCGCCATTGCCGTCACGGGGCGCGCGTGGCGCGTGGCGGCCACCTCGACCGTCGTGAGCGTGACGATCCTCGAAGCGATCGTCGCCCAGACGGCCGAGTTGCTGGCCCAGCGCGGCGTCGAGCCACCCGTCCTGGTGAGCTCCAACGTCCCCGAGGGCGACGCCCACAACGAACGCCTGAGCGCTCGCTACTGGCGCCGGCTCGCGCGCTTCCCGCGGCGCCCTGCCTGAGTGGGGCACCCCTCAGCGCAGCCCGCAGCGCACGCTCTCGCCGCCGTGTTGGGGCCGCCAGCGAAGTGCAAGGCTCGATGTCGCCGGCGCCGCCGGTCGGCTACCGTGACACCACGAAGCGCGACGTTCGAAAGCGAGAGAGGAGCGCGATGGTGCGACACCTGAGGATCACGATGACCGCGTTGTTGGTGACCCTACTCGCATTCAGCCTGGCCCAGGGGCACGACGCCGAGCGCAACAACATCCTGCTCGTGCTCGATGCCTCGGGCTCCATGTACCTGCGCCTCGAGGACGGCCGCTACCGCATCACCGCCGCCAAGGAGGCGCTGACGGAGTTCGTGACGCGACTCCCCGCAGACCCTGGACTGAACGTGGGCCTGCGCGTCTACGGCTCGAGGGTCGGCGCGCTCGACGAGGGTGCCTGCGAGGACAGCGTCCTCAACGTCGGCGTCGCCGGTTTCGACCGGGAGCACCTGCTGCAGGAGATCCGCGACACCCAGGCCAAGGGCGCGACGCCGATCGCCTACTCGCTCGAGCTCGCCGCTGACGATCTCCGTCACGAGCCTGGGCGCAAGCTCATCGTCCTCGTCACCGACGGCGCCGAGTCGTGCGGCGGCGATGTCAGGGCCGTCGCCGAGCGCCTGGCCGGCGAGGGCTTCGAGATCGACCTGCGCATCATCGGCTTCGCACTCTCGGAAGCGGCGGCGCGCGGCTTCGAGGGGATCGCCACGTTCGAGAACACCGAGAGCGCCGCCGAACTGGCGGCGGCCCTCGGCCGCGCCGTCGACCTCCAGAGCGCCGCGCTGACGCACGAAGTGACCGTCACCCTCACGCGCCGCGGCGAGCCCGCCCGCGACGGCGCGACCGTGCACTTCGTGGACGGCGTCGGCGGCGAGCGCTACTCGCTGCGCGCCGCGGAGCCAGGCACCTTCGTCGCAGACCTCCCGGCCGGCAGCTACCGCGCCGAGTTGGTCGACGCCTTCGCGACCGAGCCGCTGTCGATCGCCGGGCTCGCCGTCGCCGCCGAGGCCGACAACGTCTTCGCCTTCGAACTCGAGCCCGCGTCGGAGGTCGCGCTCACCGTCAGCCCCAGCGCTCCGATGGCCGGCGCCGAGGTGACCGTTACGTTCGCGGGCGCGCCGACCGGCGCGGGCAACTGGCTCGCCATCGCTCCCGCCGACGCCACCGACGAGGTCTACCTCGACTGGGCCTACGTGGAAAGCGCCGCCGGCGAGCTCGAGCTCCGCGTCCCCGACGAAGCCGCCGTGCTCGAGGCCCGCTATCACGTGCGGCTGCCCGAGGGAGGCAGCCGGGTCGTGGGCCGTAGCGAGCCCTTCGCGACCCTGGCCCTGACGGCGAGCGTCGTGGCGCCAGCCGAGGTGGCCGGCGGCTCGGCCTTCGCGGTCGACTGGGAGGGCCCGGCCAACAGCCGCGACTACCTGACCATCGTGCCCGAGGGCGCCGAGGACCACAGTTGGACCTCGTACGCCTACACGTCGGCCGGTACCCCGGCCAGGCTGACGGCCCCGCTCGACCCGGGCCGCTACGAGGTCCGCTACGTGACCGGTCAGGCGAACAGCGTGCTCGCGCGCCAGGGCCTGATCATCACCGAGGTGAGCGCGAGCGTGCAGGCTCCCGACGAGGTCGCGGCCGGCGCCTCGTTCGAGGTCGCCTGGCAGGGACCCGACAACGAGCGCGACTACGTCACCATCGTGGCCGAGGGCGCCGACGAGGGGACCTGGCTGAGCTACGCCTACACCAGGCAGGGCACTCCCCTCAGCCTCACGGCCCCGATCGAGCCGGGACGTTACGAGGTGCGCTACGCCACCGGGCAGGGCAATCGCACGCTCGGCAGCGCGCCGATCACGGTGACCACCGTGGGCGCGAGCGTCCAGCCGCCAGCCGGCGAGGTCGCCGCGATGTCGGCGTTCGAGGTCGCCTGGAGCGGCCCCGACAACGCCCGCGACTACATCACCATCGTCCCCGAGGGCGCGCGCGAAGGCGCCTACACCTCCTACGCCTACACCAGCCGCGGCAGCCCCGCCACCC
>SLRS01000218.1 GCA_007130855.1 Trueperaceae bacterium | reverse complement strand
CGTCGTGTGGACGCGGGACGGACGCCGCCGGGGTGCGGCGATGTGGGGGACGTCGGCCGAAACGTGGAGTGACATGAGGATTACGTGGGAATCAGTGGGAAAGTGTGGTAAACTCTGGCAACTCCCGAGGAGGGTCGCGCTTGCTCATGCCATCCGCTCCTAGCCGCACCGCATGGCCAGCCCGAGGCGTCGCCGTGGGGCCCAGCGGCACCCGCCCGCGTGGGAGGGGGTGGGAACGTGCCGTTCGGTGAGTACCGCTACGCGGTCGACGACAAGGGGCGCGTCATCGTCCCCCCTCCATTCCGCGACTTCGTGGAGGACGGCATGGTGGTCACGCGCGGCATGGAGGGTTGCCTGTACGTGTTCCCGATGAGTGCCTGGAGCCGGATCGAGCAGCGTCTCGAGGAGCTCCCGCTCACCGACCGAGACGCGCGCAACTTCGTGCGCTTCTTCTACTCCGGTGCGTCCAAGGCCAAGCTCGACGCTTCCGGCCGCGTCACGCTCCCCCCCACCCTGCGCGAGTTCGCCCAGACGCAAGGCGCCGTGATCGTCGCCGGGGCACCCAATCGACTCGAGATCTGGAGCGAGGAACGCTGGACCGCCAACCTCGAGCACGTCATCGAGGAGCCGCCCGCCCCCGAGCTGCTGCGGGAGCTCGTCGGATGAACCGCAGCGCCACGACGCCGGCCCCGCACGTGCCCGTGATGCTCGAGCGCTGCCTCGACGCGCTCGACCCGCAGCCCGACACTTGGCTGGCCGACGGTACCTTTGGCGCCGGCGGCCACACCCGCGCCCTGTTGGCGCGCGGCGCGCGGGTGCTCGCCATCGACCAGGATCCCCACGCGAGCGAGCATGCCGAGGCCCTGCAGCGCGACCTGCGCACGGCCGGCGTCGACGAGCCCGCCGAGCGCTTCCGCTTCGTCTGCGGCAACTTCGCCGACCTGAGCGCACACCTCGAGACCGTGGGCCTGCGCCCGCGCGGGAGCCTGCACGGGGTCCTGCTCGATCTGGGCGTCAGCTCCATGCAGCTCGACGAGGGCGAGCGCGGCTTCGCCTTCCGTCACGAGGGCCCACTCGACATGCGCATGACCGAGGCGGGCCCCTCGGCGGCCGACGTGGTCAACGAGTGGAGCTTCGAGGACCTCGCCGCCGCCCTGCACCGCTTCGGTGAGGAGCGCCACAGCCGCCGCCTGGCTCGCGCCATCGTGGCCGAACGCGAGCGCCAACCGATCACCACCACCGAGCGGCTGGTCGAGGTGCTGCTGCGCGCCTATCCGGGGCGCCCCGGTGCCGGCCGCCGCGATCATCCGGCACGGCGCACCTTCCAGGCGCTGCGGATCGTCGTGAACGACGAACTCGGCGCGCTCGAGCGCGGCCTGGCGGCTGCGGCCGAGGCGCTGGCAGTGGACGGCCGCTTGGTCGTGCTGGCGTACCACTCGCTCGAGGACCGCATCGTCAAGCGGCTGCTACGCGACCGCGCGGACCTGGAACCGCTCACGAAGCGGCCCCTCGAGGCGAGTCCGGCCGAGGTCGCCGCCAACCCCCGCGCGCGCAGCGCGAAGCTGCGCGGCGCCCGCAAGCTCGCTCCGGAGGTCGGCGCATGACCCGCCTCACGCGCCGCCTGGCAACGTTGTTCGTGCTGCTGCTGCTGCTGCTCGCGGGCGTCGGCTCGTACGGCCAACAGCGCTACTTGCACCAAGCGCGCCTCCTCGGCGCCAAGGACGCGGCCGTCATCGAGCTGGCCGCGGCCCGCTCCGCGGCCGCGGCCATCCAAGGCCCGCTGGCGGTGACGCATTGGGCTCGCCAGCGCGGCATGGTGCCTGCGCCCGACGCCCGCGACGTCATCGCCGTCGCCCCCTCGCCGCTGCCGCCGCCGGCGCGTGCGGTGCACCCGCCGAGTCTGGAGATCCGAACGATATGGCGCTGAACGACGACGGCGAACGCGTGCGCGGCGGCCCCGAACTGCGGCTCCACCGCGGCTGGCTGCTGGCCCTGCTGCTGACCCTGCCGCTCGCGGCCTCGCTGGCCGGCTTCGCGGCCGTGCAGCGCGGCGCACCAGCCTGGCCCGAAGCCCTGGTCGAACTGCCGGCGCGCGGCAAGCTCCTCGCAAACGACGGCACCGTCCTGGCCGATGGGCCGGCCGAGGCCCGCCAGTACCCGCACGGCAGCCTGGCAGCGCCGCTGCTCGGCTTCACCGGGGCGATCCAGCCCGACGGACGCTTCGGCCTGGAGGGGTTGGAGTACACCCTCGACGAGCGGCTGCAGCTCGGTGAGGCCGTGGTCCTGACCATCGACCCCACCCTGCAAGCGGCGGCCGAGGCCCACCTGGCCGAGAGCGTCGTCGCGACCGAGGCCGCCAACGGCGTCGCCGTGATCCTCGAGGTCGGGACCGGGCGCGTACTCGCCGCCGCCTCGTACCCCACCTTCGACGCCAACGCCTGGCGGGGCGCCGATCGTGATGCGATGCAGAACCGGGCCTTCTTGCAGCACTACGAGCCCGGCTCGATCATCAAGCCGTTCGTGGTCGCTGGCCTGCTCGAGAGCGGCCGGATCGCACCCGACGACCGCGTCGAGTCGCCCATGCACCTGCGCGTGGGCAACAAGACCTTCCGCGACGTGGCTCAGCACGACCCGGTCCTGAGCGTCGCGGACGTGCTGCGCTACTCGAGCAACAGCGGCACCATCAACCTCGCGCGGCGCTTCGAGAGCGCCGAACTCCATGCCTGGCTCGCCGCCTTCGGGTTCGGCCAGGACATGCCGCTGCGCTCGACGTTCACCCGCCGCGGCCAACTCAACGCCTGGGAGACCTGGGTGCCGCAGGACCACGCCACGATCGCGATCGGTCACTCGGTGGCCACCACGGCCCTGCAGATGGCTGCGGCATACGCCATCATCGCCAACGACGGCATCTACGTGTCGCCGCGCTTGGTCGAGGACGAGCGCGTGCCGCCCGCGCACCGGGTGCTCTCGCCCGAAGTGGCCATGACCGTGCGGCACATGATGCACTACACGGTCGAAGCGTCGAGCCTGCGCCACAACCGCATCCCCGGCGTGACCATGGCCGGCAAGACCGGTACCGGCGACGTCTTCGACCTCACCGCGAACGCCTACCTGCCGGGCGACTACACGGTCTCCTTCGCGGGCATGTTCCCTGCGGACAGACCCGAGGTGGTGATGGTCGTATACGTGCAGAAGCCACGCACGCTGACCTCGTCGACGCTGGTGGCGGCGCCGCTGTTCCGCGCGATCGGCAGCGAGATCGTGGCGCATTGGGGTATCGCCCCGGGCGAACGCATCGACGCGCTGCTGGAGTGACGGCGCTCGTGACGTGACGATGCGGGGTCAGGGACGAGCGCCGAGGCCTCAGCGGAGCCACACCGCGATCCCATCATGTGTATGATGTGTAACATACGCCACATGGTGGCGGAGCGGCGGTAACCATGCGACGGCTCGACCTCAACACCTTGCGCGCGGTCCTCGGCGACCAACTGCTGGCACTGCCCGAGGGTGGCATCGGTGACGCCTCGGGCCTGGCCGTCCACAGCGATCACGTCAGACCCGGCGACGCCTTCGTGGCTCTCGCCGGGGCCAGCGGCCACGGGATCGAGCACGCCGCGGCGGCCCTGGCGGCCGGCGCCGCCTTCGTGATCTCCGACCGGCCACACCCGCGCGCGCTGCTCGTGCACGACGCGGCGTTGGCCCTGGCCTGGCTCGGCGGCTACGCCCGGGCCCAACGCCACGGCCCGGTGGTGGGCGTCACCGGCAGCGTCGGCAAGACCACCACCAAGACCCTGCTCGGCGCCGCGCTCGCCGCCCGCACGAGCCCCGGCAACATCAACACCCCGCCCGCCCTGGCCGGTGTCCTGGTGGACGCCTGGCTGCTCGACCAGCCCGAGCGGCCGCTGGTGATCGAGCTCGGTATCGACCGCCGCGGCGAAATGCGCCGCCTCCTCGATCTCGTCCGGCCGAGCCATGGCGTGCTCACCGCCATCGCCGCCGCCCATCTCGCCGGCCTCGGCAGCATCGGACAGGTCGCCCGGGAGAAGGCCAAACTCCTGGTCGGCGCCACGCAGGGTCGCTACGTCGGCGAAAGCGCCTGGGACCACCTCAGCGCCGCTCAGCGCGACGGCGCCCTGCGCGTGGCGCTCGGCCCGGGCGCTCCCGGCGGCCACTTCGATCCCGCACGACGCTTGCTCGAAGCCGTGGTACGCCGCCACGACGGTGGCAGCGCACGCGTCGCGATCGCGCTGCCCGGCCTCGGCGCGCCAGTCGCGCAGGCCGCGTTGCTGGCGCTGCAGGTCGCGGTCGACCTGGGGGTCGATCCAGCGGTGGCCGCCCGCCGCATCGAGCGCGCGCAACTCGAACCCCGGCGTCTGCAAGCGCACCTCGTGGGTGCCCTGACCCTGCTCGACGACGCTTACAATGCCAGCCCCATCTCGGCCCGTGCCGCGTTCGACGTCCTCGCCCAGCTGCCGCCGCCGCGCGCGGCGGTCCTGGGCGACATGCGCGAGCTGGCGGCCCTGAGCCGCAGCGCGCACGTCGACCTGGGCCACCTCGCCGCGGCCGCCGGGCTCGAGCGCGTCTGGTTCGTCGGCCCCGAGAGCCGCAGCGCCTACGAGGCGGCCGTCGGCGTCGCCGACCGCCACCACCTCGACGACGTCGAAGCGCTGCTGGCCGTGCGCCACACCCTGCCACGGCACGGCAGCCTGCTGGTGAAGGGCTCGCGCTCGATCGGGCTCGACCGCCTCGTCGATGCCCTCCTGACCGATCTGCCGCAGGCGGTGGCGCCGTGAACGCGGCCGCCGCCGTCGCGCTCGCGGCGTTGGTCGGCCTCCTGGCGACCGGCATCTACCTCCAGGTGGCGCGCCACGCCGGCTGGGGCAAGCACGTGCGAGCCGACGGGCCCCGGGCGCACCTCGGCAAGGCCGGCACGCCCACCATGGGCGGCGTGGCGTTCGTGCTCGTCGGGCTGTTGCTGGCCCTGGCGATCGGTCCGCGTGACGCCGACCTGATCGCGCTCGTCGCGTTGGTGGCCGCCGCGGCGGGCATCGGCCTGGCGGACGACGTCACCTCGCTGCGCCGGGCGCGGCGCGCCGAGCTCGAGGGCGCCGGCAGCATCGACGTGGCCACCGGCGTACTGGCGCGGCATCGCCTGCTGGTGCAGGCGATCGTGGCCGCGACGTTCGCCGCCTACGCCGTGGCGCAGGCGGGCATCGTGGTGTTCGGCGCGCCCTGGCTCGACGTGGTCTTCCTGGCGCTGGTGGTGGTGGGGAGCGTGAACGCGTTCAACTTCACCGACGGCCTCGACGGCCTGGCCGCCGGCATCGGCGCCGTCACGCTGCTGCTGTTCCTGGGCTCGCCGCTGGCAGCCACCGTCCTCGGCGCGCTGCTCGGCTTCCTCTGGTACAACGCCCACCCCGCCCGCGTGATCATGGGCGGAGTGGGCTCCGAGGCGATCGGCGCCCTCGTCGCCGGCCTCGCCATCCTCGGCGGCGTCGTCTGGTGGTTGCCGCTGCTGGCGCTGGTACCGGTGCTCGAAGTGGTCTCGGTGATCGTCCAGGTGGCTTACTTCAGGGCCACGGGCGGCCGGCGGCTGCTGCGCATGGCGCCCTTTCATCATCACCTGGAGCTCTCCGGCTGGCCCGAGACGCGCGTGGTGCAGCGGCTGTGGCTGGTGAGCGCGATGTTGGTCGCGCTCACCGCGGCGCTGTGGGGCGGCGCCTGAGATGCGGTTGCTCGTCTACGGCCTGGGACGCTCCGGCGGCGCGGTCGTCGCGCGCGCCATCGGCGCGGGGCAGCGCGTCGGCTTCGTCGAGCAGCGCCCTGCCGGCCCCGACATCGACGCGGCGCTGGCGCTAGGCGCCGAGCGCGTCGACGACGTGACGTCGTGGCCGGCGAGCTGGTGCGTGGCAGCGCCGGGCGTGCCGATCGATCACCCCGACCTCGAGCGGCTGCGGGCGGCCGGTGTCGAGGTCATCGGCGAGGTCGAGTGGGTGGCGCGGACGTTACCGGCGCGCATCGTCGGCGTCACCGGCACCGCCGGCAAGGGCAGCGTCACGCGCTGGCTCACCGACCTGCTGCTGGCCGCCGGGGTCGATGCCGTCGCCGGCGGCAACATCGTGCCGGCGCTCGCGGCCGTCGCGCGGGCCCACGCCACCTGGGTGGTGGAGCTCTCCTCGTTCCAGCTCGAGCGCTGTCCGACGCTGCGCCCCGACGTGGCGGTGGTGCTCAACCTCGGCGTCGACCACCTCGATCGGCACGGCGACGTGGCGCGCTACCACGCGGCCAAGCGCACCATCCTCGCCAACCTCGGACCGCAACAGGCGTTCGTCTTCGCTGCCGACGATCCCCGCTTGCGGCGCTGGGCCGCCGCCACGCCCGCGCGGCTGCTCCCCTACGCGACCACGCCGGCGGCCGTCGAGGCCCTCCACGCCGAGCTCGGTGTGGCACCCGCCGCCAGCGTCCATCTCTACGACGACGGCCTGCGCCTGGGCGACACCCTGCTCCTGCAGGCGAGCGAGCTGCGCGTCGGTGGCCGCCACCAACACGCCAACGCACTGGCCGTCGCGTTGGCCGCCCACGCCCTGGGCGTGCCCAGAGCGGCGATCGAGGCCGGGCTGCGCGCCTTCCGCGGCCTGCCCGGACGGCTCGAGCTCGTGCGCACTCTCGGCGGCGTCCACTTCGTCGACGACTCGATCGCCACTCGCGAGCTCGCGGTGGCGGCGGCCCTGGCCGCCACGCCTGCGCCACTGGTGTGGCTCGCCGGCGGCAGCGACAAGGGGGCCGACGTCGAACCGCTCGAGGGGCTCATCCGCGAACGCGTGAGCCTCATGCTGGGCATCGGGGCGAGCGGCCCGGCGCTGGTGGACACCGTCGGCGCCTGGACGCGCGCCGAACGCGTGGCGCCCAGCGACGGCCGGCAGGCCATGCGCGCGGCGGTGCGTCGCGCCTGGGATCACCTGCGTTGCCACCACGGCGGCCACGGCCACGTGCTGCTCGCGCCGCTGGCGGCCTCGTTCGACCAGTTCCGCGATTACGCCGACCGCGCCGACGCCTTCCGAGAGGCCGTCGAAGCGCTGGCGCGCACGACTCGCGGCGCAGCGAGCGGCGAGCGCCGGACGGCGAGGCGTTGACGTGGATCCCCTCCTGCTGACGCTGCAACTGCTGCTGGGCTCCTTCGGCGTGCTCGCCGTGGCGGCAGCCGAGCCCGGCGAGGCGCTCTCGCAGGCGCTGCGATTCGGGTCGTGTGCCTTGCTCACGCTCGCGGTCGCCCGACTCAAGCCCATGGGCATCGTGCGGCTGGCGCCGGTCGGCTACTTCGCCACCCTGGCGTTGCTGGTGGCGGTGCTGTTCGTGGGCATCTCGCCCGACGGCAGCGAGGCGCGCCGCTGGCTGCTCGTGGGGTCGGTCACGTTCCAGCCGGCGGAACTGATGAAGGTCGTGGTGATCGCCTACCTGGCGGCCTTCTTCCACAACCACCTGGGCGACTGGCAGGTGTGGCGGCCGATGCTCGTGATCGGGGTGGCGGCCGGTGTCGTGGTGATGCAGCCGGACGTCAGCACCGCCCTGTTCCTGTTCGCGCTGGCGTTCGCGATCATGCTGGCGGCCGGTACCAGCCTGACGCGGCTGCTGTCGATCAGCCTCAGCGCCGCCATCGTCGCGGTGGTGGTGGGCGGCCCCTACCTGGCGCAGTACAGCTACCTGGCCGATCGCATCACCGGCTTCGCCGACCTGTGGGGCGACCAGGTCGACGTCCAGGGCACCAGCTTCCAGGCCTCGCGTGCGCGTGCCGCCCTGACCCGTGCCGGCATCCTCGGGATCGGGCCCGGACGCCCGGTCAACGTCCCCGAGGCTGCCACCGACATGGCGGCCGTGGCCGTGGGCCAGTCGCTCGGGCTGCTCGGCATGCTCACGCTGGTGACCGCCTTCGTGCTGCTCGTGGCGCGCGGCCTCCGCATCGCCGGCGCTACCCGCGGCCCCGGCGCCCTGCTCGCGGCGGGCGCCTGCGCCTACGTGGGGGGGCAGGCGGCGCTCAATCTCCTCGTGGCCGCCGGCCTGCTACCGGTGACCGGGGTACCGCTGCCGTTCGTCAGCTACGGCTTCAACAGCCTCGTGTCGGTGTCGATCGCGACCGGCTTCCTCCACGCCGCCTTCCGCGAGGCGCGCGCCCAGGGGGCCGAGCTATGAGTGGCCTCGGTGGGTCGACGCCCCCGACCACGGGCACCGCGCCGCGGCTGCTGCTGGCCACCGGGGGTAGCGGCGGGCACGTGTTCCCCGCCGTCGCCCTCGCCCGCGCCGCCCGAGCCCGCGGCGCCGAGGTGCTGCTGCTCGGCAGCGACGACGGCATCGAGGCGCAGCTCGTCGGCGCGGCCGGACTCCCCTTCCGGGGTGTCCCGGCGGGCAAGTTCGACCGAGCACGGCCCGACCCACGCGCCCCCTTCCGGGCCCTGGCCGGGGTCCTGCGGGCACGCGCCGAGCTGCGCCGCTTCGGGCCGGACCTGGTGATCGGCTTCGGCGGCTTCGCGTCGTTCCCGGGCTGTGCCGCCGCGGTCCTGACCCGAACGCCGCTGGTGCTGCACGAGACCAATGCACGACCGGGACTCGTGACTCGCGCCTTCGCCAACCGCGCACGCCTGGTGGTGGTGTGTCAGCCCGAGGCCGGCGCGCGCCTCGCGCACGCGACGAGCGCCGTGGTCCCCTTCCCGGTGCGCGAGGAACGCACCGCCCGCAGCACCGCGCGACAGGCCCTGGGCGTTCCCGAGGGCGCCGTGCTCACGCTGGTGATGGGCGGCTCGCAGGGTTCACTGGCGCTCAACCGGTCGCTGCCGCGACTGGCGGCCGACGTCGCCGCGCGCGACCCACGCTCGTGGGTGCTGCACGCCAGCGGCCCACGCTGGCTCGAGGAGGTCCGGGCCGCGGTCGCAGGGCAGGAGCGGTACCGCGTCGAAGGCTTCGTGGATGCTAGCCTCGCGTGGTCTGCTGCCGACCTCGCCATCACCCGCGGGGGTTTCGGCACGCTGGCGGAAGCCGCCTACCATGCGGTGCCGCTGGTGGTGATCCCGCTGCCGACGGCAGCCGACGATCACCAACGCCACAACGCCGAAGCGCTCGCGCGCGCCGGCGCTGGCGTCTGGGTGCGCCAGGGCGACGAGGCGGCACTCGCGACCGCGTGGACGGCATTGCTCGAAGACGACCGGCGCGCCGCAGCCAGCGCGGCCCAGGCTGCGCGCAGCCCCGCCGGCGGCACCCAAATGCTCCTCGAGACGGTGTGGCCACTGCTCACCGACTCCGGAAAGGCAAGACGATGAGTCATCTCCACTTCATGGGCATCGGCGGCGTCAGCATGCAGGGATTGGCGCGTTGGTGGCACGCCGACGGTCATCGCATCAGTGGCTGCGACGCCGTCGACGGTCCCGTCACCCGGTCGTTGCGCACGCTCGGCCTGCAGGTGTGGCACGGTCACGACCCACGCCACCTCGACCACGACGTCGATACCCTCGTGACCACGATGGCCGTGCCCTTTGACCATCCCGAGGTGCAGCGCGCCCGCGCACTCGGCCTGCGCGTGGTGCCGCGCATCGACCTCCTGGCAGAACTGTTCGCACGCCGCTCGGCGATCGGCATCACCGGCACCCACGGCAAGTCCACGACCACCGGCCTCACGGCCACCTTGGTGATGGCGGCCGGCATCGATCCCAGCGTGCACATCGGCGCCACCCTGGCCGGCCTGCCGTACAACGTCCGCTACGGGCGAGGCGCGCTCCTGGTGGCCGAGGTCGACGAGTCCGACCCGGGCTTCGCGCGGCTGCTGCCCACGGTGGCGGTGATCACCAACCTCGAGGACGACCACATCGCCGGCGAGTTCGACGAACGGCGTAACTACCACGCCAGCATGCGCGACCTGGAGCGCGCCACCGTGCGCTTCGCGGGCGCCGCCGAGCACGCCCTGTACTGCCTCGACTGGCCCGGCCTCGACGGCCTGATCGGCCACCACCCGGGCGCCGTCAGCTACGGCACCCTGCCTCACGCCGACTACCACGTCTTCGACGTCGAGCTGACGCTCGACGGGAGCCGCTTCGCGCTGCGGCTCCCGACCGGACGCGTCGCCCGGGCCACCCTCTCGATCCCCGGCCAGCACAACGTGCTCAACGCCGCCGCGGCGCTCGCCGCGGTCGACCTGGCCGGTCTCGACGCCGTCGCGCTGGCGCCGGCACTGGCCGACTTCCGCGGCGTCGGCCGCCGCTGGCAACGCTGGGGCGACGTCGGCGGCGCCCTGGTGATCGACGACTACGCCCATCACCCGACCGAGGTGGCGGCGACCCTGGCGACCGCCCGGCGCAGCGGCCGGCGCGTGCGGGCGGTGCTGCAACCCCACCGCTGGGTCCGCACGGCGCGGCACTGGCCGGCCCTGGCCGAGGCCGCGCGCCTCGCCGACGAGGTACTGGTGCTCGAAATCTACGGCTCCGGCGAACGCGCCATCGACGGTGTCTCGTCGGCGCTGATCGTGGAGCGCTTGCGCAGTGTCGGTACGCCGGCGAGCCACCACAGCCTGGCCAGCGCCGTGAGCTACCTGCGCGCCACCATGGCCCCCAACGACCTGATCGTGACGCTCGGCGCCGGCGACGTCTGGCGCGTGGCCGAGGCGCTGGT
>SLRS01000191.1 GCA_007130855.1 Trueperaceae bacterium | reverse complement strand
CCTTGCCCGTCGATGCCGTGGTGAGCTTCGGCTACTCCCAGACGGCCAGCCTGCAGGTGCAGTTCCTGATCCGGGGTGAGAACACGGTGGCCGACGAGGTGATCTACGACGGCCACCTTCTAGGTGTAGGGGGGTACGGCTGTGTCATGGTGAGCGATGAAGCGCCGTTCTACGGTGGCCCGACGCCGTGTGTCGGTACGCCAACCGACGATCCCTCGAAGATGATGATGATCTCGGCGCAAAGCGATCTCGAGTTCCTCTTCCGCTCGGCACTCTCCCGCAACCCGGATGCACACAACTGGCGCCAGTACGAGCTGGCGGGAGTATCGCACTTGCCTTCGGTCGTCTTCCCGGGAATGGCTGAGAACCAGAATCCAGCGGACTTCCGGCCCGTGTTCCGTGCTGCGTTCCACAACCTCATGCTGTGGACGACCGAAGGGATCGAGCCTCCGCCGTCGCAGTTCCTCGAGGGCGAGATCGTCAGCGAAGGTGATGCCCAAGGCAACTTGATCACGGACGTGGATGCGGACGGCAACGCTCTCGGCGGCCTTCGCCTGCCGCATATGGAGCAAGAGGTCGAGGGTCAGATCGCGGGAGCGCCGCTCGGCACGTACACGGGCTTGAACCCTGACGTCGATCTGGCGGCCGAAGCCACCAACGTCTTGGTGTTCATCGGTGGAACCTTCGAGCCGTTCAGCGAGGAGGAGCTTCGAGCACGGTACCCGGACCACGAGACGTACGTGGATCGGGTGACGCGCGCCGCGGATCACCTCCTGGACGGCGGCTACATCCTCGAGCAGGACCGAGACGCGTACGTGGACGAGGCGGAGCAGAGCCCTCCCTGGGAGTAGCCTGTCGCTACCGCGGAGGCGCGGGCGGCTGCGCGGCTTCACCGATGCGGATCGCCCTCAGAACTACGTGATCGACCCGGCGGACTCGCACGATGCGCCTCGACCGGACGCTCGCGATGGCCAACGGCAGCATCCTCCCGCCGGGTTGGGCCCGACAGCGGTCGACGCTGCCGGGCTCGACCCGTGAGCGCCGCTGCGATCGCGCCGACGAGTATCGCAGCAGAACCGACGGCGATCAGCGTCATCATGCGTCCGAGTCCGCCACTGAGGGTGATGACGTCGAGGCTCCCGATGCGGTGGTAGACCCACGCCGAGCCGAGGTCGGGCGCCAGCTGCGGATCGCCTGAGCTCAGCACGATGATGCCGGCCCCGTCGTGCAGGTCGAGCCGCACCGTCGAGCTGATGCCCGGCGCATTGAAGCCGTCATGGCCCACCACACGCGGGCTGCCCAGGACGGGACCGTAGAGGAGGGGACCGAGCCCCCAGATGCCGAGGCCGAACTGCGACCCGTGCGCGGTCATCATCTCGACCAGGCTGCGCTTCGAGATCACGCCGCGCCCGGGTGGTTCGCCATCGGGGCCTTCGAGGTGCGCCGCCAGGAACCGCGTCAAGTCGCTCACGGTGGTGTGCAGGGCTGCCGCGGCCTGGGCCGTGAAGTGCCGGTGAGGCACGCGAACTCCGTCGGCGAAGTGCGCGGCGAGGTCGTCGGCGATCACGTCATCGAGTCCGTAGGCCGAGCGGAGCATTCCGAGCGGCCCCAAGACCTCACCGCGCATGTACTCGGCGAACGGCAGCCCCGAGACCTCCTCGATGAGTAGTTGCAGAACGGTGTAGCCGCCGCCCGAGTACCGCCACTGGGCACCTGGTTCGTGACCCACGCGCACGGCGCCGTCGCGTCCAGGGTCGGAGTCCGCCGCGCGGGCGAGCGACTCCTCGAGCGGCTGGACGGCGTCAGGATCCACGAAGCCGGCGTAGCCGAGCCCGTCCACGAGACCAGCGGTATGGCTCAACAGCCGGCGGACCGTGACACCGTCGTGATCGAAGTCGCTCGGGGGCAAGCGCCAGCGCGTGAGGTAGCGCTCCACCGGCGCGTCGAGGTCGACGAGTCCGCGGTCGACCAGCGACAAGACACCCCAGGCCGTCACCCACTTGCTCACGGAAGCGACCTGGAAGACCGTGTCGGGTCCGATCGGCTCCTCGGCGTCGACCGAAGCGTAGTGGTGGCCGACGACCCGCCCTCGATCGATGACGACCATCGCCAGGTTGCCGCGCAGCCGCTCCTCGACCATGACACGTGCTGCCGCCGCGAAGGCATGGCCGTCCCCGCGGGGCGCGATCGGCGTGCGCCACCAGTCATGGACCGTCGCGACGAAGACGAAGGCAACCCAGCCGACGAGGCCGGCCAGGATCAGCGCCGGGATGCGTAGACGACGGAGCCTCGAGGTCGCCTCCATGGGCCACGGTACGCACCGTGCGAGGTCGGGTCGCGGGACGTTTGTGCCACATGCCTCGAGGTCCTATGGACCGCGCTGGGCAGGGCACCCTTGCCCTGAAGCTGCGCGCCCTTTCACCACGCGGCAGCCTTGGACGCCACGCTGCGAGCGCAGGGCTGGGAGTTGCGCGAGCGTGCTACGACAGCGCCCCTGCCTCTCGAAGACCAGTCCGGCCAGCACGACCTCCTGCGGGTGCAACTCCGGCTGTGGTTCGAGTCTCCTGACCGTGTGATACGACGTGAAGAGCACGTGCCCGGCGCCATGCGCGAAGGAGACCGTCAGGGTCTTCACCGAGGTGATCCACTGGGCGGGATAGACGTCCGCCTGCCGGCAACACCGGCCCTCAGTGGAATGGCTGGGCT
>SLRS01000006.1 GCA_007130855.1 Trueperaceae bacterium | reverse complement strand
TCGCGAGGCCGCTGAGGCCGCTCGACGAACCGGTCGCCTCGTTGACGACCACGCCGAGCTCGAGTCCCTGGTCGTAGTCGAGCTGGCCGGCGTCCATGCGCACGTACAGCAGCGATCCTGCGACCTGCTGGTCGAGTGTGATGGTGGCGGAGGCGTCGATGGCGTACGACGTCGAAGGGCTGCCCGTGAGGGCGACCAGCTCGACGCGGTCATCGTACGAGATGGCCGCGACGAGGTCGTCGATGCCGTCGCCGTTCGCGTCGTACGCGATCAGCGCGAGGCTGCGAACGTCGGCCCCGGCCGCCACGGACGAGGTCCGCGCCGTGAAGCCGGAGGCTGCGTCCTCGAAGACGCGCAGCTTCAGGACGTCGTCGCTCTGGTCGACGAAGATCGCCGCGATCTCGTCGAAGCCGTCGCCGTCCAGGTCGCCTGCAGCCACCGCGCGGCGCGTCTGGAACTGGTTCGAGTCGCCGTAGTCCGGCAGTGCCCAGTCGTTGCCACTGCTGAGGTCGGCCAGGATCGTTTCACTGCCGTACTCGATCGTGCCCGTCGGCGTGACCGCCGCGTTCTCGATCTTGCGCACGTCGAAGCTGGACCCGGCGAAGCCGGTGGTCGCGAGGACGAGCTCCATGTGCGGGTGCGCACCGCTCTCGTTCGTGAACGGCGCGGGATCGCCGAGCGAGGCGGACGCCCCGAGGGGCGCGTCGTCGCCGAGCTCGCTGCCGTCGGGCGCGCGGCGCGGCGTCGCCGCCGTGTTGACGCCGAGCGTGCCGAGGGTGTCGGCGATGGGGTCGCTCGGCTGTGGTCCGCCGCCCGCGTCGCCATTGTCACCCGGGTCGCCGCCCGGGTCGGCAGGAGCGCTTGGCGCCCCGCACGCGACGAGGACGAAGGCGAGGATGGCGAGCGCCAGCATCGTGACGAGCGGCCGGTACCTTCTGGTGGACACTGTGGGCACGATTGCACCTCCAGGCTGCGTCCCCTCGGGAGGACGCGCATGGGGCACCGTAGCGTTTCGGTATCAGCCGCCTATCAGTCGGCGCGGTTGCGTGTCAAGGGACGAACATCACCTTGCCTGGCGTACGCTCCGCGACCGCCTCGAAAGCCCGTTCCCACGCCTCCAGCGGGAACGTCGCGCCGACGATGGCGGCCAACGAGACCGCGCCCGAGCCGGCCAGCGCCAGCGCGCGGTACCACGAACTCGGTGCGGTGGCGAAGCTGCCGCTGACGCGCAGCTCCTTGTAGCAGACCTGGTCCATGTCGAGCCTGATAGGCGTGCCGTAGAGGCCGACCTGGACGTAGCGACCGGCCTTCTTCACGAGCCGCAGGAGCACCCCTGCCGCCGGTTCGGCCCCCGAGCACTCGATCGCCACGTCGGCCGGCCCAGCCAACGCGTCGGCGACGGCCGCGCCGAGCGAATCCGCGGCCTCGACGGTGAGGACACCGTCGGCGCCGAGCCGCTCGGCGAGCTCCAGGCGGGCGGCGTCGGCGGCGGTGCCGAGCATCACCACCCGGGCGCCGGCGGCCTTCGCCACCTGCAGGGCCAGCAGGCCGATCGGTCCGGGCCCGGTGATCACCACCCGATCGCCGGCGCGCACGTCGTTGAGCTCGAGCAGGCCGCGCACCACGCAGGCGAGCGGCTCCACCAGCGCGGCCTCGGGGAAGCCGAGACCGTCCGGGAGCGGGTGGATGATGGTGGCCGGCACGAGCAGACGCGAAGCGAAGCCACCGTCCTCGAAGGAGCCGATCGAGCGGCGCTCGGCGCAGAGATTCGGCCTGCCGGTGCGGCAGTGCTCACACGTGCCGCAGGTCGAGAAGTACGTCTCGGTGACGACGCGCTGGTCGACCTGCAGCCCCACCACGCCTGCACCGAGTGCGGCGATGGTGCCGGCCACCTCGTGCCCCAGGGTGACCGGCGGGTCCGAGCGGTACTCGTCGTGCATGATGTGCACGTCCGTACCGCAGATGCCGGCCGCCGCCACGTCCAGGATCACGTGTCCGGGCCGCAGTGCCGGCTCGGGCACCTCGATCAACGCCAGCCGTTCCTCGCCTGCAGCGAGCTTCCGCAATGCCAGCATGCCGACCCCCTCTCAGCCCTTCACGGCCCCCATGGTAAGGCCCGTGACGATCCAGCGCTGGATGATCAGCGTCAGGATGATCACCGGCAGGGTGATCAGCACGGCCGCCGCTCCGAGGCCGCCGAAGTCGATCTGGCCGTAGGAGATGAAGTTGAACACGGCCACGGGGACGGGTCGCGTGTTCGGGCCCGAGAGCACGAGGCTGAACAGGAACTGGTTCCAGCTGAAGATGAACGCCAGGATGCTCGCGGCCACGATGCCGGGTGTGGAGAGCGGCAGGATCACCCGCATGAACGCGCCGATGCGGGTGGCGCCGTCCACGAAGGCGGCCTCCTCGAGGTCCAGCGGGACGTTCTCGAAGAAGCTGATCATGATCCACACGATCAGCGGCATACCGACGATCAGGTGCGTGAGGGTGAGGGCGAGGTAGGTGTCGATGAGCCCCAGCGCGCGAAACGCGAGGTACCACGGCACGAGGTAGGTGATGTACGGCGTGAGGCGCGCCACCAAGATGGCAACGGCCAGGCCCTCTTGCTTGAAGCGAGCGATGGAGTATGCGGCGGGTAGGCCGAGCACCAAGCCGATGCCGGTCGAGAGCCCGGCGATCACGAACGAGTTCCAGGTGAAGTCGAAGAAGTTGTTGCGAGCGATCACGTTCCGGTAGTTCTCCCAGGTGGGCGTGAAGAACCAGACGGGTACGCGGCTCACGTTGTCGACCTGGCTGCGCAGGCTGGTCAGGACCATCCAGTAGAAGGGAAAGAGCATGATGGCCAGCACGGCGACGATCAGCAGGAAGATGCCGACGTTCTTGAGCAGCGTCAGCCGCCTGGCACGGGCACGGGCCTGGGCCGCCGCCTGTCGGAACGCGACGTCGTTCGTCGGCGCGGTCGAACGCGTCATACGCGTCTCCTGACGACGTTGAGCAGCACCGCGATGCCGAGCACCAGGAACATCAGGAAGATCAGCAAGGTTGCGGCGTAGCCGGCGTGGAAGAACTGGAAGCCGGTCTTGAAGGCGAAGACGTTGAGCGTCTCGGACGCCGTACCCGGTCCACCCTCGGTGATCACGTAGATGATGTCGAACGTCTTGAGCGCGTCGACCGCGCGAAGGATCAGCGCCACCACGATGGCGGAGCGGATACCGGGAATCGTGATGTGCCAGAACGATTGCCAGCCGCTGGCGCCGTCGATGCGGGCCGCCTCGTAGTGCTCGGCGGGCACGCTCTGCATCGCCGCCAGCAAGATCAGCGCGATCATCGGCGACCATTGCCAGGTGTCGACCAGGACGAGCGACGGGATCGCCAGGTTCGACTGCGCCACCCACAGCGAGCGCGGGAGGCCGAGGCTCTCGAGGAAGTGGTTGAGCACACCGAGGCTCGGGTTGAACATCAGCGCCCAGATCAACGCGATGGCGACCGGCGTCGCCACCATCGGCAGCAAGATGACGGTCCGCGCGAGCCCCTTGCCGGGGAAGTCGCGGTTGAACAGCACCGCGATCCCGATGCCGATCAGGAGCTGTAGCGGTACGGCGGTGAAGGTGAAGTAGAGGGTTCGCTGGACGCCGCCCCAGAAGCGCGTATCGGCGAGCGCCCGCTGGTAGTTCTCGATGCCGATGAAGGCCGCCCTGCCGCCGACGAAGAAGTCGTAGAGCGAGAGGACGAAGTTGGCGAGGACCGGGGCGACGATCAGGACCAGGATCGCGAGCACGGCCGGGAGCGGGAAGATGTAGAAGGCGTATCGGTCGACGAAGGCACTAGCGCTCTTCACGGGTCTCTCCGCGCGGTGGGGCGTTGCCTAGGGAGGAGGGGCGAGGTTGCCCTCGCCCCTCCGACGCAGCGAACGTGATCGCTGGCGGGCCTGCTCAGCGCGTGCGGGCGACGATGGCGTCGACCGCCTGGGCCGCCTGGCTCAGCGCTGCCGCGATGTCACGGCCCTCGAGCGCCGCGATGAGCGCCTGTCCGTAAGCGTCGCGGACCTCGGCGACGGGCACCACCGGCGGGTTCCAGTCGGGCTGGCCGACTTCGAACGAGAACTGGGACGCCTCGATCCAGTCCTCGGGAGCGGTCGCCTGGAACTCCTCGTTCTCCCAGGCCGAAGCGCGCGCCGCGGGGACGCCGAAGAGCAGCAGGCTCTCCTGGCTCTCCTTGGAGAGCGCCCACTGGATGAAGTACCACGACGCCTCCGGGTTCTGGGAAGCGTGGTTGATCGAGAGTCCCCACACCAGCACGCCCGGGACGCTGCCGGCGGGTCCAGCCGGGAGCGGAGCGTAGCGGGTGTTCTCGCGCACGACGTCGAGCGCCTGGGCGGGATCCTCCATGATCGGCCGGAACACGTTGGCGTCGAAGATCATCGCCGCTTGGCCCTGTGCGTAGAGGCTGGTGACTTCGGCCCAGTGGAGGTTGGCCGGTCCGGGAGGTCCGTAGTTGCGCATCAGTTCGGCGTAGAACTCGTGGGCCTCGATGCTCTCTTCGGAGGCGAGCGCCGAGTTACCGTCCTCGTCCATCCAGCGGCCGCCGAAGGAGTACAGCAGGTTGACGGTCTGGCTGGTTGCGGCGGCACCGCGCCCGCGCATGGCGAAACCGGCGACCTGGTCGCTGTGCAGCGCGGCCGCGTACTCCATCAGCTCGTCCATGGTCTCCGGGGGACCGCTGAGGCCGGCCTCTTCGAACAGGTCCTCACGGTAGAAGAGCAGGCTCGACTCGATCTGCAGGGGCAAGCCGAACAGGCCGTCGGGCGACTCGAAGGTCCCGATGGCGCCGCCGAAGAAGTCGTCGATGTCGAGGTCGGGGTGGGTGAGCGAGGGGTCGGCGACGAAGTCGTCGACGAAGCGGAGCCAGCCCGCCCCGAGGTACTGCGCGCCCACCTGCCCCGGCATCACCATGTAGCCGTCGAGCGTGGGTGCGGCGCTGCTGACCTCGAGCAGCCGAACCTGACGGAACTGGTCCTCGGGGAGGACCTCGAGCGTGACGTTGATGCCCGTCAGCGCCTCGAACTCCGGCACCATCGGCTCGAGCCAGTTGGTGAAGGGGTGTCTGTTCATCATGAAGCGGATGTCGGTGCCTTCGAAGCGGCGCCAGTCGAACTCCTGGGCCGACGCGGCCGCGAAGCCGAGCAGCAAGGCGCTGAAGACGAGTATCCGGAGACTACGGCGGATCATGGTGACCTCCTGATTGCGAGCGTGACGTGGCGGTGCTGGCATGTGCAGTCGTGCGACAAAAGGCAGTCTACCACGCCGACGGAGCCCGAAGAGCGGGTCCTGGCGAGCGTCGCACCGACGCGCGGCGGGCGGATCGCACGGGCCGAACCGTCGGTGGCCGGTCCGCGAGCTTCGCTCGCTCAAGCAGCGCCTCCGGCTGCGTCGCCTGGCCCTCGTAGGATGCCGCGGGGGTCGCTGCCCGTCGAGCCGAACCAGCTCGCCGGCCGGCGCGGCCAGCCGGCCGCGAGGCGCTCCTCGACGGCGGCGAGAGGAGGTACGCTCGAGCCGGCGTCCACGCCCTCGACGCTGCAGGCCCCGGTCGCGGAGGCGACGTCCAGCGCCCGTTCCGGCGTGGCCCCCGCCTGCCAAGCGGCGAGGAACCCCGCGATGGTCGCGTCACCGGCACCGGTCGTGCCGATCGCTTCCACCACGAAGTTGGGCGAGAGGAGCTCGCGGTCGTCCCAGCCGCTGCTCGCGAAGCCCGTCGACGTCCGCAGGTACGCGCCGCGGCGACCCAGCTTGAAGAGCACCGCGGTGGCCCCCATGCCCAGGAACGCCTCCGCCGTGCGCGCCAACGCGTTGCGGTCGGGAACGTCGGGCAGACGGCCCAGCATCGCCACGAGATCGGCCCACGAGGGGGCGAAGAGGTCGACCGATCGGAGCACGCGGCCCAGGATGGCGCGCCAGTCGACCCGGGCCGCCTGTCCGTTCGGATCGGGCATGGCCGTGTCGAGGGAGACGGTCATGCCTTGCTCGCGCGCCCACGCCAGCGCGGCCGCGAACTCGCGCCCCCCGTCGAGGTAGGTCGCAGCCATGACCGGTGGGTAGCCGACGTGCAGGAACGCACCCGCGAGCAGTCCCGGCTCGCGCCGAGCCAGTTCGGCCAGGCCCGAGCGGAGCTCTGGCCCGCCAAAGGTGTCGTTCGCACCGGGGTGGTGTAGGAAGACCCTGTCACTCGCCGGCGGACTCACCACGAGCGTATAGGAGGTCGCCGCGCCCGGCACGGTGACCAGTACGCCTCCGCTCGGGTCGTCCGGGCCGAGACCGGCCCGCTCGGCCAGCATCGCACGCACGACCCGGCCGAACGCATCGTCCCCGACGGGAGCCAGCCACCGCACCGGCCGGCCGAGGGCGCTCAGCACGTGCGCGACGTTGCCGACCGCCCCGCCGATCGACAGCGTCGCCGGACCCACCTCGTACAAGGCGCCGGGGCGCCAGTCGACGCCGTGATCCAGTCTCGGGATGATGTCGAGGGCGACGTGGCCGGCGGCGATGATCATGATCGGCGGCTGCGGCCGTCGTCGGTGAAGAGGCGGTTGGGCCGAGCAGGCATCATGGGGGTCCTCCCGGAGGCGCCGAAGAGAGGAGCGCGGTGTCAGGCCGAGTGCAGGTAGCGCTGCGCGAACCCCGCGAGCACCGCCGCGCCGAGCGGCAACGCATCCTCGTCGAGGTCGAAGCGCGGGTGATGCAGGGGGTGCACCAGCCCGCGTGCCTCGTTGCGCACGCCCAGCCGCGCGATCAGGCCGGGTACACGCTCGGCGTAGAAGGCGAAGTCTTCGCCCCCCATCGAGGGCGGCTTGCGGCTCAGCCGTCCCTCTCCCAGCAGCTCGGCGACGGTCGCCTCGAGGGTCGGCAGGAGCGCCGGATCGTTGCGGGTCGAGGGGTAGCCGAGTTGGTAGGCGAGCGTGTAGCTGGCGCCGAACGCCTGCGTGACGCCACCGACGACGTGCTCGAGCATCGCCGGCAGGCGCTCGCGCAGGGCGGGGTCGAGCGACCGGGCGGTCCCCGCCAGCCGCACCGAGGGGGCGATGACGTTGCGCGCGTAGCCCCCCTCGATCTTGCCGATGGTGAGCACCAGCGGCAGGAGCGGATCGGTCTGCCGGCTCACCACGAGCTGGAGGGCCGTCACCACGTGCGCCGCCACCGCCACGGCATCGATCGCCTGGTGCGGGTGGGCGGCGTGCCCGCCGCGGCCGATCACCTCGATGTCGAAGGCGTCGGCGGCGGCCGTGGCCTGGCCCGGGCTCACCGTCAGGTGTCCCACCTCCACACCCGGGTAGACGTGCAGCGCGAAGATGGCGCTCACGCTCGGCTCGTCGAGCGCGCCGTCCTCGATCATCCGCGCGGCCCCGGCGCCGCCCTCCTCAGCGGGTTGGAACAGCAGCTTCACATGGCCCCGCGCCGGCCGCTGCCGCACCAGGAGGGCCGCGGCGCCGAGCAGCATCGTCGTGTGGGCATCGTGCCCGCACATGTGTCCCACACCCGGCACGGTCGAGGCGTAAGGGACGTCGTTCGCCTCTTGGATGGGGAGCGCGTCCAGGTCGGCGCGCAGTGCCACGGTGGGGCCGTCCGCCTGCCCCTCGATCAGGCAGGTCAGGCCGGTTCCGCCGGCCAGCGGTGCCGAGGCTCGGAGCCCGAGTCCCTCGAGCCGCTCGCGCACGAAGGCGGCGGTGGCCTCTTCCTGGTAGGACAACTCGGGATGGGCGTGCAGGTGGCGGCGCCAAGCGACCAGGTCGGATCGCAGATCGTGGGCGGCGCTGCGCAGGTCCATGGGGGCCTCCTCGAATGGCCGCGTGGGGTGCGTGCCGGGGGCTTTCGTGCTCGAGGGCACGCTACCACTGGGCTCGGCGACGGTTGACCGACGGAGCCGGACCCGGTACGTTGAAGCGTCGACGAGCACCCGGGAGACCCACGTAGTTCCTGCGCCGTACGGGCGTGGTGGCGTGGCGTCGCGGCGGTGCCGTCAAGACGATCGCTGGAGGACCAGATGAAGCATCCGTTCAAGGTTCTTGGGGCGGCGCTCTTGCTGCTCGTCTCCGTCGGCTGGTCGAGCACCGCCGCCGCGCAGGAGGTGCGCGAGCTCGTCATGGCTCAGGGCGTGGACCACGAAGGCTGGGACATCCACGACCACAACACCACGGCCTACGAGGCCATCCACGTCAACATCTTCGACTACTTGGTCTTCCCGGACCCCGGCGGCGAACTGCAGCCGGCGCTGGCGACCGCGTGGGAGCCGGTGACCGACACGGCGATGCGCTTCTTGCTGCGCGAAGGTGTGCTGTGGCACGACGGCGAGACCTTCACCGCCGAGGACGTGAAGTTCACGCTGGAGCGGGTGGCGACCGACCCGTCGCTGCAGGATCATGGCCAGTACCGCCAGATCCGCGAGGTCGAAATCGTCGGACCGTATGAGATCATCATCCACACGCACGATCCCGAGCCGGTGCTGCTGAGCCGGTTGAGCCGCATCGGCTCCTCGATCCTGGCCAAGCACCACATCGAGGCGATCGGCGGTTGGGAGAACATCAGCGACCACTTGCCCGTCGGCACCGGTCCGTTCCGGGTGGTCGAGTGGCGCCGTGACGACCGTATCGTGATGGAGGCGTTCGACGACCATTGGCGCGGTCGCCCCGTGTGGGACCGACTCGTCCACCGCACCATCCCCGAAGCCTCCACCCGCGTGGCCGAACTGCTCACCGGCGGCGTGCACATCGCCACCAACGTCCCGCCGGCGGACCGGATGCGCGTCGAGGCAGCCGAAAACGTCCGCATCGAGCCCTGGCCCACGCCACGCGTGATGCTCTACATCATGAACACCGAGGGCGAGGGAACCAGCGACCTCCGGGTGCGGCAGGCGATCGAGTACGCCATCGACAATCAGCTGATGATCGAAGCGCTGTACGACGGCCTTGGTGCGCCCACCCGCGGCCGCGCCAGCCCCGGCATCACCGCCGCGCCGCTCGAGTTCTGGAACACCTACCTGTACGACCCCGAACGCGCCGTGGAGTTGCTCGAAGAGGCGGGGTACGGCCCCGGAGACCTGACCATCCACATCCAGGGACCGGCCGGCCGCTACCCGCTCGACACCGAGATCGTCGAGCTCACCTCCGTGATGCTGCAGGCGGTGGGGATCAACACCACCATGGAGATCCTGGAGTGGAGCGCGTACCAGAGCCGCGTCTGGCAGACCGAGAACGTGCAGCACATGGCGTTGATCGGGCTGGGGAACTCGCTCGGCGACGCGGCCCTGACCTACACCTCTGCCAGGTGTGGCGACACCTACTCGATCATGCACAACTGGTGCAACCCCGAGTTCGACGCCATCTACGCCGAGGCGCTCGTCGAGATGGATCCCGCTCGCCGGGCCGAGCTGTACCGCGAGATCTTCACGATCATCGCCGAGGAGCGGGTCTACATCCACCTGTTCCAGCTCGAGAACATGGCGGGCGTGGCCGAAGACGTCGACTGGGCGCCGCGACCGGACGAGTACCTGTGGATGTTCGACGCGATGCCGGTGAACTGACCCGACCTTCCCGACCGCCCGCTCGCGGGTGAGCACGAGGATGGGGCGCCGCGCTGGTCGCGGCGCCCCTTCGTCGTCGTCGTTCGCTGTCCGACGGCTGCGCTCTGCGGGCGGCGAGTCCTCAGAGCCCCCGGAGCCGCGGGTCGAGCACGTCGCGCAGCCGATCGCCCAGGAAGATGAGCGACAGGCACAGGATCGTGATGAAGATGCCGGGGAAGGTCGCCAGCCACCAGGCGGTGGCCACGTAGTTGCGGCCGTCGGCCAGCATCCGGCCCCAGGTGACCGTGGGCGGCTGCACCCCGAAGCCGAGGAACGACAGCGCCGCCTCCAGGATGATGACGGTGGCCACGTTCAGGGTGGCGACCACGATGATCGGCGCCATGATCGAGGGCAGGACGTGGCGCAGCAGCACGATGGGCGTGCGCTGGCCCAGGGCGCGTGCCGCCTCCACGAACTCGCGGTTGCGCACCGAGAGCGTCTCGGCCCGCACCACGCGCGCGAAGGTCGTCCAACCGATGAAGCCGATGACGAGCACGAGCCCCACCAGGCTGGGGCCGAACACACCCAGCACGGTGAGGTACAAGATCGTGTTGGGGATGGAGATGAGGGTGTCGATCAAGCGCGAGATGGCGACGTCGAGCCGCCCGCCGAAGTACCCGGCGAGGACCCCCAGCGTGATGCCCAGCAGCGCCTGCAGCGTCACGCCGGCCACGCCGACCAGGAGCGCGATGCGGCTGCCGTAGATCAGGCGGCTGAGGATGTCGCGGCCCAGGTGATCGGTGCCCAGGAGGTGCTGCTCGGGGCCGCCGGACCACGACGGCGGCGCCAGTCGGGCCCGCAGGTTGGGAGCCGATGGATCGAAGGGGGCGAGTTGCGGCGCGAACAGCGCCATCACCAGGAAGGTGACCAAGATGAGCGCCCCGAAGGCGGCGATGGGGCTCGACAGGAGCCGGCGCAGGAAGGACCAGGTGGCGCTCACGTGTACGAGATCCTCGGGTCGATGAGCGCGTAGAGGACGTCCACCACTAGGTTGGCGGTCATGACGATGAAGGCGGCGACCACCACCACACCCTGGATGATGGCCATGTCGCGCGAGTTGATCGCCTGGATGGCCAGCAGGCCGATGCCGGGCCAGGCGAACACCTGCTCGGTGACGACGGCGCCCGCCATCAGCGTGGCGACCTGCAGCC
>SLRS01000127.1 GCA_007130855.1 Trueperaceae bacterium | reverse complement strand
TCGATCGCCAGCACGCCGGCGTTCGCCGCGACCACCACCGTGCCGCTCGCCTCGACGATCGCACGCGTGATGGCGGCCAGGCCCCGCGCCGCGGCGGGCGGCGGCGGCGCACTCCCCGCGATCGCGACCCGCAGGTCGCCGACGCCGACGCTGCGGAGCGCCGGCTCGGCTGCCGCCGCGATCGCCCGCTCGAACCACCGCTCGACGTGCTCGCCGGCGCGAGCGACGCCGCCGTCGCGCTGGATGCTCGCCCAGCCGACGCGACCAGGGTCGATCCCCGCCGCCACGAGTCGCCCGCGCAGGAAGTCGTTGTGGGTCTTCTCGCAGCCATGCTCGAGCAGGAGGGCGTGCCGAACGAGCGGATGGACGAGGTAGCCGAGCAACGTCCGGACGTAGAGCTCCTCGGAGGCGCCGCTCGAGACGCCGCACCCCTCCGTGTGGACGAGGGCGAGGAAGCGGCGCACCCCTTGCCCCCGGCCGAGGCCGCGCGCCTCGAGCCGCCGCGCGATGGCGAGCGCGACCTGTCCGGCGCAGAGGCTCGTCGGGAGGATCAGCGCCACGCCGCCGGCCGCGGCGGGGCAGGGCTCAGGGAGTCGCAGGCGGGACGCCCCGGTGAGCGGCACGAGCGGGATGCTGGCGCCAGCCGGCGCCGGCTCGGCCGCGAGCCGCGCGAGGGCGCTCGCGTCGCGCTGGGGCCAGTCGCGCCAGAGCTGCACCTGCGCGTGTCCCGTGCGCTCGCCGGCGCTCCTCGCGCCCGACGCGACGTCGAGTACGAGGTCGAACGTGCGCGCCCCGAGGTCGTCGAGGGGGGTGCCGCTGAGGTAGGCGCCGGCGTCGACGTCCATCTCGTCGGCGAGCAGCTCGTAGCGCTCGCTGGTGGTCACGATCTTGATCGTCGGCACGAAGGGGAAGTTGGTGATCGAGCCGTTGCCGGTCACGAAGGTGATCAGGTTGCAGCCCGACGCGACCTGCCCGGCGATGCTCTCGAGGTCGTTCCCGGGGCTGTCCATGAAGGCGAACCCCGGCAGCGTGTGCCGTTCGCCGTAGCCGATGACGTGGTCGAGCCGGACGTCGGGATGGCGCTTCAGCGCCGCACCGATCGACTTCAGGGCGATGTTGTAGAGGCCCCGGAGCAGGTTGCCGCCCGTCGGGTTCCCGGCAGCGGAGGCGCCATGCCAGCCGGCTCGTTCCTCGAACCGCGCGACCGCGGCGAGGAAGCGTTCGGCGGTCGGGACGTCGCGGACGCGCTGCAGCAGGTATGCCTCGGCGCCGATCAGCTCGTCGGTCTCGGCGAGGTTGGCCGCGCCGCCACGGCGGATGATCTCCCGGGCGACCCAGGCCGCGAGCGGGTTGCCCGAGATGCCGGAGAAGGCGTCGGATCCTCCGCACTGGAGCGCGAGCGTGAGGTGCGCGACCGGCTCGGGCGTGCGCCGGGCTGCGCGGAGCGTGTCGAGCCAGCGCGCGGCGACCCGCTCGCCCTGCGCCACATCGTCCTCGAACGCTCCTGTCAGCGTCAGGAAGGCGCAGGGAACGGCCTGATGCGGGTAGCCGCGCTCGACCATGAGGCGCCGTAACGCCTCGTTCGTCACGTACCCGACGCCGTCGTCGAGCGCGAGCACGGCACCGACGTTCGGGTGGACCATGAAGCCCGCCAACGTCCTGAGGACGAGGTCGAGGTTGTTCGGACGCCCGTGTCCGCCCCCCTCCGTGTGCTCGATCGCCACGGCGCCGTCGAAGGTCGCCTGCGGCGGCGCGCGCCGTGCCAGGCGTTCCACGATGCGCCGGACGACGGCGTTGGCGCGGGACGTGGTCGCGAGCACGACGAGATGGTTGCGCGTCCCGACGCCGCGCCCCGCCTCGCGGCGGTAGCCGAGGAAGGTGCGGTCGTCGCGCAAGGGCGCAAAGGCCGCCGCACCTTCGAAGGTGCCAGCGTCGAGGTGGAAGGGCTCGATGTGGTCGATGAAGTTCGGTCGGTCCGGGAGCGCGATCGTCAGATCGCCCGCGACCGTCAGACCGCGCAGGTCGCGGCCGCGGAGCGCGTCGATCATGGCCTGGTTGCAGACATACGTGCCGGCCGCGATGTCGTCGATGGCGAGCCCGAACGGCAGGCCCCAGGAGCGCAGCGGCGTGTGGGCGGCGATCGGCTGCGTGGCGAAGCGATGCCCCACGAGCACGTCGTGTGAGAGCACGAAGCGGCGCTCACCGTCGATGATCACGGTGTCGGCGGCGAGGTAGCGCGTGGCGATCGCCACGTTGTCGTGCGGGAGCGGAAGTCGGCCGACGGCGGCAAGGGACTCGGCCTTCATGCCGGCCGGAGGCGCCGGGTCGTGACGCCGTAGGGGGTGACGGAGAGCGCGAGCGGGGCTGCCTCGAGGTGCGCGCCGCCGCACGCCCCGTGGCACGCCGTTGCGACGGCCGCGGCGAGCGTCGGCTGGACTGGGCAGGCAGTGCTCGACGGGCGCTGCCGCGCGGCGACGCCGACGACGTTCCCGGCTCCGTGCGCCCGGCAGCGGCCGTGCGTCGGCAGGTCTCGTGTCGGCCGATCATGTTCCCTGGGCACCCTCGACTCCTCGTCGTGTGACGGTTCACCGTACTCCTCCAGCTTGCCGCGCAGGGCGTCGCCGAGGAGGTCGACGGCCATCACGTGCGCCTGATGGCCAGGCCGGGGACGAGGTCGAGCCGGGGCGATCGGCGGTTGGTGCCACCACACGGCCTCGGTTGCCGGAGCCTCGGTGAGCCAGCGGCTCATGGATCGGCCCGTGTGGGCGCTTCCACCAGCGCATCCACGCGACGTCGAAGATGCCACGGCGGCGCGCACGGCTCCCGCGTTAGCCTGAGGCGTCCCCCCTCGCCTCGACCGAAACCGGAGGCCCATCATGCTGCGGACACCGCGTCCGTCCCCCGTTACGCTGTCGCTGCTCGCGCTGCTGACGACGCTCCTCGTCACGTCTGCCCTCGCCCGGCCGACGCACGTGCTGCTGGTCCTCGACGCCTCGGGCTCGATGTACCTGCGGCTCGAGGACGGCCAGTACCGCATCGCCGCCGCCAAGGACGCGTTGGCGCAGGTCGTGAGCCGCCTGCCGGACGACCCCGACCTGGACGTGGGGCTGCGGGTCTACGGCGCGCGCTTGAACGCGACCGAGCCCGATGCCTGCCTCGACAGCGAGCTCGTCGTACCGATCGAGGGCTTCGACCGGGAGCCGTTGCTGCGCTCGATCGAGGCCATCGAGGCCAGGGGCGCCACGCCGATCGCCTACTCGCTCGAGTTGGCGCTCGAGGACCTGCGCGGCTACACGGGGCGGGCGGTGATCGTGCTGGTCACCGACGGCGCTGAGTCGTGCGGTGGTGACGTGCGCGCGGCCGTGGCCGGCCTCGGCGAGGCGGGCCTCGAGGTCGACGTCCGGATCATCGGCTTTGCCCTCTCCGAGCACGCCATTCGCTCCTTCGAGGGCCTCGGGACGTTCGAGTGCGCCAACAGCGCCGGCGAGCTCGCGGCCGCCCTGGGGCGCGCGGTCGGCGTCGATCCGGACGCTACCTACCCCGTCACCGTCACCCTCACCCGGGCGGGCGAGCCGGTCGGCGAGGGTGCCAGCGTGCACTTCGTCGACGCCGTCGACGGTGGAGAGCGTCAGCTGACGGCCGGTGCGGACGGCGTCTTCATCACCCGTCTCCCAGCGGGCACCTACCGCGCCGAGGTGACCGACGCCCACGGCGCCACCTCCATCAGCGTCCGTGGCCTGCCGGTGACGCCCGGCGACGACAATGCCTTCGCCTTCGAACTCGCGCCGGCGGCCGAGGTCGAACTGGTGGTGGAACCGACCGACCCGACGGCCGGCGACACGGTGCGCGTCCGCTTCGATGGCGCGCCCGCCGGGCGCGGGAACTGGTTGACGGTGGTGCCCCGTGACGCGCCCGACCACGCCTCGTTCGCGCGCGCTTCCGTCGAGGACGTGCGTGGTGTCGCCGAGGTGCGCATTCCGGCCGAGCAGGCCGAGCTCGAGGCGCGCTTCCACCTGGCGCTGCCCGGAGGTGGCACGGGCGTGATCGGCCGTAGTGCCTCGTTCGTCCCGCAGCCGCTCACGGCCAGCCTCGCCGCCCCCGCGGAGGTGGCCGCCGGCACCCGCTTCGAGGTCGCCTGGGAGGGTCCGGCTGCCGACGGCGACTACGTCACCATCGTCCGCGAGGGCACGCGTGAAGGCATGCGCGAGGGTGATTGGGCGGCGGTCGCGGATGGCAGCCCAGTCGACCTGCTCGCACCGCCCGAGCCCGGGTCATATGAGGTGCGCTACGTGCTGCGCGCCGAGCATCGTGCGCTGGTGCGACAGCCGCTGACGGTCGGTCCCGCCGACGCCCGAATCGGTGCGCCCGCGGAGGTCGCCGGCGGCGGCACGATCGAGGTGGCGTGGGAGGGCCCCGGCAACCCCGGGGACTACGTGACGATCGTGCCGCGCGGCGCTCGCGACGGCGCCTTCCACGGGACCTCGGCCGCGCCGACCGAGGGGGGCAGCCCGCTCACCCTGGCGGCGCCCGCCGAGCCCGGCGACTACGAGGTCCGCTACGTGCTGGGCCAGGGTCGCCGCATGCTGGTGAGCGTGCCGCTGATCGTGACCGCCGCCGAGGCGGGCCTCGAGGTACCCGCCGAGGTCGAGGCGGGCGCGGCGTTCGAGGTTGCCTGGGTGGGACCCGACAACGACGGCGATTACCTGACGATCGTGCCGCGCGGTGCCCGCGACGGCATGCGGCACGACACCTCGGCCGCGCACACGCGTGACGGCAGCCCGGTGCTGCTGCTCGCGCCGCCCGAACCGGGCGAGCACGAGATCCGCTACGTGCTCGGCGACGGGCGCGCGCTGCTGCTCAGCGTGCCCATCACGGTGTCGCCCACGACGGCAAGCATCGTCGCGCCGACGGAGGTGGCGGCGGGTGCGAGCTTCGAGGTCGCCTGGACGGGACCGGCCAACCGCGGCGACTACCTGACGATCGTGCCGAGCGGCGCGCGCGACGGGGCGTTCCACATGACGTCGTCCGCCCAGACGCGAGACGGCACTCGGGTCAGCTTGACCGCCCCCGACCAGGCGGGCGATTACGAGATCCGCTACGTGCTGGGCCACGGGCGGCTGAAGCTGCTCAGCGTGCCGATCGAGGTGCGATGAAGCTCGCGTGAGGCACTGCCGGCCGTGCTCGCATGCGCTCACACGGATGCTCCACGCCAGGCTGTAGCCACCCAACATCGTTCCGCAGCGTGTCGTGCTAGGCGTGTGGATGGGTGGCGGGCGCGAGCCGAGGGCTAGCCCTACCGTGCGATGGCGATCCCTCGGATCTGCAGCGCTACGAGCCATCGTGAGCGAAGGCAGGCGCAGGACCACGAGGTGCATCATGCCCGACCCAAGGGTCACGACACGTACCGGTGAAACGATCACCCTGCAGGGGCGAGCGCTCGAGGCGTTCGCTGCAACGCTGCGGGGCGAACTCATCCAACCGCAGGAGCATGGCTACGACGAAGCGCGTGCCATCTGGAACGCCATGATCGACGGACGCCCGGCCCTGATCGTGCGCTGCTCGGGCGTCGCCGACGTCATCGCGGCCGTCGACTTCGCCCGTGACAACGATCTGCTCCTCGCCGTGCGCGGCGGCGGGCACAGCATTGCCGGCTTCTCCACGTGTGACGGCGGACTCGTGATCGACCTGTCGCCCATGCGCGCCGTTCACGTGGATCGACAAGCCCAGACCGCCCGCGTCGAGGGCGGCGCCACCTTCGCCGATGTCGATCGTGCGACGCAGGTGTTCGGCTTGGCTGTTCCCAACGGCGTCGTCTCGACGACCGGCGTTGGCGGGTTGACGCTCGGCGGCGGGTTTGGGCGGCTCAGCCGTAAGCATGGGCTTGCCGCGGACAACCTACGCTCAGTCGAGGTCGTCACGGCAGACGGCGAACTGGTGAGCGCCAGCGCCGACGAGAAGCCGGATCTGTTCTGGGGGATTCGCGGTGGGGGCGGCAACTTCGGTATCGCTACCTCGTTCGAGTTCAGGCTCCATCGGGTCGGGCCCGACGTGTTGTTCGGCCCGATCGTGTACCGGCTCGACGATGCTCCCGAGGTGCTGAGGAACTACCGCGACTTCGCCACGAGGGCGCCGCGGGAGTGTTCGGTCTGGGCAGACTTCCTCACGGCCCCGCCGTTGCCGTTCCTGCCGGAGGCCGTCCATGGGACGAGGGTGCTCTTCGTGGCGCCGTTCCATGCCGGGGACCTGCAGCATGGCGAAGAGGTCCTCAGGGCAGTGCGCGAGTTCGGCGCGCCGATCGCCGATGCCGTCGCGCCGACGCCCTACTTGGCAGCCCAGCGCGCCCTCGATGACCTCTACGCGAAGGGCCTACGGAACTACTGGAAGTCGCACAACTTCGTGGACCTGTCCGACACGGCACTCGAGACGATCGTCGAGTGTGCGAGGGCGCTCCCGACACCGCAGTCCGACCTCCTCATCTCGCATCTCGGTGGCGCCATCAACGACATCGCGCCGGAGGCGACCGCGTACCCACACCGCGACGTCGCGTTCGTGGTGACCCCGGGCGGGCGCTGGGAAGATCCAGCGCACGACGCGGCGCCCATCGCCTGGGTACGCGAATGCTTCGATGCCCTCAGCGCGCATGCGAATGGTCGGTCGTACGTGAACTTCATCGCCGAGGGCTCGGGGCGCGAACGCGAAGCGTTCGGACCGAACTACGACCGCCTGCTCGAGCTCAAGAACGAGTACGATCCGACGAACCTGTTCCGGCTGAACCAGAACGTCACGCCCACGCGATGACCGAGCAGTGACGGTGTCCGGTCGCACGGCCGTGGGCGCGCATCGATCCGAGGGCGGTCCAGAGCACGATGAGGTGCGGCCATCGCGACGTGCGGTGAGCCTGAACCGCGTCACTCGTCGACGGTGGACTGCGGATCACGACGCTCGCGGCGGCGATCGACCAGGCACAGCGTCTTGGCACCGTACCTGGAGGGTGCGCCCTCGCTCGTCGACGAGTCGATCAGCGAGCGCGGGCCACCGAGCGTGCGAACCGGGCCCGTGGGGCCGGGGAGATGGAGTGACCCGCCCTGCACCGGGCCCACGGGGTCTGCCGGTCTACGCCCCGGAGGCTCAGGAACGCTTCGGCAACGCCTCGCGCGTAGCCTGGTAGGGATGCGGCAGCACGCGGCTCGTTCCGCGACGCTGAGTGTGGCGCGGGTCGGCGAATGCTGGTCCGGATCGAAAGGGGTCGACGATGAGCGACATCAGGAGCCTGGCACTGCAGTTCACCGAGGCCAACGACGCCGGCGAGGGATGGGACACCTGTCGAGCCTTCTGCCAGCCCGGCGCCACGTTCGCTTTCAAGGGTGCGCTGCTGCGTGGCATCGACACGGTCGAGGCCTACACCGAGTGGATCAAGGCCAATCAGCAGACCTTCCCCGACTTCGGTGGTGACGTCCGCGCGGTTGGCGTGGACGAGGCGCGTGGCTGCGTCTTGGTCTACGGCGCGAACTGGGGCACCCACACCGGCGAGGGCGGACCGGTGCCGCCGACGGGGAAGCGCTTCGAGGTCGAGGGCGTCAACGTCATCACCTTTGCCGGTGACAAGATCCGCCACATGACGCTCGTCGTGAACGAGGCGGCGATCGCCGAGCAGCTCGGCTGGGCCTAGTCGGCGCGCCGTAGCGCATGCGGGCGCGTGGTCGCAACCGTGCTCTCAGAGCGTCGGGCTGAACGCTTCGCCCGGCGGCTCGAGACGGTGCTGCGCGAGTTCAGGGACGTAGCGCAGCAGCTCCGTCCACGCGGCAGCGTGCTCGGGTCGCTCGATGGCGGGCACGAAGCCGAAGCGTAAGTAGAGCGCGATGGCGGGGATCCGGGCCGAGGACGTGGTCAGGAACGCGCGCTCATGCCCCAGTTCGCGCAGCCTGACGCAGACGTGGCTCATCAGCGGCTTGGCCAGGCCGCGCCGCTGGTTGGTCGGACGGATGGCGACCCAGTGCACGCGCCCGACCGGCTTGCCGCGGTGCTCGTCGGCGAACCACGCCGCAGCGGCGCCGATCGCCGCCCCGTCCGCGTCGACCAGGAAGAAGAGCCGCCGCCCGAGGAGCGCAGGGTCAGCGCCGAACTCCCTACGGAAGAGCTCGAGCGTGATCTCGTTGTACCGATCGGCGGCCGCCTGGACCTCGAGCCAGGCCTGCTCGTCACCCGGGGCATAGGGGCGAATCCCATAGCCGACCGGCACGGCGTGCCGGGGGATGCCCTTCAGGTCGGCGCGCGCCATGACCAACGCGACGTTCCGCTCCACGATGCTCATGTGCGCCCCCGGTGGCCTGCCGGACGCGCAACGATGGGCGGCATGGTGCGCGTTTCGAGCTTGGCCGTTCGCAGTTGAAGCACGTCATCGAGCTCCTCACCGACTCTACCGTCTCGCCGATCGGGCGCTGGCCAGGCGACGACGCCTCGCCGCCTCGTCGTACACTGCCTCTGTCGAGCCCTGCCACCCGGCGCCGCAATCGACCTCGCGGCCTCGTCCAGCAAGCCCCTCTCGATCGGTAGGTCTGCCGGCGATGCATGTGTCGCGCTTCGTGTGCTGCTTGCCGCTCGTCCTCGCCCTGATCGCTCCGGCGCTCGGGCAAGGCCGTGACCTGCGCGGCCCACTGGGCCTGCAGCGCGCCAGCAGCCGACGCGCAACGCCCACGCCCCGCACCTGGGGCGGCGGTCCCACCCGCAACGAGCACCCTTCGGCTACGCTGCAGGGACACGCAACGGCGCAGGCAGGTCGGCGAAGCCACGATCCGACGGAGGAGCCACGATGAGCACGTACAAGAGCCCCTTGCACGAGATGAGCGAGACCACCCCGACGGACTACTGGAACGACTCCTGTGCGATCGACGAGCTCAGCTATGGCGTCGAGCACGGCGCGGTGGGAGCGACCACCAACCCGGTGATCGTCGTGGACGTCCTGAAGAAGGCGTACCAGGACTGGGACGGCCGGATCAAGGCGATCATCCGCGAGCACCCCACCGCGACCGAGGACGACGTGGCGTGGAGGTTGATCGACGAGATGGCGACCAAGGCGGCGAAGCTGCTGATGCCCGCCTTCGAGGCGACCAAGGGCAAGAAGGGCCGCCTCTCGATGCAGACCAGCGCCAAGTTCTACCGCAACGCGCAGGCGATGGTCGATCAGGCATTGCACTTCACGACGGTGATCCCCAACTTGAACGTCAAGATGCCGGTCACCGCTGCCGGGGTCGAAGGGATCGAAGAGGCGACCTACCGCGGCATCAGTGTGAATGCGACGGTGTCGTTCACGGTGTCGCAGGCGCTCGCCGTGGGCGAGGCGGTGGAGCGCGGCCTGAAGCGTCGTGAGGCCGAGGGCCACGACGTCTCCACGATGGCGCCGGTGAGCACGCTCATGGTCGGCCGGACCGACGACTGGCTGAAGGTGGTCGCGAACAAGCGCGACATCATCGTCGATCCGGGTTACCTGGATTGGGCGGGCGTGGCGGTCATGAAGCACGCGTATCGCCTCTATCAGGAGCGCGGCTACCGTGCGCGGCTGCTGGCTGCGGCCTATCGCAACCACTACCACTGGTCGGAGTTCATCGGCGGCGACGTGATCACCACCATCCCGTACCAGTGGGCGAAGCGTTTCAACGGGTGCGACGTCACGGTCGTCGACCGGATGGACGTCCCGGTCGACGCGAAGATCGTCGACACGTTGCGCGACAAGTTCGAGGACTTCCGCAAGGCCTACGACGAGGACGGGATGACGGTCGCCGAGTTCGACGAGTACGGCGCCACCAAGCGGACGCTGCGGCAGTTCATCGGGGGATACGCCGAGCTGTGTCAGATGATGCGCGACGTGATGCTCCCGAACCCCGACAAGTAGCTGAGCGGCGCGCGGGGTTGGCGTCTACGCCGTGCCCGGTGAGCGCCTTGGAGCGTGAGCGCGGACGGCTGCTGGGCGCGACCCGCGCGCCGCAGCGCTAGAGCCAGGTGCCGTACCGGCGGATGTACCAGCGCTTCACCGACTGGAGCACCAGGCAGTACGCGAGCAGCGTCGCCACCAGGTAGGGGAAGTACGTGGCGGGGAGCGACTGGAGGCCGATCGCTTCTCCGTAGCCCGTGAACGGTAGCACGGCCCCCACGATCATCACGAGCGCCGTCGTGACCAGCACGGGCCAGGACGCCATGCTCTCGACGAAGGGCACCTTCGTGGTGCGGATCATGTGCACGATCAGCGTCTGGGACAGCAGTCCGAGCACGAACCAGCCGGAGTGGAAGAACGCTTGGTCTTCGACGCTGTTGGCGCCGAACACGTACCAGAGCAGCGCGAAGGTGGTGAAGTCGAAGATCGAGCTCACCGGCCCCAGCACCAGCATGAAGCGGGCGATGCTCGCGGCGCTCCAGGCCCGGGGCCGGCGGACGTACTCCTCGTCGACGTGGTCCCAGGGGATCGACGCCTGCGAGAAGTCGTAGAGCAGGTTCTGGATCAGCAGGTGGAGCGGCAGCATCGGCGGGAACGGCAGGAACACGCTCGCGACCAGGACGCTGAAGACGTTGCCGAAGTTCGAGCTGGCCGTGATCTTGACGTACTTCATGGTGTTCCCGAACACCTGGCGGCCGGTGGCGATGCCGGCGTCCAGCACCAGCAGGTCCTTCTCCAGCAGCAGCACGTCGGCGGACTCCTTGGCGATGTCCACGGCGTTGTCGACCGAGATCCCCACGTCCGCGTCGCGCAGCGCGGGCGCGTCGTTGATCCCGTCGCCCAGGAACCCGACCGTATGTCCTTGGGCCTT
>SLRS01000052.1 GCA_007130855.1 Trueperaceae bacterium | reverse complement strand
CTTGCTGGTGATGTACATCTCGCCGCCGGTGCGCGAGAACAGCCGCTCGCCGTCGATGTAGGGCTGGTGGAAGCGGAAGGTGATCGTGTAGTCGTCGACGACCACGGCCTCGGCCAACCGGTCGCGCCAGACGGCGGCCATGTTGACGAGGCTGTCCTCACGCGAGAGCAGGTCGTAGGTGTGCTTCACGTCCTCGGCCGTGAACTCGCCGTAGCCGAAGTGGAAGGGGACGCCCTGGCGCAGGTAGAAGGTCCACTCGGTGAAGTCCTCGTTCGCCTCCCAGCGCTCGGCCAGGCGAGGGATGGCATCTCCGGTCTCCGGGTCGTTGCCGATGAGCGTCTCGAGCATGGGCTCGAACTGCGTGTGCATGACCCATGACCCGGCCCAGATGCGGTTGGTCTCGGTCGCCACTGGGGGCAAGGCGATGACGAGCCGGTCGAGTTCGCTGACGCCCGCCTGCGCGTACGCGGCCGAGCCCGACCAGATCAGGGCGAGTACGCTCGTAAGAAGCAGTGCCCTTCGCATGTCTCTCCTCCTGCGCAGCACGATGCCAGCACGCTCCGCTTCGGTAAGCGGCACAACGTCGTCGACAGACTGCGTGACCGAAGCATACGTGGAATCCGTCTGCCATGTCAACGCGGCAGGGCCGTGCCAGCCGGTGTGTTCTCGACCCTCGGGCGCCGATCGCGGGACGCCATGGCGCGCGCGGCGCGCTACATGAAGGTGTTCGGGACCCAGAGTACGAGCTGCGGAAAGAGGATCAGCAGGATGGTGATCGCGAGCAGCCCCACGATGTAGACCAGCGTCATCCTGGAGGCCTCGAGCATCGGCGTCTTGGAGATTCCGCACGAGACGAACAGGCACGCTCCCACCGGGGGTGTGATGAGGCCGATCGAAAGCGCCATGACCGTGACCACGCCGAAGTGGACCGGGTCGATGCCCAGGAGGTTGGTGATCGGAAACAGCACGGGCACGAGAATGATGATGTTGGCACCGAGGTCCATGACCGTGCCGGCGGCGATGTAGATCACCACCATCAATAACAAGATCAGCACCGGCTCGGAGGTGAGCGACGCGATGAAGTTCGCCGCCGCCACCGGAATGCGCTCGCGCGTGAGGATCCAGCCGTAGAGCGAGGCTGCCGCGATCATCAGCATCACGACGGCCGAGGTCTTGGCGGTCTCGAGGGCAATCCCCGGCAGATCGCGCAGGTGCAACGTGCGGGTCACCAAGAGGCCGATGACGAGTGCGTACCCGACGGCGATCACGGCCGCCTCGGTCGGCGTGAAGACCCCGGAGATGATCCCACCGATGATGATCAGCGGCATCAGCAGCGCCAGGAGACTACGCCTGAGGTTACGCGCGATGGTCCCGAGCCGCGGTACCGCGCCCTTCTCGTACCCCCGCCGCAGGGAGATGACATACGTGACGACCATGAGCATGAGGGTGACCAGCAGCCCCGGCACCAGACCGCCGAGGAACATCCGACCCACCGAGACGCCGGTGACCACGCCGAAGATCACCATCGGGATGCTCGGCGGGACGATCACGCCGATGGTCGAGGAGGAGGCCGTCACTGCGGTCGTGAGGTCCCGGTGGTAGCCGCGCCGCAGCATCGGCGGGATCAGGATCGACCCGATCGCCGAGGTGTCGGCGACCGCGGCCCCGGTGATGCCGGCGAAGAAGAGGCTGGTGAGGATGTTGACCTGTGCCAACCCGCCCCGAATGAAGCCGACGATCGACTCCGCGAAGTCGATGATCGCCTGCGACATGCCGCCGCGTGCCATGAGGTTGCCGGCCAGGATGAAGAACGGAATGGCGAGCAGGATGAACGAGTCGGTCGCGTTCGTCATCCGCTGGACCACGAGCGTCAGCGGCACCTCGCCGTAGATGATCGCCAGCAACGAGGCGATGGCGAGGGAGAATGCGACCGGGACGTTGAGGACGAGCAGCCCGATGAAGACGCCGGCGAGGATCAGGCTCACCTGGGTCCTCCGTCCTGGCGCTCGTCGTGCGCCGCAGCGTCCGCGCCTGCGCCCGCGCCTGCAGCGTCAGCGGCAGCCGGCGCGCCGGCTGCGGCGCCGGCTGCGGCGCCTGCCGCGGCGACCTCGAGCACGGTCGTCGAGAGGTGTGTCTGCCCCGGCGTCGTCCGCGTCGGGCTCAGCCAGCTCAGTACGATCTCGACGCTCATGAGCGCGGCCCCGACCGGGAAGGCCAGGTAGATGTAGCTCATCGGAATCTTGAGCACGGCCGAGCGCTGCCGGCCGGTGATCTCGAGGATGTCGGGCGCGATGAACAGCACCGTCACCAGGAAGGCGAGCATCACGGCGTCGAGCGCCACCCCGGCGCGCGCGCGCCAGCGCGGCGAGAGCCGCAGACTGAGCATGTCCATGCCCAGGTGCCGGCCCTCCTTGAGCGCCGCCCAGGCCCCCAGGAAGACGATCCAGATGAACAGGTAGCGGCTCAGCTCCTCCGACCAGCGCAGGGGGTCGTTGAGGACGTAGCGACTGAAGACCTGGTAGGAGGTGACTGCCACCAGCGTGCTCGTGAGCAGCACGATGACCGCCAGGACGAGCTTCTCGACCCACGACCAGGCCCTCTCGAGTGGACCGATGATGCTGTGCACGATGCCTCGGATCCGGACTGGTGCTGCTCTGCGTCACGATGGGGGCGCGTAGCGTGCTCACGACGCGCCCCCGACGCCAGCGGTCAGTCCAGTCCTACCGCCTGGATCTGCTCGATGAGCCCCTCGCCGAAGCGCCCGGAGTACTTCTCCAAGACGTCCGCGGTGGCTTCACGGAAGGGCCCGGTGTCGACCTCGACGATCTCCATGCCCTGCTCCTCGAGCAGCACGCTCATCTCCGTCTCGAGTTCGGCGGCCTGCTGGCGCTGGTAGTGTGACACCTCGCGGATCGTATCGATCAGGATCTCCTGGAGGTCCTCCGGGAGCCGCGCCAGGGTCAGCTGGCTAACCAGGACCAGGTGGGGCCCGTAGACGTGTCCGGTGAGGTGGACGTAGTCCTGGACTTCCCACAGCGCGTTGGTGTAGATGACGGTGATCGGGTTCTCCTGCGCGTCGATGACGCCCTGCTGCAAGCTGGTGTACACCTCGCCCCACACCATCGGCACCGGGCCGGCGCCGAGGGCGCTGAAGGCATCCATGTGGACTTCGTTCTCCATCGTGCGGATCTTGACGCCCGTGAGGTCGCGCGGCTCCTCGACGCGCCGCTTGCTGGTCAGGTGACGCCAGCCGTTCTCCCAGAACGCGGCGCCCTTGATACCCACGTCGTCGAAGTCCGCCAACAAATCGTCGCCGATCGGTCCGTCGAAGACCGCGAAGGCGTGCTCCGCATCGCGGAACAGGAACGGCAGGTCGACGACGTTGATCCGCGGCACGAAACCGCCGAGCGGTCCGGTGGAGACGACCGCGATGTCGACCGTTCCGAGCTGCAAGCCCTCGACGAGTTCGCGCTCCTCGCCGAGCTGCCGGTTCGGGAAGACGTCGATGTTGAGCCGACCGTCGGAGCGCTCGGCGACCAGCTCGGCCACGCGTTCCGCGCCGAGTTGGCTCGGGTGCGAGTCCTGCGCGCCGTGCCCGAGCTGGAGGGTGTACGTCTGGCCGATGCCCGAGCTGATCAGGCTCAACACGACCAAAGCAGCGACGAAGCTCGTAATCTTTTTCACCATGACACTTCCTTCCGAATACGTAGCAGTGCAATGACCGTCCCGGGAGCCGGTCGGGGCCTGAAGCGCGAACGCTGGCGTGATAGCGACTCGACTCTATGCATCATCGCCCGCAGGTGTCAACCGCGGGACGAGGCGCCGAGCCGCGTCGCCACCCTGCGGGCTGCCACCTCCCCCAACAGCGCACGGGCGACGTCCGCGATCGCGCCGACCGGGCCCGCGTAGATCCACAACACGGTGGTGTCCGCGCTCGAGGTGCGCCCCGAGCGGCCCCCGAGGGCCTGGCCGTAGCACTCGATCTCGCCGAAGCCACCGGCATTGCCATCGTCGTTGTAGACGTGGACCGAGTCGCCATGCTCGCCCGGCCGGTCCGCCGGCTCCTCGAGATAGCGCGACGACGGGTTGTTGAAGAACGACCTGACGATCAGGCACGCTGCACGCGAATCCAGTCGCCGCGCGTAGGCGAGGCGGCCGAGGTGGTGCCTCGCGCGATAGCCCACCTTGTAGCGGTGCTCGCCGGTGATCGACAGCTCGACGCAGTCCGGACCCAGGCGCTGCCGCTCGCCGACCGGCTCGAAGTAGTCGCGCTGCTGCGCCGGCGCGACCGTCGGCAGCACGACGACGCCGCCCGGCTCGAGCTGGATGAGGTTCCAGGCCTGCGCGCCGATCTCGGTCGGCCCCAGGTCCCGCAGCACCACGTCGTGTTCGAAGCCGTGGAACGCGACCTCGGACAGATCGCCCAGGTCGCTCCGGGCGCGCTCGAGCGGATCGGGCACCGCCCGCACGCGGCGCTCGACGGCGAGCCGCTTGACGCCCGTGGCGAGGTTGTGAGCGCGCAGCTCGAGTTCCTGCCGCAGCGCGCAGCCACGCTCGCCGAGCGACTCGAGGGTCCACGTTCCCGGATCCATCGCCTTCGGCAGCGCGTAACTCCCCCAGAAGTCGCGCCGGTCGCGGACCGTGAACTGGATCTCGGGAGCGATCCAGATCCGCTCGCCGCCGAGATTCCAGTCGTCTCGGTCCAGGAACGCCGCGAAGCGCTCGGCGTCCGCGAGTGCCGGGCTGAGCCAAAGCGCGCTGCGCTGGTCCGCGAAGAAGGGCAGCAGCCGGCCTCCGCGCTCGCTGACCACCAGCGTGCCGCCGTGCGCGAGTTCGAGTGTGAGCGCGCGCAGGTCGTGCTCGCCGAACCTCGCCAGCACCTCGTCGCGCCCGATGGGCGCCGCGTTCACAGCGGGCCCCCGAACGCCTCGAGCGCCTGCTGCAGGGCCGGGTGCGACGTCGCGTACTGCTCGAGCGGTATGCCCTGCATCGCGGCCTCCCACGCCTCCTGGATCGAGGCGACCCCGGCAGCGGCACCCGCCGGGTGCCCGACGATGCCGCCGCCGGCGAGGTAGATGACGTCGGTCGTCTGCGAGCGCTGGTAGGTCGCGAACACCTGCCGGGCGGACTGCCCCGAGCCGATCACCGGCATCACGGTGTAGCCGCCGAGCATCGGCGTGAGGCAGGCGCGGATCGAAGCGAGGACCGACTCGTCGGGCTCCCAGAACTTGTTGGCGAGGCCGTTGACGTGCAGCTGGTCGACGCCGACGAGCCGCCACAGCTTCTGGTAGGCGATGAAGTCGATGCCGAGGAACTCGTGGCGCGTCCACAGGCCCCAGCCGTTGCGGTGGCCGTGGATCGGCAGCTGGCAGTGCCGCCGGAGCGCACCGACGCCGACCGGCCCGACGCTGTTGATGCTGACCAGCACGCAGGTGCCGCCGTGCTCGAGCACGGTGTCGTGGTGCCGCAGCATCGCGTCGAGCTCGTCACTGATGTTGAACGCCACCATCACCTTCTTGCCGGTGCGCTCGGCGTGGTCGTTGACCACGCGCATCACCGCCGCGACGCGCTCGGCCAGCGGCGAGCGTGGCGAGTTCGCCTGGATCTCGTCATCCTTGACGAAGTCGACACCGGCCTCCGCCAGCTTCCGCACCATCTCGGCGGTCTCGTCGGGTGTCAGCCCGACCGGCGGCTTGATGATCGAGCCGATGATCGGGCGGCCCTGCACCCCCGCCTTCTCGCGGGTGCCCTCGACGCCGAACTGCGGGCCGGGGTAACGCTCGGCCATGGCCGCGGGCCAGGCGATGTCCATGAGCCGCACGCCGGAGAGCTCGGAGAGCTCGTAGAGGCTGCCCATCACCGTCGCCAGGATCGTCGGCAGGTTCGGCCCGACGTTGTCGTAGGGGATCGAGATGGCGACGAGCCCGCGCTCGTAGCCGCGCCCTGGCTCGGGCGACGTCGCGCCGCGCAGCCCCGGCGCCGCGGCCGACCCCAGCGGCTCGATCCGCTCGACCCGGGCGCCGACGCGCTCGCGCAGCGCCTCGGTCTCGCCCGGCACGGCGACGAACGTGCTCGACGACTGCACGCCGGCGATCTTCTGCGCGGCGCGCTCGAGCGAGAGTGGTGTCTCGATGAGGTAGGTGGCGAGGATACGCTCGGCTTCCATGGCTGCCTCCGAACCGCCGCACCGGGTCACGCGTGCCGCTACGCCGCGCGGCGCCTCGATGCCTGGGATCCTCTGGGATCCTACTCGATCACGCATGAAACGGCTCTCCAGCACGACCTCTGCTCGTGTCGGTGGAGTGTATCTGGTATCTCAGTCGTGCGTCAATAGTGTCGCGGCGCTGCTCCGCATCTTGACAGGCGTCGCGCGAAGCGCCTATAGTGATTTGTCTGGATAGCAATCGAGAGGGGCATATTTATTCCGCCCCAACGGAGGGCAGCCCATTCTCGGCTGGGTAGTTCGATGGCGCGCAGGAGGCTCGGCGTCAGGCGGGAGCACTGCATGGCGAGGTCGGCTTCATCGAGGGGCAGCCAGGTGGGGCGCGGCGGAGCGACCGAGTTCCGCGCCCCGACCTGGTGGGACATCCACCAGGACCGCGTCGTCGGCTTCCTCATGTTCCTGCCGCTGGTGACGCTGATCGTCGGCCTGACCGTCTACCCGATCACGCGCGTGCTCGTCACCAGCGTCTACCAGCAGAGCCTGTACAGCCAGGTCGCCGAGTACGTCGGCGTGAGGAACTTCGTCAACGTCTTGCAGAGCGAGGCGTTCGTGCGCTCCGTGCGCAATACGTTGGTGTTCACCTTCGGCGGCCTGGCGATCCAGATGGTCGTGGGGCTGCTGATCGCGCTGCTCGTGCACGCGAAGTTCCCGCTGCGCGCGCCAGTGCGCGGCGCGATGCTGTTCTCCTACCTGGTGCCGTACGTGGTGGCGGCGCTCACCTGGCGCTTCATGATGAGCGACGCCACGGGCATCCTCAACTACCTCATCCGCACCAGCGGTCTCGGGATCCCGGCGTCGTGGTTCGGCTCGCCGGACTACGCCATGCTCGGGGTGATCCTGGTCAACTCCTGGAAGAACTTCCCGTTCATGGTGCTGGTGTTCCTCGCCCAGCTGCAGAGCATAGACACGCAGCTCTACGAGGCCGGCGCGGTCGACGGCACCTCGCGCTGGGGGGCCTTCCGCTACATCACCTTCCCATCGCTCCTGCCGATCATCCTGGTCGTCGGCATGCTGCGCACGATCTGGAACTTCAACAACTTCGAGGTGGTGTTCCTGCTCACCCAGGGCGGCCCGTTGGGGCGCACCGAGACCCTGCCGCTGCTGATCTACCGCTTCATCTTCGGCGAGTTCAGCATGGGCCGCGGCGCGGCGCTGGCGGTGATCGTGTTCCTCATCCTGGTGGTGATGTCGCTCATCTACTGGCGGCTCTACGAGCGCGCCCAGGGGAAATTCGAGTAGCGGGGGGCGGCTGCGGATGCGTACGTTCGGACTCCGAGCCAAGATCGAGCGCCTGGCGCTGGCGCTCGTCGCCCTCGCGACGCTCTTCATCGTGCTCTTCCCGCTGATCTGGATGCTGCTCGCGAGCTTCAAACCGAACGTGGAGCTGTTCCAGCGGCCGCCGCGCATGCTGCCGCAGGACTTCACCTGGGAGCACTACGTGGAGCTCTTCCGCTTCACCTCCTTCCCGCTCTACTTCCTGAACACGGTGATGGTCGCCGTCTTCGCCTGCATCCTCGGGATCACCGTCAGCCTCCTCGGCGTCTACAGCATCACCCGCTTCAAGTTCGTCGGCGCCAAGCCCTTCACCTTCGCGATGCTCTTCATCTACATGCTGCCACCGATCCTGCTCGCCATCCCGTTCTTCCAGATCTGGTTCAACCTCGGCATGAACAACAGCCTGGTCGCCCTCACGATCACCTACCTGACGATCACGCTGCCGTTCTCGCTATGGATCTTGCGGCCCTACATCGAGTCGATCCCCCGGTCGCTCGAGGAGGCCGGCATGATCGACGGCTGCACGCGCTTCAAGGCGTTCGTGCTGGTGATCTTGCCGCAGGCCGTGCCCGGCGTGATGGCGGCCTTCGTGTTCACCTTCGTCGTCGTCTGGAACGAACTGCTCTACGCCCTGGTGCTGATCAGCGACGAATCCAAGCGCACGGTGTCGCTGGGCATCGCCTCGCTCATCCTCGAGACATCCGTGTACTCCTGGGGACTTGTCAACGCCTCCGGCGTCGTAGCGACGGTGCCGATCCTGATCCTGTTCGCGTTCGTGGGCCGCATGATGGTCGCCGGCTTGGGCGCCGGCGCCGTCAAGGGCTGACTCCTACGAGGAGGTGAGACCTGAGACGTCCACCGCTGGGCAGCGATGCACTCGACCGCGACCGGCCTCCAGATGCAGTCAACACATTGCAGTGAAGGAGAGAGAGAATGGGTAACCGGGTTCGATGGCTCGTCACGGCGCTCGCGTTGGCGCTGCTCGCCGGCGGCGTGTACGCCCAGATCGACGTGGTGCGCTACCTCAACCAGGAGACCGATCCCGCCATCGTCGCGATCCAGCGTGCCTGGATCAACGACTTCGTGGACCAGAACCCCAGCATCGACGTGATCCTCGAGGGCGCCCCCGCCGCGATCATCAACCAGCGCATCACCACCTACATCCAGGCCGGCGCGCCGCTCGACGTCGTCCACGCGGACGGTGGCTCGGCGGCGCGGCTGGCGGCCCAAGGGCTGCTCGAGCCGCTCGACGACGTCGTCGAGGCGCTCGGCGGTCGTGACGCCTTCCTACCGGGCCGGTTGCTCGTCTTCGAGGACAAGGTCTACTCGATCAACCAGGCGGCCACCTCGCCGGTGCTCCACTACCGGACCGACCTGTTCGAGGCCGCCGGCCTCGAGCCGCCGACGAACTGGGAAGAGCTCATGCACGCGGCGCGGACCCTCACCACCGGCGACGTGGCCGGCATCGCGCTGCCCGGCGGCGAGAACCGGTCGACGACGATCTATTCGGGCCTGTTCTTGTGGCAGAACTGCGGCGACTACTTCGACCGTGACCTCGAGGTCGCCCTCGACAACGAGCGCACCCGCGAAGCGCTCCAGTTCTACGCCGACCTGCTCCAGTACGCCCCGCCGGACGCGGCTGCCTGGGCCTTCACGGAGCCGATGGAGAGCTTCTACGCCGGCCGCGCCGCGATGGTCTTCTACTGGAACGGCCTCGACCTCACCTACCGGACCAACCCGGGCCTGCTCGACGTCGTCAGCGTGGTCCAGACGCCCGAAGGCCGCATGAAGGTGACCGAGCAGGGCGGCCGCTACATCTCGCTGTTCGCCAACTCGCCGAACGTCGAGGCGTCGAAGCAGTGGATCCAGTACGTCTTCACGCCCGAGAACGCGCAGAAGCTCTCCGAGGTCCAGGGGCAGCTCTATCCGCCGGCGACCTACGAAGCGATGGAGCTCTTGCGCACCTCCGATGCGCCCAACCTCCAGATCTACGGCGACTTGCTCTTCGACGTGGTGTTCCCGTCGTCCGAGTTCGCCTACAACCAGATCTTCGACGGCGGCGGCATCGACCCCGAAGCGTGCGAGCTCGTCCGCACCGGCAACGTCAACCCGCTCGTGAGCGTGGTGTGGAACAGCAACCTCTACGCCCGCGCGGTGCAGCAGGTCGCCTACGGCGGCATGTCGGTCGACGACGCCGTCGCCGAACTGCAGCGCAACCTCGAGCAGCAGGTCGACGTCGCGCGCCAGGAGCTCGGTCAGTAGCGTAGGCGCGAGCGACGGTTAGGAGCGCGGGCGGGAATGACGCCCGCCCGCAACGACGACACGGCCGAGGCGTGGGTGCGACGAGTTCGTGCCCACGCCTCGTCCAGCGGCCCTGAGGCGCGGCATTTCGCATCGGCGACGCATTGCCATCGCAACCCCGCGCATATTGACATCTAACTAGGATTTCAACTATAACGAGGACAGCCGAGCCTGCTAGCACGACCCCCGGTGCCCCGCCCGTGCCGAGCGCAGTGCGGAGGGCCCGAACGAGGGAGGTGGACAGCGCTCACGTCGACTGCGCCCCAACGCTCCACGCCGCTGCCCCTGGCGGTGGCCCGCGCTCGGAGAGACCGATGCCACCTGAGACCCCACCGAACGCCACCGAAGCCGAGCGAGCAGCGCCGTCGCCAGCGCCGATCCACCTCAGTGCCGGCCCGCTGGAGCTCCTCTTCGAGCCCGACGGAGCCTTCCTGCGCTACGTTCGCCTCGGCGGCGTGGAGATCGTGCGCGGCGTGTACGCCGCCGTGCGCGACCACAACTGGGACACGATCCCGCCGCAACTCAGCGACTTCCACCTCGAGCGCACCCTGACGAGTTTTCGCCTGCGGTTCCGGGTCGATCACGTTGGGGGCGACGTCGACTTCGGCTGGCGCGGCGAGCTGCGGGGCGAGCCCGACGGCACCATCCGCTTCACCTTCAGCGGCGTGGCGCGCTCGAGCTTCAGACGCAACCGCATCGGCTTCTGCGTCCTCCACCCGGCCGCCTGCGCCGGGCGGCCATGCACCGTCGAGTACGTCGACGGCTCGACCGAGGCGGGCGCGTTCCCCGAGCGCATCTCCCCCCATCAGCCCTTCGAGCGGCTCCGCGCCATCACCTATGACGTCGACGGCGTCGGCATCGAGGTGCGCATGGAGGGCGACGTCTTCGAGATGGAGGACCAGCGCAACTGGACCGACGCCTCCTTCAAGACCTACTGCACGCCGCTCGGCGAGCCCTTCCCGGTCGACGTCGAGGCCGGCACGGAGACCCTGCAGAGCGTCACCATCCGCCTGCTCGGG
>SLRS01000184.1 GCA_007130855.1 Trueperaceae bacterium | reverse complement strand
TGCGAAGGCCGACGCGGGCGGCGATCTCGAAGAGGTCGCGGCCATCGCGCGCAAGACGCTCGACAACGCCCGGACGATCGGCGTCGCGTTGTCGCCGTGCACCGTGCCGCAGGCGGGCAGGCCGACCTTCACCATCGGCGAGGACGAGATGGAGATCGGCATGGGCATCCACGGCGAGCCGGGCATGAAGCGCGAGCAGCTGCAGAGCGCCGACGACATCACCGCGCGGATGATGGAAGCCCTTCTCGACGACCTCGCGCCGAGTGACGGCGACACAGTCACGATCATGCTCAACAGCCTCGGCGCCACGCCGCTCGAGGAGCTCTACATCATGTTCCGCAAGGCGCATGAGATCCTGGCCGCGCGCGGCCTACAGATCTACCGTCCGTACATCGGTCGCTTCGCCACCTCGATGGAGATGGCGGGAGCGTCGATCACGTTGCTGCGCCTCGACGACGAGCTCAAGGCCTTGCTCGACGCCCCGGCGCACTCGCCCTTCTTCGTCCAGCCCTGACACGGCCGGCTTCGCCCTCGGTCCCATCACGGCGGTCGGGGCAGCAGTGTAGGGCTGGGGCGACGAGCACGCCTCCGCCATGATCGAGACGCTCGAGCTGCAGGCTCGCGCCGAGGTTCTGGGCTGAGAAGGCGTTGGGTCGATCATCGGGGAAGGTCGCTCGACCGCCGGCGGCAAGCGATGAGGTCCAGGCGTGTGATATCTTCCACAGGTGACCGAGAACACGATCGGCCCTGCGTTGCCGGGCTTCTCCGGCACAGCCCGATGGCTCGGCCCAGTTCCCAGGTGGACCCAGCTGGGCTCGCAGGGGATCGAGATGATCGCACCGGCACGGAGCGACCGCTTTCACGACCCGGCAGACGACACCCGGAAGGCCGACAGCCCCTTGTGGGCAGCGCAGACCGACGCGCCATCGACGCTCGTCGCTCGCGTGACGGTCGACTTCGTCGACACCTTCGACGCGGGAGTGCTGATGGCATACCAGTCGCGCGACGCCTGGGCGAAGCTGTGCTTCGAGCGCGATCCGGCCGGCCGGCCCATGGTCGTCTCGGTCGTCACCCGCGGCCGCTCCGACGACGCCAATGCGTTCCTGGTGGACAGCTCGACCGTGTGGTTGCGGCTGAGCCTCCTCCCGCGGGCGTATGCCTTCCACGCAAGCACCAACGGTCAGCATTGGGAGCTCGTGCGCTACTTCCGCCTCGGAGCCCGGGGGCGACCTCGCCTCGGCCTTTCGGCGCAGGCGCCGGTCGGCGCGGGTTGCGCCGTGCGGTTCGAGCACGTCCGGCTCGGCCCGGGCGTCGTCGACGATCTCCGCGGGGGTGCTTGACCTCACGGTGGTTGCCGGTATCTCGAGCCCGACTCCGTCGCGTATCCCCACAAGCGGGACGTAGACGCACAGTTCGCTCGCCTGATCGACCTTTCACTCACCGGCGAGGGACACACGGCCGTGGCGACCCACGACGATGCGATCATCGAGCACACCATCGAGTTCGCGCGGCAGCACGGCATCCCGAGCGACCGCTTGGAGTTCCAGATGCTCTACGGTGTGCGGCCGCAACGCCAGCTCGAACTCGTCGAGCGCGGCTTCAAGGTGCTCGTGGCCACCCCCTTTGGCCCGGATTGGTACCCCTACCTCATGCGCCGCCTCGCCGAACGGCCAGCCAACGCGGCGTTCATGATCAGGAACGCCTTTCGCCGGTAGCACTTCATCCACCAGCCTTGAGTTGGATCGGTCATAGACGATCGAGCCCCGTCACCGACGCTTGGTATTCTGGGGGGCGGAAGCAGAGTCGGATCAACGCTCCTGAGCTTCGCTTCAACGCCAGCTCGACCTCGTCGAGCGCGGCTTCGAAGGCGGTGGGACACGGTAGCGTGTCCGACCCAACGGTCATCATCGGGTTCTTCCCGCACCCTGTCCGCAGCAAGGAGGTCCTCCGTGCGAAACGCTCACTGGCTGCGTCGTTCCGCCCGTCGGCAACGGTCTCGATCTCGCACCGCCACCATGCTCGTGGCCCTGGCGGCGCTGCTCTTCGCCGTGTCCGCCGCCGCCCTCACGTCCGCGGATCGCGGGTCGTTCGCGTTCGCCGTCTTCGACGACAGCGGCGAGTCGGCAATCGTCCGGCACCACGACGGCGCCGTGCGCATCGAGTACGAAAGCCGGGCGGACGTGGTCCTCCTGCTGTTGCCTGCCGACGGCGTGATGGTGTACGCCGAGACCGGGTACGGGGTGCAGATCATCCCGTTCGACGAGCTCATGGGGGACGACTACCTCTTCGACAGCATCGCCGAGGCCTTCCATATGCTCCTGGCGCCCGACGCAGCGATGCACCCGTGCGTACGCATGTCCGTCCACGCACGCCTGCCCCCTGGGGACATCCCGCTGTGGGACTGCAGCATCGTCGCTCCCGACACCGTCGAGGGCCGCGCGACCACCCGCTGGAGCGTGCAGGAGGTCTGGGGTCCCGGTGACGCGCACCCGCCACACACGGTCTGGGTCGACGACGAGCTCGGCGTGCCCATCCAGTACCGCGACGGGATCGACGGGATGCTCCTCGCGTTCGGTGCCTTCGACCCTGGGGTCCAGGACCCGGCACTGTTCACGGTGCCCGCCCAGTCGCCGTGAGCGGGGGTCCGGAAGACCTCGCCGTCAGACGGCGAGGTCGCTCGACCCGACGCTGTCGGCCACGCCTTCGTGCGCGATGCCGAGGCGATCGCCCGTTGTCCGGTGCAGGCCGAAGCGTGGCTCCTGCTGCGGGCCTTCTTGCAGCGGCATCTCATGCCTTGATGGCAGACGTCAAGTCGGTCGCTGGACCGCCTCGAAGAACGAGATCATCTCCCTGGCGACACGCTCGGGTTCGAGTACCGGCGCCCAGTGGCCGAGGCCCGGCAGCGTTTCACGAACGTGCGGATCGGCGACATGCCGAGCGACATGCGCCTCCGAGTCGGCGTAGAAGGTGCCGCGCCGAGTCCGCTCGCCCCGCAGGAGCAGGACGGGGGCGGTGACCTTCGCGAGCACCTCGGGGTCGGTCGGTTCGGGCCCGCGGTGCGACGTGCTCTGCTCGATCGATCGGAGCGTCGGCGGGACGACGGCTGCGCACCGCTCGAGGTAGTCGGCGCCCAGGGCAGTGATCTCGTCGTCGGTTCCGATCCAGGCGTGGAAGCCTTCGGCCGCATCGACGAGCCGGCCGTCGGCAGCCGCCACGCCCATCTCCCGCACCGCGGCCATCAAGCTGGCGCGCTCGTCGTCGCGCATGACCGGGATCACGGTGGGTTCAAAGACGGCCACGGCTGCCACGGCGTGACTGTGAGCAGCGGCACCGAGCGCCCACATGGCCCCGGTCGACCAGCCGGCCAGGAAGACCGGTTCGCCGACGCTGTCCACGAACGCGTTGAAGTCATCTTGGAGGCGCGAGGGCGTGTGGTCCGGGTCGTCGTCCGACAGCCCTCGCCCGCGGGTGCTCGGGAGATAGCAGGTGAAGCGGTGGGTCAGGTGAGGCAGCATCGCGTCCCACGCGACATCGCCGTCGTGTGGCCTGCCGTGCACGAGGACCAGCGGAGGTCCCTGGCCGTGCACGCGCCCGGCGATCACGGTTCCGTCGGCGGAGGTGGCGCGGTGGACTCGGTCATCCGTCATGGCGGCTCCTTCCAGCTGGCGAAACGAGTTTCGTAAGATAGCACGGATCATCCGGGGCCTTCGCCGCGGACGTCGCCGGTATTCGCCGAGGGCTCTTGCGCCGATGTAGCGCCCCTGACGTGAACGACATGAAGGAGGAGGTCGAGCGCCATGGCGGCGTCGCGCATGTCGGCGCCGCCGCTCGGGACCTCACCGCGCGGCCGGTGCGCTGGTGGCCTCCGTGCCGCTCGACGGTTGGCGCATGAGGGGGAGCGTCGAGACGTTGGCCGCATCGAGCGCACGTTGACTCGGCTGACATCATTCAAGTACTCTCTTGAATATATGATCGATCCTCCGATGCCTTCAGCCTCGCGAGCCTTCAAAGACGCCGTGTTCGATCAGTTCGCGCGGATCACGAAAGCCCTCGCGAGCCCCGTGCGGCTCGAGATCGTCGACGTCCTCGCGCAAGGCGAACGAAGTGTCGAAGCGCTCGCGCACGAGGTCGGCCAATCGCTGGCGAACACGTCCCAGCACCTCAAGACCCTCAAGGGGGCGCGGCTGGTCGACGCCCGTCGCGACGGCGTCCACGTGCACTACCGGCTCGCCGACCCACAGGTGATCGGAGTGTGGCGCGCGGTCCGCTCGCTCGGCGAACGCCAGCTGGCCGAGATCGAAAGCACCGTCGACGCGTACCACGGTGATCCCGAGGGCTTCGAGTCCATCACCGCCGACGCTCTCCTCGCGCAAGTTGAAGCCGGCGACGCGGTCGTACTCGACGTCCGCCCGGAGACCGAGTACCGCGCCGGCCACATCCCCGGCGCCCGCTCGATCCCGGTGAACGAGCTCGCCGCTCGGCTCGCCGAACTACCACCCGACAAGGCCGTGGTCGCCTACTGCCGCGGGCCGTACTGCGTCATGTCGTACGACGCCCTCGCCCTCCTCAAGGCGCACGGACGCCATGCGCTGCGCCTCGCCGAAGGCCTACCGGACTGGCGCGCAGCCGGTCGCCCCGTTCACGTCGTCCACGACCGTGACTGACCCGCCGCCGCGCACCAGGCCACCGGCGGCATTCTGGTTGCTGGCCGCCATCAACGTCCTCGTCGGCGGCATGGTGGGACTCGAGCGCACCGTGGTGCCACTGCTCGGGCGCGACGTCTTCGACCTCGACGCGGGCGGCGCGCTGGCGGCCTTCGTCATCAGCTTCGGCCTCGCAAAGGCCGTGTTCAACCTCTTCGCGGGCGCCTGGGCCGACCGCATCGGTCGCCGCCAGGTGCTGCGCCTCGGCTGGATCCTTGGACTGCCAATCCCGCTGCTCCTCATCTGGGCCCCCTCCTGGTCCTGGATCGTCGCAGCCAACGTGCTCCTCGGCGTCAACCAGGCGCTCACCTGGTCGATGACGGTCAACATGATGATCGACCTGGTGCCAGCGCGCCGCCGCGGCTTCGCCGCAGGCGTCAACGAGTTCGCCGGGTACGCCGGCCTCAGCCTCCTCGCCTTCCTGACCGGCCTGATCGCCGCGAGCCACGGGCTGCGACCCGCCCCCTTCTACCTGGGGATCGGCATCTCGGTGCTCGGCCTGATCCTCAGCTTCATGGTGCGCGAGACGGCGCCCAGCACCAAGCCCTCGCCGCTGCGTTGGGTGCCTGGGGTCGGCGTCCCCAGCCTGCTCGGTGCCGCCACCAACCTCAAGGACGGCCTCGTGTGGCTGGCGCTACCGCTGATGATGACCACCCGAGGCTTCGACCTCGTGCAGGTCGGCACCGTCGCGGGCCTCTACCCGCTGCTCTGGGCCGGCGGCCAGATCGTCTTCGGCCCACTCTCCGACCGCTACGGCCGCCGCAACCTGATCCTCCCCGGCATGCTCCTCCAGGCGCTCGGGCTCCTCGCTCTCGCCATCGCCCCGACCTTCGCCGGCCTGCTCGGGGCCGCCGTCGTGCTCGGCCTCGGCACCGGCATGGTCTACCCCACCCTCATCGCGCTCGTCGCCGACCGCGTTCCACCCACCGACCGGGCCACTGCACTCGGCGTCTACCGCTTCTTCCGCGACGGCGGGTACGCGCTCGGCGCCATCGTCGCCACACTGAGCCTCGGTGGCATCGCAGGCGTGATCGCCGCTGTCGGCGTGGCGCTGGGCCTCACCGCCTTCGCCGTCCGCAAGGAGGTGTGAACTCCGTCGTCAACGCGTCCTAGTCACTCCAAGGAGGCCACCGTGAACGACCTCGTCATCCTCAACGACCCGCCGTACGGCACCGAGCGCTCGTTCAACGGGTTCCGGCTCGCCCAACAGCTCGTACGGCACGAGGACGTCACGCTTCACGTCTTCCTCATGGCACACCTCGACCGCGTGCGACCCTGGCGTGCACTCCGGCTTTCTCGGGCCGCTCGCGGTGGTGAGTGAGAGCACCGTGCGAGCGGTGCGTGTAGGCTCCAGCGAGATGCTGCAGGCACTCGTGGTGGGGTCTTTCCGGTGTCCGGTGCGTCGACCCGCTGGGTTGCGCGGGGTCTTGGCGATGCTGCAGGGCGCTCTGATGCGGCTACTCGTGTCGACTTCGATGCTGACGCTGATCGCTTCGGCTCTTGCTCACGCGCCACAAGAAGTAGCGCAACGTGCCTTTTCGTCGACCGTGACCGTGCTCGCACGCGACGCGGGAGACCGTCTGTACTCGAGCGGGAGCGGCTTCGTGGTGTCTCCGCACTACGTCGTGACCAACGCGCACGTCGTCGCTCGAGCAGCCACCGTCTCTGTGCGACGCATCGGTGACCCGAGGCCCTTGTCGGTCGCCGCCATCGAGCGCTTCAACGAGGATGTCGACTTGGCGCTCCTCTACGTTCCGGATCTCGAGGCGCCCCCCCTCGAACTCGCTGCTGGCGGCAAGGTAGTCGTCGGAGACACCGTCTATGCCGTCGGGAGTCCCTTGGGCTTCGAAGGCACCTTCTCGCCGGGCATGGTGAGCGGTCTTCGTAACCTGGCCAGCATGTCACTGATCCAGGTCACCGCACCGATCTCGCCCGGTAGTAGCGGGGGGCCCTTGCTCGATGTGCAGGGTCGGGTGCTGGGTGTCATCGTGGGCACGCTCACCGAAGGGCAGAACCTCAACTTCGCCGTACCAACGACCACCCTCATATCGTGGCTGCGAGAGCCGTCCGCTCTGACCGACACAGAATCGCCAGCGCAGCCAGACACGCCATCTGCGACGGAGCAGGATCCGCCGACGGCCGGCCCCGCACGGGACGTCGGCGTCGCGCCGCGAGTCTCGGTGGTCGCGCCACGCCCCATCACCATCCCCGAGGTACGCGTCGAGGTGCTCATACCTGAAGCGCAACCGGACACCCCATTCCATCAGACCCTGCAACGCCCCATGGCGGTGGTGGTGGACAACCTCGGTGGCTACCCGCAGCACGGCTTGGCGCCCGCCTCCCAGATCCATGAACTGCCGATCGAGGGAGGCCTCACCCGCCTGCTACTCGTGTTCGACCGGGCCGACCCAAGGGAGGTTGGTCCGGTGCGCGGCGCCCGCGACTACATGGTCGAGCTGTCGCGCAGCATGGACGCGGTAATGGTGCACCACGGCGGTTCACCGGGAGCGCTGGCGGCCATCATGGTCACCAACGCCGCCACGTTGGATGCCTCCAGCAGCGGCGCGCTCTTCCATCACGCAGGCGCCGGCGCCCCACATGCGCTGTTCGCAAGCGGCGACGCGCTGCGTGCCGCTGCCGACCAAGCCGCCAACGCCCGCGCACGCACGGTGGCCGGGGTCATCTACCGACCCGTTACGGCCGCGAACGACGTGTCGGCGGTGCGGGTGCGGTACGGGGCGACGTACGAGACGGGCTTCCGCTACGAGCCGGGCGTGAACGCCTACCGCTGGATCCGCAACGACAACGCGGCCAACGATGCAGCGGGCCAGGCGGTGTTGGTCGACGGCGTGCTGGTGGCGGCGATCGAGGCGCGCGCGATCCCGAACGACGCCGAGGGCCGCCTGTACATCCCCTTGCGCGGTGGCCCCGCCACGTTGTACCTGCGTGGCAAGGCCGTGGAGGGCGTCTGGTCGTTGCGCACCGGGCTCGGCGTGCAGTTCGCCACCGCCGAGGGCGGCGTCGACCTCACGCCCTTCAAGCTGTGGGTGGTTTACACGCCGGACTACGGCGGCATCGAAGCTCAGTAGGGATGTAGCCGCGTGGGATCATGCTTCCGGTCCCGCGCACCTTGGCCTGGATCACGGAGCCCGGAACTCACTCGTTGCAGGTCATGGAGCCTCGAGACTGCAAAGGTGCTTGCCGCCACGTCGAGCCGTGTGCGGAGCGGCGTGGTGATGCGGTAGCCGGCCCGCTCTCGCACATCGTCCTTCGGCAGATCTACGCGAAGGAGCACCACGCCTTCCGGCGGCTTCTTACGAGAACGCTCCGGGACGATGAGGTGAGTCTCATTGGCAGCACATCGATCAGCTCGTACGCCTGGAGGGCACTTGCGTGCGAGACGACGGCTTGCCCTCGCGAGTGTCGGCGACGTTGAACAGGTACGCCTCCGGGGGTGATGCAACCGCAGGCGTTGCTCGAGATCGATTTATAATTCGTAGTTGACTCACTCGAGGCGGTTGGAGCGCGTGGACCCGCTGCGCAACCCTTTGGCGTCCGGTGCCGGCGCACCCGCACCGGCCCTGGTTGGCCGCGATGAGATCGTGCGCGCTGCCGAAGCAGTCACGCCGGGGAGATGACCGAGGCGTTGGGGTGTCACGTGATCCACCTGGAGGCTGGGCGGTTGCCCGATACGGCACCTCAGGACGCCATCAGGAAGCCGCTCGTAGCAGAAGGCGCTGATGTTCGAGACGATGCATCTGGAGCCGCTCGGTCCCGTTGCGGCGCTTCGTAGGCGCGGCGGGCCATGGATCGATCTACCGATCTTCGACGTCGACGACGATGGCGTCCGGCCACCGCTTCAGCGCGGCGTCCAAGAGCGACGGTCGCACGACGACGCAGGCCAGGCCTTGCTCGAGGGCGTCGATGGCGGCGATCCCGGCCAGGAGGCCGGCATCGCGCTGCAGTTCGAGCGGGCCGAGCTCGTCCACGACGAGGAGTTGGGGCGCTGCGTGCTGGGCTCGGCGCAGGACCTCGTTGCCCCAGCTGAGGGTCGCGTCCTCGAAGCGCCAGCGTTCGGTGGTGGTGCCCTGGCCGGCGTCGCGGCGCACGTCGGCGAGGCGTTGGCGTTGGCCCGTGGTGAGATCGAGCAGATCGATACCGACCTTGTGCTCGCCGTCCATCACGGGGGGCGAGAGCACGCCGGCGACGCGCCAGCCGCGGCGCCGGGCCTGGTCGACGAGGCGTTCGCACCAGCGGCTCTTGCCGGTGCCACGCGCTCCCGTGACGAGGGTTCGCTGCGCCCGCGTGCGCGAGGCGTGCACGAGGTTGGCCAGCGAGGATCCCGGTTGCTCGAGCGCGTCCGGGTCGAGCGCCAAGGTGGCGATCTCGTCTGGCACCTTGTCGATGCGTCGTGGCAAGATGGCGCGCGGCACACGCTGGCCGTTGACGGTCTTCGAGATCACCTCGGTCGGCATCGCGTAGGCCTCGCTCAGGAGCGTTTCGGTCAGGGTGTCCTTGACGCTGCCGAGCGCGAGCGTGCGTCCATGCCGCAGGAGCAGCACCCGATCGGCGAACATGAGCGCGCTGTTGGGCGCGTGGGACGACACCACGAACGAGAGCCCGTGCTCGCGCGCCAGATCCGACACCACTTCGAGGACGCGGAGCTGGTTGCGCGGGTCGAGGTGCGCGTCGGGCTCGTCCATGAGCAGTACGTCGCAGCGTTGGGTGAGGCCGCGCGCTACCATCACCAGCTGCCGCTCGCCGCCGCTGAGTTGGGTGTAGCGCCGCTCGTGGAAGCCGGCCAGGCCGACGCGATCGAGCGACTCCAGCGCGATGGCCCGGTCTTCGCGCGTCGGTGCCGAGAAGGTGGAGAGGTGTGGCGCGCGGCCCATCAGCACCACGTCGAGCACGTCGTATCCGAAGACGGCGACGTGGAGCTGCGGGATCAGGCCGATGCGCTGCGCCCGCTCGGTAGGCGTCATCGCGTACGCGTCACGGCCGTCGATCGTGATGCTGCCGGCGTTGGCGCGCTGCACCCCGCTCAGGCAAGCGAGCAAGCTGGTCTTGCCGCTGCCGTTGTGGCCGAGCAGGAACACGACCTCGCTGGCGTCGACGTGCAGGGAGACGTCCTGCACCACGGGTCGTGCCGGGTCGTAGCCGAAGGTGAGGTCGGTGGCTTGCAGTTTGGGTCCGCTCACCAGCCGGCCCCTTGACGCCGGAGCAGCGCGATGAGCAGCGGTACGCCGATGAGGCCGGTCAGCACGCCGAGCGGCACTTCCGACGGGAGCAGCGAGCGAGAGACGGTGTCGATGACGAGCAGGAACGAAGCGCCGAGCGCGAGCGACATCGGGATCAGGCGTACGTGGTCGGGGCCGACCAGCATGCGGGCGGCGTGCGGGATCACGAGACCGACCCACCCGATCACGCCGCCGACCGAGACCGCCACTGCGGTCACGAGGGTGGACGCGATGATCAGCACGGCCTTCATGTGCTGTGGGTGCATGCCGAGCGCGGTGGCCTCGGCGTCGCCGAGCGAGAGCACGTTGAGGCGCCAGCGCACGAGGACGAAGAAGACCGCGCTGGCACAGGTCAGCGCCGCCAAGAGTGGCAGGCTGCGCCAGCCGATGCCGGTGAGGCCACCCAAGAGCCAGAAGGTGATCGTCGGCAAGGAGTCGAGCGGGTCCGCCAAGTACTTGAGCAGCGAGGTCAGCGAGGCGAAGAACGAGCCGATCAGGATGCCCATGAGGGTCAGTACGATGGTGGGTGCGCTGCGGTACAAGCGTGAGCCGAAGAACGCCATCGTCACGGCCAGCAGGCCGAAGGCAAAGGCTGCGGTCTGGATCATCACGCCGTCAGCGCCGAGCAGCATCGCCAGCGCGGCGCCGAAGCCGGCGCCGGCAGTGACGCCCAGCAACCCCGAGTCCACCAGCGGGTTGGTGAAGATGCCTTGGAAGACCGCGCCGGTGACGGCCAGGCCGGCGCCGATGAGCATGGCGGCGAGCACGCGTGGGAGTCTGACGTCGAGCACCAGGCGGCGGGCGATCTCGGGCACGTCAGCGGCAGCCGCCGGGACCAGGCTCGACAGCAGCGAGCGGGCCACGTCGAGCACGCTGATCTGGTAGAAGCCGAGGGTCAGCGCGACGACGCCGAGCAGGGCCGGCGACGCCAGCGCGA
>SLRS01000276.1 GCA_007130855.1 Trueperaceae bacterium | reverse complement strand
GTCGGCGGCGAGCGCCAGCGGGACGCCGCGGGCGGCGACGATCGCGGCGTCGCCGCCGCTGCTGCCGCCTGGGGTGCGTTCCAGGTCCCACGGGTTGTTGGTGCGTCCGAAGACGTCGTTGTCGGTCTCGACGGCCCCGAGGAGTTGCGGTGCGTTGCCCTTGCCGAGCACGATCGCGCCGGCGCGCCGCCAGGCGCCGACGACCGGACCGTCACTGCGCGCCACCGCGCCGCGGAGCCGCGGCGTACCGACGACCGTCGGCAGGCCGGCGACGTCGAACTGGTCCTTGATCGTGACCGGTACGCCGTGGAGTGGGCCGAGGCTCTCGCCGTGCCGGCGCGCGCTGTCGGCGGCGTCGGCCTCGGCCCGGGCGGCCTCGAAGCGCCGGATGACGACGGCGTTGAGCGCCTCGTCGACCTCCTCGATGCGCTCGATGTGGGCGTCGACGACCTCTCTCGCCGAGACGTCGCCGGCTTGGATGGCGCGCGCGAGCTCGACCGCGCCGAACTGAGTGAGGCGTGCAGGCTCCATAGGGCTCCTTCCGGGCCGTGCGGCCCGGTGCGAAGGTAGCGGTCGCGCGCGGTGCGTCGCGTCCCCAGAACGTCGTAGGTTCCGACGAGCGGGTATGAACACGCATTGGCACAGCACACGGGCAGAAGCGACCCCGCCGGACGGAGTCGCTTCTGCAGATCGAGCCGTGTGGAGCCGATCGCTACTCGGCCGGTTGGAGGGGAATGGGAAGCGCTGACCGTAAGGCAGCGCAGTTCGCCCACGGGGTGAGCGGAGCGCCAGGAACGACCCAAATGTCGGCGTTCTCGAAGAGGGCCTGGCCCGCCCTGCCCGTGTGGATCCCGTCGTGGTGTGCGTTCAAGGGCACGTTGCGCCCGGCTGCGAGGTCGACGCACTTCCTCCAGCCGACCACGGCGACGAACGGTTGTTCCGCAATGAAGATGACGCCAATCTCGGGCGCCTGTACGAGCATGTGCGGGTGGTCAGGCGTCTGGCCGTGCTCGTGCGCAAACACGATCCCCAGAACCGCAATCACAGCCGATAGCACGAGAATCCGTCGCATCGTTGATCCCTTCGGGTGCCTTGAAGTAAGCCGACGGGGCTCCTTGCAGCCCGTGTGGCCCGAGGTGAAGGTAGCCATCGCTCGCAGTCCGTCGCGTCCACCAAAGGTCGTACGTGTGCAGTCGTAGGTCGTAGGAGCGCGGACGGTGCTGCGGCGCCCGGTGACAGGAGACCATCAGGCCCGGGTCGCCTCTGCGGCTGCCTTCACGTTGGCGACGGTGCGCTCCATCGCGTGCTGGACCAGGCGACGCATGAACAGTGGCCACAGCACAGGCGCCATGACCTTCATCGCGCCGCGCGGCTCGACACCGAGGCCTTGAGTGATCCGACATCCTGAGGGAGTGGGCTCGAGGTCGATCTCCAGGTGCAACGCCATCGCGCCCTCGCCGACTCTGTGGACTTGCCGGCGCTCGGGTTCGAACTCAGTCACCGTCCACTCGTCCTCGCTCTTGAACGGCCCCAGGACCCCGACCTCCTTGTACGTGTAGCCCACGCCCATCGGCCCGTCGGGCACGTGCAGCATCCGCTCCGTCGCGTGCGCGATCTCGGGGTAGCGGTGTGGGTCGCAATACAGGTCCCACACCACCTCGAGTCGAGCGCCGATGTCAGTCGACGCAGCGACCTGGTACCGAAGACCACGACGCGGCACATCCACGACGTGACGCTGGCCCCGGCCCAGGTGACTGCGCTCGGATACCTTCTGCTGAAGCTGCAACTTCATCGCCTCCAGTCCCGAGCCTGCTGGGCTCCATCGAGTCCCTGTGGCTCGACGCGAAGGTAGCCGCCGGCGGCGGGTCGGCGCGTCCACCGAAGGTCGTAGGCCTCTGTGGGACGTGCGGGTTCGGGAGGACCGGTTCGGGTCAGAGCAGGCGGAGCTCGCGCGCCCGGGCCACGGCGTGCGTTCGCGACGTCGCGCCGAGCTTCCCCAAGACACGGGTAAGGTGCGTCTTCACGGTCGCCTCCGCGATGCCCAACTCGGTGGCCACGTCCCGGTTGGTGAGGCCCCGCGCCACGAGCCGCAAGACGTCGACCTCGCGGGCGGTGAGCGACTCGCCAGAATCCGGGATGGCCCGGGTCGCGCCGGCGGCGCCGGCGGCATCGACCGCGTCGATCACGGCGTCTATCAGATCAGTGTGCAGCCCGACCGCGGCGCAGCGCGCGAGGAGCGGTCGGTGGGCTTCGGCGTCGGCCAGTAGGATGCCGGCGCCGTACCGCGCCGCGGCCTCGAGCGTGGCCTCGGCGGCGTCGACCGCAGCGGTGGCCCGCCCTGCCTCGAGCAGCAGCGAGCCGCGCTCGAGCCCTGGGAGCGCGTGACCGAGCCAAGCCCGCGTCGCGAGCTGGACCTGCTCGGCGGCGGCCAGCGCGGCGAGCGGCTCGCGTCCGTCGGGAGCGGAGCCGGTGGCGACGGCGAGCCAAGCCTCGGCCACGCCGCGAACGACCGCATCGCTCGGCGCGCTGTCGCGGAGGTCCTCCGGCAGGTAGCGCGAGATCACCGCCCGCAGGGCGCGTGCGTCGCGCCCTGGTGACGCCGCCCGCAGCGCCGGGTACGCGTACGCAGGCCACCAGCGATCGTAGATGGGCGACACCGGCCGCGCCTCGGCGGCGGCGTCGACGGTGGCGAGGACCGCAGCGCGCTCGCCGCGCACGAGCTGGGGAACCAGGAGCAGCGCCTCGGCGTCCTGATGGGTCCAG
>SLRS01000129.1 GCA_007130855.1 Trueperaceae bacterium | reverse complement strand
GTCCCGCAGCGAGGCGGCCACTTCGCGCTCGGTGGCGGCCTCCATGGTGGCGGTCACGACCTTGCCGCTCCGGTCTCGCGCTCGGTACGTGTAGACGGGCATGCGACCTCCTCGAGGGCCCGGCCGGACGCCACGAGGGTGCACGCCTCGCAGCGGTCGCGGCGGACCGATGGCCAGAGTGTAGCCGACGCGTCGGCGACGCTTCATGGATTGCCTCACTCGCGCCGTCGCGCACGCCGAATAGGCTTATGCCAGCAGCGAACGCGTATCGCCCCGGCCTCGACGCCCGTTCCCAGGAGGTCCACCATCGGTATCCTGCGCAGTCGCCCGAAGCGCCCCGTCCGCCCGCCGCGTGCGGGATGGGATCCGTCGACGTGGGCCACGCGCGTGCCACTCACGCATCTCGAGAACTTCGGCGAGCTCTTCCGCGCCGGCTGGAAGAACCGCGCACGCCTCGGTTATGCCTGGCGCATCCTCGATCAGGGCGTGTGCGACGGCTGCGCACTCGGCACCGACGGGATGAAGGACTGGACCGTCGACGGCGTCCACCTGTGCAACGTGCGCCTGCGCTTGTTGCGCCTGAACACGCTCGGCGAGATCGATCCCGCCCGCCTGGCTGACGTGGCCACGTTGCGCACCCTGCGCGCGCGTGAGCTCAGGGCGCTCGGCCGGCTCCCCTACCCGATGCTGCGCCGCCGCGGCGAGCCCGGCTTCACGCGCCTGCCGTGGGACGAGGCGCTGGAGCTCGTCGCGGAGCGGCTGCGCGCCACCACGCCGGAGCGCGCCTACCTCTACCTCACCAGCCGCGGCGTCCCGAACGAGACGTACTACCAGGCCCAGAAGGCGATGCGCGCCCTGGGCACGAACAACATCGACAACGCCGCGCGGGTGTGCCACGCCCCTGCCACCGTGGCGCTCAAGCGGGCGCTGGGCGTAGGCGCCACCACCTGCAGCTACCGCGACCTGATCGGCACCGGCGTGATCACCTTCGTCGGTTCCAACCCCGCCAAGAACCAGCCGGTGCTGATGAAGTACCTCTACCACGCCAAGAAGGCCGGCACGAAGGTGGTGTTCGTCAACCCGTACCCGGAGCCGGGCATGGACGCCTACTGGGTGCCGTCCGACCTCGAGAGCGCGCTGTTCGGTACCAAGGTCGCCGACATGTTCATCCAGGTGCGGCCAGGAGGCGACCGCGCCTTCCTGCGCGGTGCGCTCAAGGCACTGATCGAGCAGCGCATGCTCAATCGCGCCTTCATCGACGCCGCCACCACCGGCTTCGACGCGGTGCTCGCGGCCGACGTGGCGGCGCTCTCGTGGGACCGCCTGGTGCGCGAGAGCGGCGTCCCACGCGAACAGATCGAAGCGTATGCACGCCAGCTCGGCATCTCCGGCACCGGCGTGTTCGTGTGGGGCATGGGCCTCACCCATCACGCGCACGGCGAGCAGAACGTGCAGGCGCTGGTCGAGCTGGCGTTGGCGCGCGGCATGATCGGCCGCGACGGCTGCGGCGTCATGCCCATCCGCGGCCACTCGGGCGTTCAGGGAGGCGCCGAGATGGGCGCCTACGCGAGCGCCTTCCCGGGCGGTGACGCCATCACGCCCGAGCGCGCCGCCGAGCTCACGGAGGCCTACGGCTTCGAGGTGCCCAGCGCACCGGGGCTCACCACCCCAGCCATGATCGAGGCCGCGCGCGAGGGCCGCATCGACGTGCTCCTCGCCGTGGGCGGCTCGTTTTGCGAGGTGCTGCCCGACCCACGCGGCGTGGACGCCGCGCTCGCCCGCGTGCCGCTGCGGGTGCACCTCGACCTCACCCTGTCGCCGCAGATGCTCGACGAGCCAGCCGACACGCTGGTGCTCCTGCCCGCCACGACCCGCTACGAGATCACCGGCGGCGTCACGCAGACGAGCACCGAGCGGCGCGTGACGTTCAGCCCCGAGATCGCCGGCCCGCGGGTGGCCGAGGCGCGCCCCGAAGGCTTCGTCCTGGGCGAGATCGTCGCGCGCGCCCTGCCCGAGCGCGCCGACGCCGTCCGCTTCGCGTCGACCGCCGACGTGCGAGCGGAGATCGCCCGCGTGATCCCCGCCTACGCCGGTATCGAACGAATGCACCAGCGCGGCGATCAGTTCCAGTACGGTGGCCCGCACTTGTGCGCGGGTGGGGAGTTCCCGCTGCCGGGTGGGCGGGCCCGCTTCGGGCGAGCGGTCTGGGACGAGCCACCGGTCGACGACGAGACCACCTTCGTGCTCATCACCCGCCGTGGCAAGCAGTTCAACAGCATGGTGCATCGAGACCACGACCCGCTCGGCGGCCTCGAGCGCGACGTGGTGGTGCTGGCCGCGCGTGACGCGGCCGACCTGGCCCTCGCGGACGGCGACCCGGTGGTGGTCGAGAACCGCTTCGGTCGCTTCACCGGGCGCGTGGCGATCGGCCCGCTGGCCCGCGGCGCGGTGCAGGTGCACTGGCCCGAGGCGAACGTGCTGGTCGACCCCGGCGCGCGCTCGGCGCAGGCACAGACGCCGGCGTACGAGAGTGCCCGCGTCGCGGTGCGCCGAGCAGGCGTCGGCGACGTCCGGCTCGATCCCGTAGCCCCACGGCCGTGACGCGCGCTCGCCCGGCCACCCGGGTTCGCGTCCGCGCGCCCCTCCTACGAACTGGCGCAGAAGTGCGTGGTCGCGGGCGTGAGCCTGCTCGCGGCCGTGTCGACACCCGCGAGCCTCGCCATCGACGTCGCGCGGCGCTTCGACCTGGCACGGGCCGGGTTCGTTCGTGACGGGCGCTTCAACCTGTATGCAGGTGACGAGCGCTGTATGCAGGTGACGAGCGGGCGCTCGATGATCTCGCCGCGATCCCCAGCGCCGCTCGCACGTGTGGTGTGGGCGCCGACATCACCTTCGCCGGCGGGCGGCTCGAACCGGGCCCAACGGACGCGCCCGCGGGCGCAACGGACGCACCCGCGGGCGCTACGAAGTCGCTAGCGCTCCTCAGTTGGGCGGCGCGATCCCCACCCGGTAGGTCGGCGAGGTGAAGAAGCCGCCGGTGGCGGTCCGCCCGGTGAAGGTGATCTCGGCGTGCCAGCCCACGGGCTGCGGCGTCAGCAACAGCAGGTCGTCGCCCTCGCCGAAGCCGGGGAACGACCGGAACAGGTGCTCCTGCGCCACGCCGACCGGCAGCAACTGGTAGTTGCTGGAGGTGACCACCTCGGGCCCCGGGGCGAACCGGTACCCAGGCGACCCCATCGTGCAGCCCGTGTCCGGATCGGGAGCATCGCACTGGATCCCGGGCGGCACGAACACGCTCAAACTACCCTCCTGCGCATTGTCACCGACGGGCGCAGGCTGGTCGTTCTCGTCCAGGAACTCGATGCGGTAGGCAGTGAGCGTCAAGCCGTGGGCACCAGCGGGGTTGCGGAACACCAGGTTGCGGGTCGTGATGGTGATCTCACCGTCCGACGACACCTCGTAGCCGAGCGTCCCGCTTGGTTGCATCGTGAAGCTGAGGGTAGGCGGATCGGTGAACCCTTGGCAGGCCACCAGGAGCCCGATCAGGGCCGCCGCGGCCGCGGCACGTACCAGAAGACGCATCATGCGAGCTCCTCCTCACTAACCGTCGTCGCCGACTATATACGCAGGAGCGCTCGCGAGGGGCCGAAAAGCGCACAGGCCCGCGCTCTACGAAGCGCGCGGTAGGCTTCGCCCCATGCCCCGCGAGTCGAAGGCCGCCCGCCGCGCACGCGCAGCCGCAGTGCTCGAGGGCCTGCGCATCAGCTACCCCGACGCCCGCACCGAACTCGACTTCGGCACCCCCTTCCAACTCCTGATCGCCACCGTGCTCTCGGCGCAGGCCACCGACGTCAGCGTGAACGCCGCCACGCCGGCGCTCTTCGCCCGCTACCCCACGCCCACCGCGATGGCGGCCGCCACGCCCGAGCAGCTCGAGCCGTTCATCCGCACCATCGGCCTGTACCGCACCAAGGCCAGGCACTGCGTGACGGCGGCGCGCGCGCTGCTCGAGCGCCACGGGGGCGAGGTGCCTGCGAGCGTCGCCGAGCTCGTCGCCCTCCCGGGCGTGGGACGCAAGACCGCCAACGTGGTGCTCAGCAACGCCTTCGGCGTGCCCGCCATCGCCGTCGACACCCACGTGGGCCGACTGGCGCGGCGCCTGGGCTTCACCAAGCACACCGATCCCGACAAGGTCGAGCAAGACCTCCAGGCGCTGTACCCGCCCGAGGACTGGGTGTTCCTCCACCATGCCCTGATCCTGCACGGCCGGCGCGTGTGCGTCGCGCGCAAGCCCGCCTGCAGCGCCTGCAGCGTGGCGGCGCTCTGTCCGAGCCGCGCGGCGTGAGCGGCAGCGCCGCCGCCCGGCATTCCACCACACGCGTGCCGGCCCGGCACTGGCCTAGGATGCTGGCCACGTCCAGGGTGAGGAGGTACGACCATGTCGAAACCTGTCGCCACCGACCCGCGGCCGCTGATCGACGCCCTGCGAGCCTCGCTCCAGGGTCCGGTCATCGACCGTGAGCACGCCGACTACGGTGCCGCGCGCAGCGTGTGGAACGGGCTGATCGACCGCCGCCCCGCGGTCATCGCACGCTGCGCCGACACGGCCGACGTCGTCGAGACCGTGCGGCTCGCGAGCGAGTACCGGCCGCTGGTGAGCATTCGCGGCGGCGGACACCAGGTCGCCGGGAGCGCGCTGTGCGACGACGGCCTCGTCATCGACCTCTCCGCGATGCGGCAGGTCGAGGTCGATCCCAGGCGCCGCGTCGCCCGCGTCCAAGGCGGCGCCACCTGGGCTGACGTCGACTCGGCCACACAGCAGCACGCCCTCGCCACGCCTGGCGGCGAGGTGTCGACGACGGGCGTCGGCGGCTTCACGCTCGGGGGTGGGATGGCGCTGACGGCACGGCGCTACGGCCTCGCGTGCGACAACGTCCGCTCGCTCGAGATCGTCACCGCGGACGGGGTGGTCCGCACCGTCAGCCGCGACGAGCACGCCGACCTGTTCTGGGCCGCCCGCGGCGGCGGCAGGGGGATCGGGGTGGTGACCTCGTTCGACTTCGAGCTGCACCCGCTCGGCCCCGACGTCGGCGCAGTCACGGTCTTCTACCCCTACGACGACGCAGAGCGGATCCTACGCACCTGGGCCGAGTTCGCGCCGTCGCTGCCGGAGAGCGTCACGCCCCAGCTGATCCTCTGGAGCGTGCCGGCCGACCCGCAGATCCCCGAGGAACTCCACGGCGTCAAGGCCGTGGTGGCGCTGGGCATCTACGCGGGGCCGGCGGAGGAGGCCGCTGGTGACTTGGCGCCGCTCCGCGAACTCGGTACGCCGCTCCTCGACCTGAGCGGCACCACGCCCTACCTCGCGGTCCAGTCCTCCGTCGACGAGCTCTTCCCCTTCGGCGGCCGCTACTACATGAAGGCGCATGGCCTGGACACCCTCGCGGACGAGGCGATCGCCACCATGCTCGAGTGGGACGCACGCCGACCGACGCCGCAGTCGCTCGTGGTGCTGCGCACGCTCGGCGGCGCCGTGGCGCGCGTCGGTGCCGACGAGAGCGCCTTCGCGCACCGCAGCGACCGGTTCAACCTCAGCATCGATGCCGGCTGGATCGACCCGTCGCTCGACGTCGCCGCGATCGGCTGGGCGCGGGGCATGTGGGACGCCTTGCGGCCGCACGCGAGTGGTGGCGTCTACGTCAACTTCGCCGGCCTCGATGACGAGACCGGGGCGACGCACGAGCAGCGCTACGGCGCCAACCAGGGGCGGCTCGACGAGGTGCGCGCCAGCTACGATCCCGCAGGCCTGTTCGCGGCGGCCGCCCGGCGAGCCTGAAGCCAGCCGACGGCCGCGTGAGCGGCAGCCGGGTCGCGCGAGCCGCTCGACGCGCGCCTGCGCGCTGGTACCCTCCGTGCCATGCGAGAGCGTCCCCGACTCGACGTGATCATCGTTGGCGCCGGCCCGATCGGCCTGGAGGCCGCGATCCGGGCGAAGCGCGCCGGACTGCGCTACCAGGTGCTCGACAAGGGGCCGGTGGCCAACGCGATCGTGCGCTATCCCACCTACATGCTGTTCTTCACCACCAGCGAGCGGCTCGAGATCGGCGGTCACCCGCTCGTGACCGCCGCCGACAAACCGACCCGCAAGGAGGCGCTCGACTACTACCGCAAGGTGGTCCAGAACGAGGCGCTGGAGGTGCGCACCTTCACCGAGGTGACGGCCGTCGAGCCCCGCGGCGGTGACGGCTTCGTGGTGTCCACGCGCGACGAGCGCGGCGCCGAGGCCGAGTTGCGCGCCAGCGCGGTCATCCTCGCGAGTGGCTACTTCGAGTATCCGAAGCTGCTCGGCGTGCCCGGCGAGGATCTGCCCCACGTGAGCCACTACTTCGACGAGGCCCATGCGAGCTACGCGCGCAACGTGACCCTCGTGGGTGCCGGCTCGAGCGCCGCCGACGCCGCGCTCGAGCTCCACCGCGCCGGGGCCAACGTCACGATCGTCCACCGGGGCGCCGACTTCCGTCACAGCCTCAAGTACTGGATCCGCCCCAACCTCGAGAACCGCGTCGCGGAAGGCAGCATCACCGCCCATTTCCACAGCGTGGTGCGCGCGATCGGCCGGGACACGGTGCTGGTCGACAAGCGCCCGCCCGGGCAGCCGCTGCAGCAGGTGCGCATCCCGAGCGACCGGGTCTACCTGCTCACCGGCTACTTCGCGCCGCCCCACCTGCTCCACGGCGCCGGCGTGCCGACCGACCCCGAGACGCTCGCCGCCGTGCTCGATCCCGACACCTTCGAGACGCCGGTGGCGGGTCTCTACTGCATCGGCAGCGCCGGCTTCGGGACTCGCACCAGCGACGTGTTCATCGAGAACGGCCTGCTGCATGCCGAGCGCGCGGTGACGCACCTCGCGGCGCGCCTCGGGTCCCGCTCGACCACGCAGCGGAGGTGACCGAAGGCACTCGCGCAGCGGCGGGCGTCCGGCGCATGATGAGGGATGCCGGCGCGAACGCGTCGGCCTCGGCCACGCGCCCGCCCCAGCCGCGGGATGGCGCGGGATCACGGGGAGGCGCTGCATGCGACGCGAGAACACGACCGGCCTGATCCTGATCGCCCTCGGGGTGCTGTTCCTGCTCGGCCGCTTCATCGAAGGTGCCTTCGCCTGGCCGCTGTTCGTGCTGCTCCCGGGCCTGGCACTCTTGGTCTGGGCCTTCGTGGGCCGCAAGGAGGCCGCGGGCCTGGCGGTGCCGGGTGCCATCGTCACCACGGTCGGCCTGATCCTGTTCGTCCAGAGCCTCACCAACACGTTCGAGACCTGGTCGTACGCCTGGGGCTTGGTGCTCGCCTCGGTGGGCGTCGGCACGTGGCTCTACGGCGTCCTCAGCGAGCACCCCGGACGCCAACGCGACGGGATCCGCACCGCCACATTGGGGCTGGTGCTCTTCGCCGCCTTCGGGGTGTTCTTCCAGTTCTTCATCTTCGGCGACCTGGCCGGCACCTGGGTCTGGCAGTGGCTGCTGCCGATCCTGCTCATCGGCGGGGGCGCCTACCTGCTCTCCCGCGAACGGCCCGACCGCGCTTGAGTCGGCTCCCCACGCCGGCCATGGGTCGACTGCGGACCACGTCACGGGCCTGCCCGGCGCGAGGTGCGACACTGACGCCATGAGACGGCGTCGCCATGGCAGCGCGCGCTGGCTCGTCGCCTTCGTGCTCCTCGCGCTGGCGGCGCTGGCGGTGTCGGCGTGGTCGCTGGTCGATGACCCCGGTCCGCGCGCCTCGCCGGCCCAGCCGCTTCCCGCCGAGCCAGCCGCGACCGAGCCGCGTGCGATCGAGCCTGCCGCGGCAGCCTCGCCGCTCGCGCCGCCACCGACTCGCCTGCAGATCGACAGCGGTGGCTTCGCGCTCACGCTGGCGAACGTGGCAGCCGACGCGCGCCTACTCGAGGTCGTGCACGGCGGCGCTCGCATCGAGGGCACCGTGCAGTCCGGCGAGCGCTTGCGGGTGCTGCCGACCGGCGCTCCGGGGCCGTGGACGCTGGCGCTCGCACGCGGCGCGCCCTGGTCGATCGAGGTCGGCGCCGGCGTCGAGCGACTTCGGCTCGACTTGGCTGAGCTCGCGCTCCACGAGCTGCGCGTCGGTGCACCCGCCGGCGGCGCCGAGGGGACCCTGCCCCGCAGCGGCCGCACCGACCTGACGCTCGGCGCCGGTCGCTCCACCTTGCAGTTCACCCGCGGCAGCGACATCGACGCGCGCCTGGCCTTGGGATCCGGCGCGCTGGTGATCCAGGTCGATCCCGCTTCGCGCGGGCGCCTCGAGCTCCTGCCCGGCCCTGGTCCCGCCACGCTGATCGTCGACGCCGCCGTGACGGTGGCGCTGGCGTTGCCGCCGGGCGAGCCTCCGCCCTTGGCGCTGGAGGGGACGTGGTGGCGTCACCGCGGCGACGACGGCGTCACCTGGGTCCGCGCTCCCGTGGCGACGCTCCCCGACCAGGCCGAGCTGACCGTGATGCTGCCGGCTGCCGGCTCCGCCCCGCTCGCGGTCACCTACCGCTAGGGCGTCGCACGCGTGCGCCTCGTCATCACCCACGAGCAGCCCGACTTCGACGCCGTCGCGTCGGCCGCGCTGGTGACGGTGTTGATGCCCGGCAGCGTGGTGGCGCTCGCGGGCACGCAGCGCGGCAGCGTCGGTGAGCTGCTCAAGCTCTACCGCGACCAGGTGCCGCTGGTATCCAGTGAGGACGTCGACCTCGACGAGGTCACCGAGTTGATCGTGGTCGACACGGCCGAGCGCGGCCGCTTGGGCCGCTTCCGGCCGCTGCTCGAGAAGCTGCCGGTGACCGTGTTCGACCACCATCCCGAACCCAGCGATCCCGTCCCGGGCAGCCGCGGCCTGCGCGACGCCGTCGGCGCCACCGTCACGTTGCTGGCGCGGCAGCTGGCGGCGGCCGGGGTGTCGCTCCCCGCGGCGCTCGCGAGCCTGGCGCTGCTCGGTCTGCACGAGGACACGGGCGACCTCACCTTCGACCACACCACGCCCGACGACCACCAGGCGGCGAGTTGGCTGCTGCGGCAGGGGGCCAATCTCGAGGTGGTGCGGCGCTTCCGCAGCACGCTGCTCCCGCCGGAGCTGAGCGGCCTGCGCGAGCAGTTGCTCCAGGCGTCACGCACGGTGGAGGTGGCGGGCCGCAGCGTGGTCACGGCGAGCTTCTCGCGCAACGACTACCTGCCGTCGGCCAGCGGGCTGGCCAACACGCTGCTCGACGACACCGGCGCCGACGCCGTGGTGATCGCGGCGCGCATGGACGACCGCACGCTGGTCTTCGCGCGCTCCGGCTCGCGTGTCGACGTGGCCGGAGCGCTGCAGCAGGCCGTGGGCGGCGGCGGCCACCGCCGTGCCGCCTTCGCGCGCTGCGAGGCGCCGCCCGAACAGGCGCTCGAGCGGGTGTTGGCGGTGCTGCCGCGCTTCGTGGACCCACCCTTGCGCGCGCGCGACGTGATGAACGCGCCGGTACGGACGGTGCGCGCCGCCTCGACGGTGGCGCAGGCGCGCCAGGAACTGGCGCGTCATGCCCACAACGGCATGCCGGTGGTGGACGAGGCGGGACGGCTGGTGGGCGTGATCTCGCGGCGCGACCTCGATCACGCGCTGCGCCACGGGATCGCCGACGCGTTGGTCGAGAGCTTCATGACCCGCCCGGCCATCACCGCCGCGCCCGACACCACCTTGCGCGAGCTCGAGCGGCTGGTGCTGCGGCACGACGTGGGCCGCCTGCCGATCGTCGACGGCGGCGAGCTCCGGGGGATCGTGACCCGCAGCGACCTGATCCGCGCGCGCCATCCCGGCGCGGACCTGCGCGCTCCGGCGGAGCGGGTGCTGGCGTCGCTGCCCGAGGGCGCGCGGCGGGTGATCGACCTCGCCGCCTCGCTGGCGTCGGGCGCGCGCCTCTACCTGGTGGGCGGCACCGTCCGCGACGGCCTGATGGGAACGGGGTACCAGGATCTCGACCTGGTGGTCGAGGCCGACGCCTCGAGCGTCAGCAACGACCTCCCGCGCGCGCAACCGGGCCGGCGCGGCGCTCCGTCCTTGGGGCGGGCGCTGCAGCGCGTGCTCGGCGGTAGCCTGGCGGTGCACAGCGAGTTCGGGACCGCCAGCCTCCGGCTCGACGACGGCCTGGTGGTCGACCTGGCATCGGCTCGCGCCGAGGCCTACCCGACCCCCGGCGCCCTGCCCGAGGTCCGCGCCGGCCGCCTGGTCGACGACTTGGCGCGCCGCGACTTCTCGGTCAACGCACTCGCGGTGCGCTTCCACCCCACGCCGGCCGACCTGATCGACCCCTTCGGCGGCCTGGCCGATCTGGAGGCTCGCCGGCTGCGGGTCCTGCATCCGCTCTCGTTCGTCGAGGACCCCACGCGGCTGGTGCGCGGTGCCCGCCTGGCCGGACGCCTGGGGCTGCGCTTCGACGACGACGCGCTCGCGAAGGCGACGGCGGCGCTGCGCCCGGAGGTGCTGGCGAACGTGTCGGGCCAGCGCCTACGGGGCGAACTCGAGCTGACGCTCTCCGAGCCCCGGGTGGCGCCCGCGCTGCGGCAGCTGGCCGCGATCGGCGTGCTCGAGCCGCTGTACGGCCTGACGCTCGACGCGCCCGCCCTCGAGCGGCTCGACACGGCGGCGCAGGAGGCCCCGCGGCGCGGGGACCCCAACGGAGCACCCGGCGCCGCCGCGGCACTCATGGTGCTGCTGTGCACCACCCCCGACGCCGCCGCCGCCCGCGCCTTCGAGCGCTTCCACTGGCCCAAACGGCTGTGGCTGCAGCGGGAGCGGGTGCAGGCGCTGGCCGGCGGCGGCACGCCGCTCAGCGACGAACGGCTCGAGGCGCTCGAGCCGAGCTCGCGCCGGGCGCTGGCGGCCCTCGCGCCGGCGC
>SLRS01000287.1 GCA_007130855.1 Trueperaceae bacterium | reverse complement strand
TCTTCGATTCCTATAGCGTCGCTACGAACGAGGCCGTGACCGCGTTCGGGGTGTATGGGTCGGCGGATCTGTTCGCTGGCTTCGCGCTCGAGGCGTTCTTCGAGTCGGTCGCGGTCGATGGCGTGACGGTCGATGCGCTCGAGGCGCTCGGTCTGGAGCGCGAGTCGCAGGGGTACATCGAGATGGACGGCGAGTACGAGACCCAGGTCGGCCTGGCGCTCAGGCATCGCGGGAGCGCGGCGAACGCGTTGCTCGCGGGCCTCGACCTCGAGCTCGGCTACCGCCGCTTCGACCCCGGCGCCAGCGGCAGCGAGCTCGAGTTGGCGGCGAGCTATGACGTGGACATCGTCTACCTGGCATTGCGGCCCTACCTCGGCTACCGCGTCTACGACGACGCGCGAGCACTGCGCGAGCAGTACAGCGAGGTCGTAGCCGGCACCTCGTGGCAGAGCGCCGTGTTCGACGCCGGCATCGTGCGGCCGAGCCTGCTCGGCGCGGTCAACTACCGGGCCACGAGCTACGGTCCCGACCACGCCGCCGGCAGCTTCACCGCCAGCGAGCTGCAGTGGAGCGTCGGCCTCGTCCTCGACGCATTCCTCTTCGGCCCCTACTCCACCCTCAGTGCCCGCTACGGGCACTACGGCGGCACCAACACCGCCAGCTTCGCCGAGCCCGGCGGCGACCCGGTGCCGGGCGTGGGCCGCGACTGGGACACCGACCTCGGTGGAGCGAGCACCAGCACGCGCGGTTACGAGCTGCGCTGGGGCTACCGCGACCTGGTCTTCGCCTACGGCGCGTACGAGATCGCCGGTGTCGCGCAGGCGCGCTCCGCGCAGCAGTTCAGGGTGAACTACCGGGTCGACTTCTGACCCTGGTCGCGGGAGGATCGCGTGGCTGACTCCAACCTCAAGTCCAGGGTCCTCGAGGACGCCGCCGTGCGCTTGGGCCTCCCGGTCACCAGGCTCGACCACTACGTGCTGGAGGTGACGATCGGCGGCCGCCCGCACCAGTTCCTGCAGATGTGCGGCCCGACCTCGTCGGCGGCGGCGAAGTACCTGTGCGATCACAAGGACTTGACGCGCCTGCTCCTGACCCGCGCGGGACTCACGATCAACGAGGGGGCGACGTTCGCGGCCGCTGAGCTCGAGCAGGCCGTCGCCTACGCGCAGGTGCTGGGCTACCCGGTGGTCGTCAAGCCCACCAGCCTGTCGCGCGCTCGCGGCGTGACCCTGGGCATCGACACGGCCGAGGGCGTCCGCGAGGCCGGCGCGCGCGCCTTGGCCAGCGTCGCCGGGAGCGACAACGAGCGCTTCCTGGTCGAGCGGCAGTTCGCCGGCGGCACCGATTATCGCTTCTTCGTGGTGGGGGACCGCGTCGTCGGCGTGATCCGACGCGTAGCGGCGTACGTCGTCGGCGACGGTGTCGCGACCCTGCTCGAGCTGATCCAGGCCAAGAACGCGCTGCGCGCGGCGCGCCCCTTCTACGCCGAGCGCCTCATCCCGGACGATGTCGCGCGGCTCGGTCGCCTGAAGCGCCTGGGCATCGCGCTGTCGAGCGTACCCGCGAGCGGTGAGCGGGTCCAGCTCCAGGATGCGACCAACGCCGGGTCCGGCGGGGAGAACGTCGACGCGACCGAGGCGGTGCACCCGCGCTACCTCCAGCTGGCGCTCGCCGCGATCGCGGCGATCCCCGGCATGCGCTACGGCGGCGTCGACATGTTCGCGCGTGACTTCACGACCTTCGACGAAGGCGACGCCGGGGCCTATGCGATCGGCGAGGTCGAGTTCTCGCCGGCACCCGGACCCCTCTTCGTCATGGAAGGGGTCGCGCGGGACGTGGGCCGCGCGGTCCTGGAGTTCTACCTCGATCGCGCCGCCCAGCCGTCGAGCCACGGCCCGCTGCACCCGACAGCAACCGGCGACGCTGGCAGAAGGCTCGAAACGCCTCCGACGTAGCCAGGTTGGCGTGGACCAGCGTCGTGCGCAGCTGGGGGTTGTGGTTCCCTTCGATCACCACGAAGCCGGCCTCGGTCACGATGACGTCCCAGCCCACCAGGTCGAACGCCGGCAGGCGCTCGTGGAAGCCGAGCAGCGCGGCGCGGATGGCCTCCCACGAGGGGATCGCGATGCCTGCGAGCGCACGGCCCGACTCGGGATGCCGCTCCAGCCGGACCGGACGTCCGTCGGGCCCGCGCGCGATGCCGACCCCGGTGACGCCCGTGAGCGGGTCGACGTGGATCGACAGCGCGCCCTGGTTGAAGTTGTCGACCGGCAGCGACCGCGCGACGCCCACCCGCAGCGCTGCGCCGAGGATCTCGGGCGTTCCCGCATCGCTCCGGAAGATGTGCAGGCGCAGCGTGTTGGTGGTGGGCGCGTAGAGCTCGGCGAGCACGGGATGCTGCTGCTCGCGACGGTAGACGCCGTGGTAGGCGAGACCCTGCACCCAGTCGCGCAGCTCCGCCCAGGAGCACACCCGGCCGTTGCGCTCGACGCTGCCGTCCTCGCGCAGGCGCACGAACGAGAGGCCCGAGCCGCCGCCCCCCTGCAGCGGCTTGACGACGAAGGGCTGGCCCGCTGCGATCTCCGCGAACCATGCCTCGAGGCCGTAGTCGCCGCCGAGCTGCAGCGGGCGACCGTCGGAGAGGGCCAACAGCAGCGGCGACAGCGGCAGCCGGCCGCGCATGAAGGCGTCGAACAGCAGCTTGTCGTGGAGGATGGGCCAGACGTTGCGGTTGGTGGCGAGGGTGATGCGGTACTGGAGGAAGTCGGGCAGGTAGGCGCCGCGGTTCGCGCGGGTGAGTTCGTACAGCGCTACCTGCTCGGAACCGAACCCGCGCAGCCAGAAGGGGAGCACCTTCATGAGGCCCTGTTCGTAGGTGACCGGGCTCCTCAGGTTCTTGACCAGGAACGCGAGCGGTTGCGGGCGCACGAGACGCAGTCGCACGCTCGCCTCCTCAGCTCCGCCGCGCGGCGAGTCCCAGGGCGCGGAACGTGCGCTCGGCGTGGGCCCAGTCCGCGGCCGTGTTGATGTCGATGGCCCGCTCCGCGGGGACGACGATGGGGACGGCGCCCGTGACGAAGCGCCGGCCCGGATCGAGCCACACCTCGCTGCGCGCCATGTAGAACTGGCCCACGTCGAAGTACGCCGGCGGCAGATCCTGCGAGCGGGCCCCGGCGTACCCGGGCAACGCCCGCCGCAGCCGGTCGCCGTCGAGCACCAACGCACGCCAGATCGGTGACGCGAACGCCGCCACGGTCATGACCACGTCGGTGTCCGCGTCGGTGCGGAGCAGGTCCACGGCGCTGCGGAGGTCGTCAGCGGCCACGAACGGTGCGGTCGGGTACAAGCAGCACACGATCGTCGTCGACGGTTCGGCAACGGTCAGCGCCGCGACCGCGTGCGCCATCACCGCGCGCGTGCCGGTGTGGTCGTCGGCGAGCTCGGCCGGCCTCGTGAACGGCACCTCTGCCCCCGCCGCGCGACCGACGTCGGCGATCTCCTCGTCGTCGGTCGAGACCACCACCCGATCGAACACGCCCGAGTGGAAGGCCGCCTCGATCGACCACACGATGATCGGCTTGCCGGCGAAGGCGCGCACGTTCTTGCGCGGGATGCGCTTGCTCCCGCCGCGCGCGGGGATCACGGCGAGGTTCATGCTCGCACCGCCGCCTGCGCCTGCCAGCGGTTCAGCTGTCGGCACAACCGCGCGGGCGCCTCGCGCTGCAGCAGCCGCGGCGCCAGCTCGGCCATCGTGTTGCGGCCGGACGCGTCGTCGAGCAGGCCGGCCACGGCGGCACGCACGCGGGCGCTGCTCAGCTCGCTGCCGACGCCGGCGTGCACCCCGAAACCGGCCTCGACGACGAGCCGCGTGAACGCCGCCTGCTCGGGCGTGGCCGACAGGGCGACGAAGGGTGTGCGCGCGGCGATGCACTCGTAGCGCGTGAGCCCGCCGGCGATGACGGCCACGGCCGAACGCCGCAGCAGGTCGTCGAAATCGACGTCGCCCTGGCGCAGCAGCTGCAGCCTGCCGCCGTGCTCCGCCTCGAGCTGCGGCCAGCGCGGGTCGAGGGCTCCTACCACCACCGTCACCGTGGCGCGCGCGGTGATCGAAGCGTCGCAGGCCTCGCACGCGAGGGCGGTGAGGCCCGCGGGATCGGCGCCACCCATGGTGATCAGCACCCGCTCGGGACGGTCCTTCGACTGATCGGGCGGCGCGAAGCAGCGCTCGCGGACGAGGATCAGCTCGCGGCCCGTCACGTGGCGCCAGCGCCGGCCACCGGGCGCGGACCTACGGTGTGCCGGCGCCGCGAACGACGGCGTGAGGCTCACGTCCTCCGGCGGCAACCCGGGGCCGGCGACGCCGTACATGCGAAACGCCGCCACCAGCGGACGGCCGGCGGCGCTCCGCTCGGTCGAGATCCAGCCGACGCCGTCGAGCACCTCGTCGGGCGCGTCGAGCACGACGACGTCTGGCGTCGCCGAGCCGGCGACGAAGGGCGCGAGCGAGGCGCGATGCCAGGGCCGTTCGTGCCAGACGCCGGCGTGGCCGGCGACGTGCTGGGCCCGTTGCGAGCCGGGCGGCACCACCACGTCGACCGCGACGCCTTGCGCCGCGGCCGCCGCGGCGAGCAGGCCGGTCCGCGACACGTGCCCGAGCCCGATGGACGGGGAGGCCACGCTCAGCATCAGCCAACGCATCAGTCGCCCGCCTCGCCCGCGCCGCTCGCCGCGCGCGCCTCGATCGTCGCCAGGAAGCCGTGCAGGTCGAGCTCGCGGTAGATGGCGAGGCACGTGACCCGTGCCACGTCGAGCCGCATCCTCACGAAGGTCGCCTCGTCGCCGAGCGCGGTCGCGTGGCGCTCGCTGCCGACGTGTTCGTAGCCCAACGCGGTGTTGAGCCGGATGATGCCCTCGTTGGCCTCGTGCATCAGCACGTCGACCGTGCGCAGGCCCAGGCACGCGAACCCGTAGAGCATCCAGGCCACCTTCGCCTCGCGGGCGTAACCCTTACCGCGGCTGGCGCGCTCGCCGATCAGGGTGCCCGTCTCGCAGCTGCCGTCGCGCTCGTCGATGGCCTTGTAGTTCAGCGCCCCGATCGAGCGCTCCGTGGCGCGCTCCACGACCACGTAGTCGCAGCGTCCCAGGCGCAGGCCACGAAACCAGCGCAGGTGCTCCTCGAGCGTCGGTTGGGCGCTGAGGAAGAGCGCCGCGCTCTCGGGATCCGAGCGCCAGCGCACGATGTCCTCGGCGTCGCGCAGCGCCAGCGGGCGCAGGTAGAGCCGCGGCGTCTCGATGCGTGCGAGGCGCTCGTAGTGCGCATGCGGTTCCACCTCTCAGGCCTCGCCGAGGGCGTCGCGGACGACGTCGATGACGTGCGCCACGTCGGCCGGCCCCAGCTTCGGGTGCAGCGGCAACGAGATCGAGCGCGCGTAGAAGTGCTCGGCAACGGGTGTCGCACCGCGTTCGAAGCCGAGCGCCCGGTAGTACGGATGCCAGGGGACGGGGAGGTAGTGCACCTGCACGCCGAGGCCGGCGGCTCGCAGCCGTTCGAACAGCGGCCGCCGCAGCCTGGGGTCGCGGGTACGGATCACGTACAGGTGCCAGCCGGGCTCCACGTGCGCACGTCGGCCGGGAAGCTCGATGGCGCTGAGGTCGGCGAACGCCTCGTCGTAGGCCGCCGCGATCGCCCGGCGACGCTCGAGGAAGCGCCCGAGCTTGGTCATCTGGCTCGTCCCGAGCGCGGCCTGCACGTCGGTGAGCCGGTAGTTGTAGCCCAGGTCGTGCTGCTCGTACCACCACGGGCCCTCGTCGGACTGCTCGAGCTCGCTCGGTTCCTTGGTGATGCCGTGCGTGCGGAAGCGGGCCGCCCGCGCCGCCAGGGCGGGGTCGTCGGTGAGCAGCGCCCCGCCCTCGGCGGTGGTGATCGGCTTCACCGGATGGAAGGAGAGCTCGCTGGCGTCGGCGAGCGTGCCGACCGGTCGGCCCCGGTAGCAGGCGCCGAGCGAGTGCGCCGCGTCGGCCACGAGGCCGAGGCCGTGCCGCTCGGCGATGGGGCGCAGGCGGTCGTAGTCCGCCGGATGCCCGGCGAAGTCCACCGGCACGATCAGCCTCGTACGCGTACCGATCGCCTCCTCGACCCGTTCGGGATCGAGGTTGCCGGTGTCGGGTTCGACGTCCACGAAGCGCACCGAGGCGCCCAGGTAGAGCGCGGCGTTGGCGGTGGCGGCGAAGGTGAGGGGGCTGGTGATGATCTCGTCGCCCGCCTGGAGGCCGGCGGCGAAGTACATGGCGTGGAGCGCCGAGGTGCCCGAGTTCAGCGCCACGGCGTGCGCGGCGCCGGTGGCCTGGCACAGCGCCTTCTCGAACGCCGGCACGGCGGGGCCGGTGGTGAGGTAGTCGCTGCGCAGCACCTCGACGACGGCGGCGATGTCGTCTTCGTCGACCCACTGGCGGCCGTACGGGATCATCTCAGGCGTCCTGCAAGACGGCCCTTAGCGCGTCACCGTCGAGCCAGGTGTCGTTGCGGTCGCTGGTGTAGGCGAAGCCCTCGGGCAGCGCCGTGCCTTCGAGCTGATCGCGGCCCCACCAGCCGAACTCGGGCTGGATCACGTAGCGGTCGCCGATGTCGACCGTCCGGCGGGCGTCGTCGACGCTGATCATCTCCTCGTGCAGCTTCTCGCCGGGGCGGATGCCGACCAGCTCGAGGCGAGCGTCGGGGGCGATCGCGTGGGCCAGGTCGGTGACGCGGATGCTGGGGATCTTGGGCACGAACAACTCGCCGCCCCGCATCGTCGTGAGGCTGGAGAGCACGAAATCCACGCCCTGTTGCAGCGTGATCCAGAAGCGCGTCATGCGTTCGTCGGTGATCGGCAGCACCCCGTTGCGCTTGGCGCGCTCGCGGAAGAACGGCACCACCGAGCCGCGACTGCCGACCACGTTGCCGTAGCGCACCACGGCGAAGCGGGTCCGCTTGCCACCGGCGTAGGTGTTGCCCTGCACGAACAGCTTGTCGCTCACCAGCTTGGTGGCGCCGTAGAGGTTGATGGGGCTGCTGGCCTTGTCTGTGCTGAGCGCGACCACCCGCCGCACGCCGACGTCGATGGCGGCGTCGATGACGTTCTGGGCGCCGTGGATGTTGGTCTTCACCGCTTCGAAGGGGTTGTACTCGGCCGCGGGCACCTGCTTCAGTGCAGCAGCGTGCACCACGACGTCGACACCGTCGAAGGCGCGCGCGAGGCGGCGCGCGTCGCGCACGTCACCGAGGAAGAAGCGCAGGCGCTTGTCGTCGTCGAAGCGCTCGCGCATCTCGTACTGCTTGAGCTCGTCGCGGCTGAGGATGATCAGCTTCCGGACCTCGCCGGCGTCGAGCAGCGTCCGTGTCAGGCGCTGGCCGAACGAGCCCGTCCCGCCGGTGACGAGCAGCGTGCCTCCGTCGAGGCCGAAGGCGTCGACGTCGCTCGGGCTGCGGACGTGCGCGGTCTCGGTCACGTCGTGCAGGTTACCAGTGAACGCCCGGACGAACGCCGAACCTGGTGCGGCGCGTTCACTCCAGCGGGGTGATGCTCCCTGCGGTCAGGCCGTACGCGAAGGCGTCCTCGTCGGTCCCGACGTACACGTTCGCGGTGCGGCTGAACTGCGGGTTCATGGTGTCGGCCACGACCGCCGTGAACGACTCCCGGTCGCCGGCGGGATCGTCGAGGGTGAGCGTGACGCGGGCGCCGCAGCCGTAGGCCTCGAGCAGTTCGCGGCTGACGGCCACGTGTTGCCAGGGCTCGAGCACCACCCCGCAGGCGCCGGCGCCGCCGGTGACGTACGAGAAGCCGACCCGCTCGAGACCCACCGTCCCGCTCGGCACCGGCGCGGCCGCGGCGGCTGGCAGCGTGCGCCCGGGATCGGTCGGCGGCGGCTCCGCCGGATCGGCCGCGGCGGTCTCGGCGGCGTCGGGAGCGGGCGTGGCCGGCGTCGCGGGCGCGGGCCCCGTCGCGTCGGGCGCGTCGGGTGCGACGGGCACGATGGCGGTCCCCGGCGCGGTCGGGTCGTTGGGATCGACCACGATCACGCCGCTGCCGCTCGGCGGGCTCGGCAGGGCCTGCTGGCCGGGGGCGGGGTCGGTCGGCGCGGCAGTCGTCGGTGGCGTGGGCGGGCGCGGCGTGCCGCCGAGGTTGAAGAGCGTCCACATGATGCCACCGGCGACCACCACGAGCGAGGCGATCAAGGCGAGGTCGACGATCCGGGTCCGCATGGCTCCAGGGTACCTTTCAGCAGATGGGTGGGGTGAGCATGCGCTTACCTGATGCGCCGCGCCGCAGGGCGGCTGTGACGCGCGCGGGCTGGGCCGCGCGGTAGGCTGCGCCGTGCTCGACCTGGGCCTGGTGGTGATCGGCATCGGCGGGCTCGCCTACGGCGGCGACCTGTTGGTGGTGAACGCCTCGAAGCTGGCGCGCGCGTTCGGCCTCAGCCCACTCGTGATCGGCCTGACCGTGGTGGCGTTCGGGACCAGCGCGCCCGAGTTGGCCGCCTCGCTGGTCGCCGCGCTCAGCGACGCGCCGGCGATCGCCCTCGGCAACGTCCTGGGCTCCAACGTGGCCAACGTCGGCCTGATCCTGGGCGGCTCGGCGCTGATGTGGCCGCTCGCGACCAGCTGGAGCTTCGTGCGGCGCGAGGTGATGGTGATGATCGGCGCGTCGCTGCTCGCGGCGCTGCTGCTGTTCGATGGCACCCTCGGCCGCTTCGACGCCGTGCTGCTGCTCGCGGGCTTGGTCGCGTTCCTGCTGATCACGTTCCGCGGCGACGGCGGCATGGTGGTCGCACGCGGTGCGGCCGCGGCCGCTTCCGCACCGCGCTGGCGGCCGGCGTTGCTGGCGCTCGCGGCGGTGGGGCTCCTGGCGCTGGCCGCGCAGGCGCTGGTGGCCGGCGCGGTCGGGCTGGCACAGGCCTGGGGCGTCTCGGAGCGGGCGATCGGGCTCACGATGGTGGCGCTCGGGACCAGCCTGCCCGAGCTCGCGAGCAGCATCGCGGCCGCGCTGCGGCGGCAGGGCGACATGATCCTGGGCAACATCGTCGGCTCGAACGTGTTCAACCTGCTGCTGGTCCTGGCTGCCGCGGCCCTGGTGCAGCCGCTCCAGGCCGAGGTGGCCGCGCTGCGCTTCGACCTGCTGGCGATGCTCGCGGCCGCGTTGGTGGTGGCGCCGGTCGCGGTCAGCGGCTGGCGCGTGGGACGACGCGAGGGCGCGGTCTTGCTGGTCGCCTACGGGGCGTACGTGCTGTTCGTGCTCGCCTGAAGCGCTACCGGGGGCTGCGCAGCGCCACCGCCTCGATCTCGACGCGCACGTCGAGCGGCAGCTTCGCCACCTGGACGGTGGAGCGCGCGGGTTGCTCGCTCAGGAACACCTCGGAGTAGACGGCGTTCATGGCGGCGAAGTCGTCGAGGTCCTTGAGGAACACGGTGCACTTGAGCACCTGCTCCAGCGAACTCCCGGCGGCCTCCAAGACCGCCGCGAGGTTGGCGAGCACCTGGCGCGTCTGCGCCTCGATGTCGCCCTCCACCAGCGAGCCGTCCGGGAGGAGCGGGATCTGGCCTGAGGTGAACACCAGGCCGCCGTAGGCGACGGCTTGCGAGTAGGGTCCGATGGCTGCCGGGGCATGGTCGGTCTTGATGATCTCGCGCATGCCCCAGTCTACGCGAGTCTCTGCGTCGGCCCACGCGTCGCCGCCACCCCCCGGACGTCGAGCGCTGATCGCCGCGCTCGAGCGGCGCTACGTCGCGGTGGCCCGCAACACCGAGAACAGCACGAACAGCAGCAGCAAGTAGACCGATCCCACGATCCACAACCGGTACGGGTACCAGGACTGCTTGCGCAGGGCCGCGAGGTAGGAGCGCACCGGGAAGGTGTCCTCGACGCGGCGGATGCCCGAGAGGGTGTCGGTGATGTCGATCGAGGCGGTGCCGGTGTCGCGTTCCGGCAGCGCGTAGCGCTTCGAGCGCGGCGCGACCGAGATCACCCGCAGGACCACGGCCGTGACGTTGTCGGGACTGCCGCGATCGTTCGCCTCCTCGATGAGGCGCTCCGCCGCCCGTTGCGGGGGGTGGGTGGCGATGAGCTGCAGCATCATCGGCTCGGACAGCAGCATCGACACGCCGTCCGAGCACAGCAGCAGGCGGTCGCCCTCGCGCAACTCGAAGTGGTGCAGGTCGAGCTTGAACGCGGTGGTGGCGCCGAGCGCGTTGGTGATCACGTTGCGCCAGCGGTGGCGGCGCGCCTCGTCCTCGGTCAGCAGCCCCTGGCGCACCCGGTCCGCCACCCACGAGTGGTCGTGCGTGAGCTGCTCGATCTGGCCGTCGCGGACCAGGTAGGCACGCGAGTCGCCGACGTGGCCCACGATCGCCACCTGGTCGTCGATCAGGACGGTGGTGAGGGTCGTGCCCATGCCGCGGTGTTCGGGGTGCTCGAGGGCGTACTCGTAGATCTCCAGGTTGGCCGCCTGCGAGGCACGCGCCATGGCCGCCGGCGGGGTGGCGCGGCTGCGGTGGAGTGCCGCGCGGAAGGTGCTGACCGCCTGCTGGCTGGCGACCTCGCCGGTCTGATGCCCGCCCATGCCGTCGGCGACCACCGCCAGCGTCCCCTTGCCGGCGACCTCGCCGACCCAGAAGCTGTCCTGGTTCACCATGCGTACCTTGCCCGCATGGCTCGCGCCGCCGACCTCCACGCGAGTACCGCGTTCGCCGTCCCGCTCGCGGCTGCGCACGCGCGCGCGTGCGCCACGCCCGGCGGAAGCCGGACGCTGATCGGGGCGGGGAGGTTCGACCTGCACGTTCACGAGTATAGGCGCTCGCGCCGCGCGCGCACGACGAAGAATTACGCACGGCACGTGGGCACGATACCTCGCTCAGGACGGGGCCCCGCCGTGCTCGGGCGCGGCGCGGCCGGGGCGCGGCGCGGCCGGGGCGC
>SLRS01000249.1 GCA_007130855.1 Trueperaceae bacterium | reverse complement strand
GGCCTTCGCGCTCCCACGCCTCGCGCAGGGCGTCCAGGATGCGGAGCTGCTTCAATGGGCGTGGCGGCATCGGTGCTCCCCTCGTCGTCACCCCGAGAAACTCAGGGTAGTGCCATGATAGAGGTTCGAGGGAAGGGCGTCAAGTGGAGCGGATGACGAACCACCGCGACCCCGCGAGGCCGCCAAAGCGTGCCATCGGACGCTTGGTATCAGCTCTCCGTCGGGATCCGACCGCTGTCCAGAACGGCCAGCATGGCGCCGAACTGGACCTCCACGAGCGGCTTGACACATCCATCCCGTCGCGCCCTGCGCCCTGCGTGCGTGGCCGAACGCCGTGGCGGGGTTCCGACGAGGTGACCTCGATCAAGCCATGGCGCACCCGCCAGGATTCGAACCTGGGACCTACCGCTTAGAAGGCGGCTGCTCTGTCCACTGAGCTACGGGTGCGAGCGATTCCGCGGGCGGCCGATGATCGACCGCCCGGCCGGATGCTTGGAGCGGGAGAAGGGATTCGAACCCTCGACATACAGCTTGGAAGGCTGTCGCTCTACCAGCTGAGCTACTCCCGCGAACCGTGGCCGCTCGGCCAAGCACGATGATACCGGAGCGGCGCGGATCTCGTGTGGCCTACAGGTGGCCTACACGGCGCTCGGCCAGGAGCGACGCGCTCGCCCGCGGCTCAGGGCGCACCGAGGAACGACACGATCGCGCGGTTCACGGCCGCTCCCTCCTCGTGCTGGAGCCAGTGGGTCGCATCGGCGAAGAGCGTGAGCGCGCCATGGTCGCACAGGTCGACGCTGGGCCGCGCCATCTCGGTTCCAAGTGCCAGGTCGTGCACGCCCCAGAGCACCGACGTCGGCACGCGGATGCGTGGCGCAGTTACGTAACGTGGCGGCGCCCGGAGCGCAGCGCGATACCAGTTGAGCATGCCGCCGAGGGCTCCGGGACGAGCCCATGCCTGCCGGTAGGCCGCGAAGTCGGCTTCGGAGAAGGTACCTGGGCGGCTCGATCGCTCGAGGCCACGAGCGAGTGCCTGGAAGTTGCGTGCCCGCAGCACCGCCTCGGGCAGGAGGGGCAGCTGGAAGAAGGCGGCGTAGGCACTGCGGACGAGCTGGCGAGGGCTCGCGAGCAAGGTCTGCCGGAACACGGTGGGATGCGGGGCGTTGATGATCACGAGCCGCTCGACGCGTTCGGGATGCAGTTCCGCGAGGCGCCAAGCAACGACCCCGCCCCAGTCGTGGCCGACCACGTGCGCCGTCGCTCGGCCTGCCGTGTTCAGCAGGCCCACCACGTCGCCCGCCAGCCGGTCCGTCGAGTAGGCGAAGAGGCTGGCGGGCTTGTCGCTGGTGTCGTAACCGCGCCCTACCGGCGCCCACGTCCAGTAGCCCGCTCGGGCCAGCGCCGGTAGCTGCCGGCGCCAAGCGAGCCACGATTCGGGGAAGCCGTGCAGCAGGAGTACGAGGGGACCGTCCTCAGGACCGGCTTGTGCCACGTGCAGGCGAAGGCCATCCACCAGCACGTGGCGCTGCGTGAGGGCGACCCCGTCGATGGCCTGCGCGTGCACGCAACTCCGAGACTAGTTGGGGCTCTCGCTGTTCCAGGTGCCCTCGCGATAGGTGAGGAAGACGAAGTCGTTGTCGGCGGCGTTCGTGTGACACCCCACGCACATCTGGTGCATCTCGGTGCCGACATCGGCCCACATGCCCTCGAACTCGCCGTTCTCAGTGCGCTCGAACATGCCGTACTGCCAGTCGCCGTTGTCGGGATCGAAGCCCTCGACCTTGCGCATGGCGGTCATGACGAACACTTCGAGCGACTCGGGATCGATGGACTCCTTCACCAGCACGGTGCCGTCGGGGAAGGGGAAGTCTTCGACGAAGGCGTTGCCGGCGCCGATCTCGTTGATGTAGACGTCCTTGGCGACCGGGTGGGCGCTTTCGATGAAGTTCTTCTGCGGGTTGAGCCGCATCCAGCCCTCAGCGTAGTAGTCGGGACGTCCGTCATCCATGGCGTCCTGCGCCGCGACGAGCGCAAGGCCCAGGGTGACGCCGACGAGGACGACCGAGACGATCGCCAGCGGTCGGATCATACGGGTCATGGACTCCTCCTGCATGTACGAGCTTCAGTGATGAGAACTCACTCTAGGGTCAGCGGAGACCGGTCGCTGTCGCCTGGGCTGCAGCGGTCGCGGTTGCGGACGCTCGTCGACACCTTGCAACCGTCGTGAGCGTACTGTTGGTGTCGGCTTCCCTTGTGGGCGCGAGGTCATGTTGTCTAGGGTGAGATGTGGTCCATTCGTGACTGATGTTTCGGAGAGCGAGCGTCAGCGATGGCCTCGGGTCTCGTCTTGCCACATCAGGTGGCGATCGGTGAGGTGGTAGATCATGTTACGTCAACCGTCGGTCTTGTTGTTGATTGCCCTCGGCGTCGCGCTGTCAGTGGCGGGATGCGCCACGGTGAACGGTGTTCCGCTCGAACCGCGCGTCGTGAGCGTGTCGATCGATCAGGACGAGATGGCGCTGGAGGTGGGTGAGCAGGTCACCTTGACGGCGTCGGTGGAGGTGGTCGGTGGCGTGAGTGACGCGGTGTTGTGGGGCAGTAGCGATACCGGTGTCGCGAGTGTGGACGGCGATGGCGTGGTGACGGCCGTCGGCGCCGGCGAGGCGCAGATCACGGCGACGAGCGTGGCCGACAGTGCCGTGTCGGACTCGATCACCGTCGAGGTGACCGAGGATCTCGGTTGCGTGCTGAGCGTGTCGATCGATCAGGACGACATGGCGCTGGAGGT
>SLRS01000073.1 GCA_007130855.1 Trueperaceae bacterium | reverse complement strand
GGCAGGAGATGTTCCACGCCCAGCGCTACTCCGAGGTGTTCCTGGCCGACTCCAACCCCGACTTCGCCAAGCTGGCCGAGGCCTACGGCATCGAGGGGCACAACGTCTTCGACCGCGAGACCGCCGCGCGGCTCATCCCCGAGGCGATCGCCGCCAAGCGGCCGGTGCTGCTGAACTTCGTGGTGTACGAGTCGGAGAAGGTGTTCCCGATGATCCCGGCCGGCGCCGGCGTCGACGAGATGATCATCGGCGATCAGGAGCCCGACGAGCGCGAGACCCCCGCGGCGGTGCGGTCATGAGCGCCACGCCGGCCGTCGCCGTCGGCCTCGCCCGGCGCCACGTGCTGTCGGTCACCGTGCGCGATCGTCCCGGCGTGCTCGTGCGCATCGCCGCGCTGTTCGCCCGGCGCGGCTTCAACATCGAGTCGCTCTCGGTGGCGCAGTCCGAGGTCCCCGGCATGAGCCGTACCACCTTCGTGGTCTTCGGTGAGGACGCCGCGATCGAGCAGCTCCACAAGCAGCTCCAGAAGCTGATCGACGTGATCAAGGTGATCGACCACTCCGAGGGCCCCTACGTCGACCGCGAACTGATGCTGATCAAGGTCGCCGTGCGCACGCCGGAGGATCGCGTCGAGCTGCGCCAGATCGCCCAGGACTTCAGGGCCCGCATCATCGACGTCGACCGCCACGCGCTGATCTTCGAGGTCACCGGCGACGAGGGCAAGACCAACGCGTTCATCGACCAGATGCGCTCCTTCGGCATCCTCGAGTTGATCCGCACCGGACGCGTGGCGCTCCCGCGCAGCGCCGGCCAACGCACCGCCAACGACGCCGCCACCGGCGCCGCCAACCGCGCCGCGTGACGCGCAGCGCACGAGGAGACACCAGCGCCATGGCCACCACCATCTACTACGACGACGACGCCAACCTCCAGCACCTGCAGGGCCAGACCATCGCCGTGATCGGCTACGGCTCGCAGGGGCACGCCCACGCCCTCAACGCCCAGGAGTCCGGGCTCGACGTGGTCGTGGGCCTGCGCCGCGGCTCCGCCTCCTGGGCCGAGGCCGAGGCCGCCGGGCTGCGCGTGCTCGAGGTGCCCGAGGCGGCGGCGGCTGGCGACCTGGTGATGCTGCTCCTGCCCGACGAGGTGCAGGGCAGCGTGTACCGTGAGCAGATCGCGCCCCACCTCGCGGCCGGCGACGCGCTCTTGTTCGCGCACGGCTTCAACATCCAGTTCCACCAGATCCGACCGCCAGGCGACGTCGACGTCTTCATGGTGGCCCCCAAGGGTCCGGGCCATCTGGTGCGCCGCACCTACCGCGAGGGCGGCGGCGTCCCCTGCCTGCTGGCCGTGCACCAAGACGCCAGCGGCCAGGCCATGCAGCGCGGCCTGGCCTACGCCAAGGCGATCGGTGGCACCCGCGGCGGCGTGCTCCTCACCACCTTCAAGGAGGAGACCGAGACCGACCTCTTCGGCGAGCAGGCGGTGCTCTGCGGCGGCGTGACCGCGCTGATGCAGGCGGGCTTCGAGACGCTCGTCGAGGCCGGCTACCAGCCCGAGGTCGCCTACTTCGAGTGCGTGCACGAGATGAAGCTGATCGTCGACCTGATCTACGAGGGCGGCTTCGAGCGCATGCGCCACTCGATCTCCAACACCGCCGAGTACGGCGATTACGTGACCGGTCCGAAGATGGTCACCGACGACACCAGAGCGGCCATGCGCCAGGTGCTGCACGACATCCAGACCGGCGCCTTCGCGCGCGAGTTCCTGCTCGAGAACCAGGTGGGCCAGCCGCGGCTGCAGTCGCAGCGGCTCGCGACCGGCGCGACGCAGCTCGCCGAGGTGGGAGGGCGGCTACGCACGATGATGCCCTTCATCGCCCAGAAGCGGGGCTGAACGCGGCGACCGCCCCAGCCATCCTGACCAGACGACCCGCTGCCCTCACCGGGCGGCCCCATGGAGGACCCCCATGGCGCACATCCGCATCTTCGACACGACCCTCCGCGACGGCGAGCAGACGCCCGGCGTGGCGCTGAACACCGCCCAGAAGATCGAGATCGCCAAGCAACTCGCGCGCCTCAACGTCGACGTCATCGAGGCCGGCTTCCCGATCACCAGCCAAGGTGACTTCGAGGCCGTCGAGCGCATCGCCCGCGAGGTCGACGGCCCCGTGATCTGTGCCCTGGCGCGCACCGCCCGGGCCGACATCGAGCGCGCCGCGCAAGCGCTCGAGCGAGCCGCCAAGGGGCGCATCCACGTCTTCACCTCGGGCTCGCGGATCCACCTCGAGCACATGCTGCGCAAGACCGAGGACGAGGTCGTCGCGGCGTCGGTGGAGAGCGTCCGGCTGGCGCGCGAGTACACCGACGACGTCGAGTTCTCGGCGCAGGACTGCACCCGCAGCGAGCTCGGCTTCCTGGTCCGGCTCTACGGCGCGGCGATCGACGCCGGCGCCACCACCGTCAACGTGCCCGACACCGTCGGCTACGGCATGCCCGACGAGTACGCGGCGCTGATCCGCACCCTGCGCGAGCGCATCCCCGGCGCCTACGACGTGCACTTCAGCACCCACTGCCACGACGACCTCGGGCTCGCCGTGGCGAACTCGCTGGCCGCCGTCGGCGCCGGTGCCACGCAGGTCGAATGCACCCTCAACGGCATCGGCGAGCGCGCCGGCAACGCCTCGCTCGAAGAGGTGGTGATGGCGCTCGAGACCCGCAAGGACGTCTGGGGGCACCGAACCCAGATCGTCACCAAGGAGCTCTACCGGACCTCGCGCATGGTCAGCATGATGACCGGCACCCCGGTACCGCCCAACAAGGCCGTCGTCGGCGACAACGCCTTCGCGCACGAGTCGGGCATCCACCAAGACGGTGTGATCAAGGCGCTCGAAACGTACGAGATCATGTCGGCCGAGACCGTCGGCCGCAGCGCCGGCGTGCTGGTGATGGGCAAGCACTCGGGCCGCCGCGCCTTTCGCCGCACGCTCGACGAGCTCGGCTACGCCGACCTGGCCGACGACACGCTGAACGTGCTGTTCAAGGCCTTCAAGGACCTCGCCGACCGCAAGCAGAGCGTGACCAGCGACGACATCCGCGCGCTGATCGAGGTCGAGACCGCCCGCGTGCCGCAGACCTACGTGCTCGAGGCGGTGCAGTTCCAGTCGGGCACGAACATGACCCCGGTCGCCACCGTGCGGCTCTCCACCGATACCGGCACCTACGAGGAGGCCGCCACCGGCGACGGTCCCGTCGACGCCGTGTACCACGCGCTCGAGCGGATCACCCAGGTGCCCATCGCGCTCGAGGCGTACGAGATCCGCTCGGTCGGCAGTGGCAAGGACGCCCTCGGCGAGGTGACCGTGCGCGTCTCGAGCGAGGGGCGCTCGGTGCACGGCCGCGGCCTCTCGACCGACGTGGTCGAAGCTTCCGCGCGCGCCTACGTCGACGTGCTGAACAAACTCGCGGCCGGTGTGGCGCGCCAGGCCACGCCGGCGGTGACGACCCCATGAGCGGCGTGACCGGGCTCGAGGCCCTGCGCGGCCGCCGGATCGCGGTGTACGACACGACGCTGCGCGACGGGGCGCAGGGGCTCGGCGTCTCCTTCACGAGCGACGACAAGGTCGCCGTCGCCCGCCGCCTCGATGCCTTCAGGGTCGACCTGATCGAGGGCGGCTGGCCGGGCTCGAACCCGCGCGATGTGGAGTTCTTCGAGCAGATGCGCGACGTCGACCTCGCCCACGCGCGCCTCGCGGCCTTCGGCAGCACGCGCCGCAAGGGCGTCGCGGTGGAGGACGACCTGAACCTCGCGGCGCTGCTCGCCGCCCGCACACCGGTGGTCACCGTGTTCGGCAAGTCCTGGACGCTGCACGTGCGCGAGGCGCTCGGCGCCAGCCTCGACGAGAACCTGGCGATGATCGGCTCGTCGGTGAACTACCTGCTGGCGCGAGGGCGCGACGTCGTCTACGACGCCGAGCACTACTTCGACGGCTACGCCGACGATCCGGCCTACGCCCTCGCCACGCTCGAGGCCGCCGTCGCGGCGGGCGCGCGCTGCGTGGTCCTGTGCGACACCAACGGCGGCCGCCTGCCGGGCGAGATCGCCGCGGGCGTGCGCGCGGCGCGCGAGCACCTGTCGCGCCGGCAGCCGGCGCCGACGCTGGGCATCCATCCCCACAACGACGCCGCAGTGGCCGTCGCCAACGCGCTCGCGGCGCTCGCCGAGGGGGCGACCCACGTGCAGGGCACGATCGGCGGCTACGGCGAGCGCTGCGGCAACCTCGACCTGTTGAGCCTGCTGCCGACGCTGGCGCTCAAGCTCGGCTGCGACCAACCCCAGCCCCTGCACGAGGCCACCGCGCTGGCGCGGTTCGTCGACGAGCGCGCCAACCTGGTCCCGAACCCGCGTGCCCCGTACGTCGGTGAGGGCGCCTTCGCGCACAAAGGCGGCATCCACGTGTCGGCCGTCAACCGGCGGCCCGACACCTACGAGCACGTCCCGCCGGAGGCCGTCGGCAACGTACGGCGGGTGCTGCTCTCGGACCTGTCGGGTCGCGCCAACCTGGTGGCCAAGGCCGGCGAGCTCGGCGACGGCGCGCTGGCCAGCGAGGCCGGCATGCTGGTGGGGCGCCTCAAGGAGCTCGAGCACCTCGGCTACGCCTTCGAGCGCGCCGAGGCGTCGTTCCACCTCGTCGCCCGCAAGGTCCGCGGCGACCACCGTCCCTATTTCACCCTCCACGGCTACACCGTCATGATCGACAAGCGTGACGGTGACGTCGGACCGCGCTGCGAGGCCAGCGTGCGCGTGCAGGTCGGCGCTGCCTTCGAGCACACCGCCGCCGACGGCGACGGCCCGGTCAACGCCCTCGACCGCGCGCTGCGCAAGGCGCTCGAGCGCTTCTACCCGACCCTGGCGAGCCTGCGCCTGACCGACTACAAGGTGCGCGTGCTGGCCGGTCCCGACACCGGCACCGCCAGCGTCGTGCGGGTGCACGTCGAGACCACCGACGGCGAGCGCACCTGGGGCACCGTCGGCGCGCACGCGAACATCATCGACGCCTCCTACCAGGCGCTGCTCGATGCGATCGACTCGAAGCTCCACGCCGATGGCGTCGCGCCGGGCGCCGCCTTCGGCTACGAACCACAAGTCGAGCGCGCCGCCGGCCTACGAAGCTGAGGCCAGCGGCCGCCGCGAGCGAGAGCGAGGCGTCTGGGAGCGCATCAGCGCGCGAGCCGTGCGCTCGCGCACGCGGTTGACCGAGCGCGATCGCCGCTGCTATCGTGCCGCCACGGCCGCCAGCCGCCCTTCCGGCGGCCGCCCGTACCACAGCCCCGAGCATCAGGCCCTCGCGGTGGCCTCACGGCCGCCCGGGTCGGTGGACCCGTCGTCGGGGGACCGGAAAGGGAGCGCATGCGTCAGTACTCCGACATCCGCCACCTCGCGTGGCCAGCCGAACGTGACGCCTGCGGCGTCGGCTTCATCGCCAGCTGCCAGGGGGGCCCCAGCCGCTCGGTGCTCGACCACGCCCTGCGCGCCCTGCGCAAACTCGCCCACCGCGGCGCCGTGTCGGCCGACGGTCGTACCGGCGACGGCGCCGGCGTGCTCACGCAGCTGCCGCACGCGCTCCTGCGGCGCGAGCTCGACGACGTCGGCATCGCCGTCGAGGCCGACGAGGACCTCGCCGTCGGCGTCTTCTTCGTGGCCAACGACGCCCCCTTCGAGCGCATCTACGACGCGGTCGATCGCGAGATCGATGCGAGCCCGCTGCGGCGGCTGATGTGGCGCGACCCGCCGGTCGACGACGGCGCGCTCGGCGCCCACGCCCTGGCGCGTCGCCCCATCATCCGTCAGGTGATCGTGGCCCGGCCGCCGGGTCTGGGCGGCCTGGCCTTCGAACGGCTCTTGTTCGTGACCCGCAAGCGCATCGAGGCACGGCTGCGCGACCTCGCCTTGGGGCGCGCCTACGTGCCCTCGTTCTCGAGCCGGACCATCGTCTACAAGGGGCTGATGGTGCCCGACCAGCTGTCGGTGTTCTACCGCGACCTGGCCGATCCGGACTACCGCACCCAAGTGGCGGTGTTCCACCAGCGCTACAGCACCAACACCATGCCGCGCTGGTCGCTGGCGCAACCGTTCCGCTTCCTGGGGCACAACGGCGAGATCAACACGCTCCAGGGCAACCTCAACTTCATGCGCTCGCGCGAGCCGGTGCTCGAGAGCAGCGCCTTCGGCGAGCAGGTCCACGACCTCCTGCCCATCATCGAGCCCGGCGGTTCGGACTCGGCGGCGCTCGACAACGCCTTCGAACTCCTGACGCTGGCGGGCCGCGATCCCATGCACGCGCTCGCCATGCTGATCCCCGAGGCCTACGAGGAGCGCGCCGATTGCGACCCCGACCTGCGTGCCTTCTACGACTACCACGCGACGCTGATGGAGCCGTGGGATGGTCCGGCGGCCGTGGCGCTGACCGACGGGCGCTACGCCATCGCCGGCCTCGACCGCAATGGCCTGCGTCCCCAGCGTTACTGGATCACCGAGCGCGGGCTGGTGATCGTCGGCTCCGAGGCGGGGCTGGTCGACGTCGACGAGCGCGTGGTCGAGAAGGGCCGGCTGGGACCGGGATCGGTCCTGGCCGTGGACACCAGCACCGGCCGCGTGATCGGCAACGACGCGGTGAAGCGCGACCTGGCGACGCGCCGGCCGTACCGGGCGTGGGTGGCGGACTACCTCGTCGATGCCCCCGCCCTGGCGCCCGATCCGGTGGCGGAGCGCGGCTGGGAGAGCGCCGCACTGACGCGCGCGCAGGCGCTGTTCGGCTACTCCACCGAGGACTACGACCGCATCTTCGAGCCGATGGTGTTCGGGGCCGAGATCCCGGTCGGCTCGATGGGCGACGACACGCCGCTGGCGCTCCTGTCGTCGCAGCCGCAGCAGCTCTACCGCTACTTCAAGCAGCGCTTCGCGCAGGTGACCAACCCTCCCATCGACCCGCTGCGCGAACGCATGGTGATGTCGCTCCACACCGTCATCGGTCCACGCGGCCCGCTGCTCGAGGAGGAGCCGCTCTCGGCGCGCGTGCTGCGCTTCGCCTCGCCGGTCGTGGACGAGGCGGGCTTCGCCTGGCTGCTCGCGCAGGGCGCCTTCCGCCCGATCACGCTGCAGGCCGTGTTCAGCGTCGCCGACGGTCCCGAGGGGCTCGAAGTGGCGCTCGAGGACCTGTGCGACCGGGCGGTCTCGGCCGTGCACGCCGGCCACGGCATCGTGGTGCTCTCCGACCGCAGCGCCGGACCCGAACACGCCCCCATCCCGATGCTGCTGGCCAGCTCGGCCGTGCACCAACGCCTCCTGCGGGCCGGTCTGCGCACCCGCACCGCCTTGGTGTGCGAGACCGGCGAGCCGCGCGAGGACCACCACATCGCCTGCCTGATCGGCTATGGCGCGGCGCTGGTGCATCCCTACCTCGCCTTCGCCACCGCCCGCGACGTGCCGCAACGCGCCAAGCAGGTGCCGGCCGGCTTCGTGCCCGCGCGCGCCGTGCCCAACTACGTCGCCGCACTCGAGAAGGGCGTGCTGAAGGTGATGTCGAAGATGGGCATCTCGGCCATCTCCTCGTACCGCGGCGCCCAGGTGTTCGAGGCGCTCGGGATCGACGACGCGGTGATCGAGCGCTACTTCTGCGGCACCACCAGCCGCGTCGGCGGCATCGGCCTCGAGGCCATCGCCACCGACTCCCTGCGGCTGCACGCCGAGGCGTTCGGCGAGCACGAGACGCTGCGTGACCGCGGCATCTACCGTTATCGCAAGGCCGGCGAGTACCACGCGCTCAACCCGCTGGTGTTCAAGGCGCTGCACAAGGCGGTGCGCACGGCCGACGACGCGGCCTTCGAGCAGTACGCCACGCTGGTCGACGAGCGGCCGCCGACGGCGCTACGCGATCTGCTCGCGTTCGCGCCTGCCGGTCCGAGCCTGCCGATCGACGAGGTCGAGAGCGTCGCGGACATCGTCACGCGCTTCTCGACGCAGGCGATCAGCCACGGTGCGATCTCGCGCGAGACGCACGAGACGCTGGCGGTGGCCATGAACCGGCTGGGCGCCAAGAGCAACTCCGGCGAGGGCGGCGAGGACGCCGAGCGCTTCCGGCCGTATGAGCGCGACATGGCGGAGCGCAGCCTCGGCGGCTGGTACCCGCGCGCCGGCGACGACGCCAACAGCGCGATCAAGCAGGTCGCCTCGGCGCGCTTCGGGGTCACCGCGGAGTACCTCGTCTCGGCGCGCGAGATCGAGATCAAGATGGCCCAGGGCTCCAAGCCCGGTGAGGGCGGGCAGATCCCGGGCCACAAGGTGGACGAGGAGATCGGTCGTATCCGCCGCAGCGTGCCCGGCGTCACGCTGATCTCGCCGCCGCCCCACCACGACATCTACTCGATCGAGGATCTCGCCCAGCTGATCTACGACCTCAAGCGCGTCAACGGCGAGGCGCTCGTGGGCGTCAAGCTGGTCGCCACCTCGGGGGTGGGCACGATCGCCGCGGGGGTCGCCAAGGGTTACGCCGACGTGATCCAGGTGTCGGGTCACGACGGTGGTACCGGCGCCTCGCCGCTGTCGAGCCTCAAGCACGCCGGCGTTCCGTGGGAGCTCGGGCTGGCCGAGACGCAGCAGGTGCTGGTCGCCAACGGCCTGCGCGAGCGGGTGCTGCTGCGCGTGGACGGCGGACTCAAGACCGGCCGCGACGTGGTGATGGCCGCGCTGCTCGGCGCCGAGGCCTACGGCTTCGGTACCGCCGCGCTCGTGGCGAGCGGTTGCGCCATGATCCGTCAGTGCCACCTCAACACCTGCCCCGTGGGCATCGCCACCCAGCGCGAAGACCTGCGGGCCAAGTATCAGGGCGAGCCCGAGCACGTGATCCGCTTCATGACCTACGTGGCGCAGCAGGTGCGGATGCTGCTCGCGCGCCTCGGCGTGCGCTCGCTCGACGAGGTGATCGGTCGGGTCGACCTGTTGCGGCCGCGCGAGGTGGCGCTGCCCAAGGTGGCCCGCGTCGACCTGCGGGCGCTGCTGCGCGACGCAGACCCGAGCGGCACGGCGCCGCGGCGGCGCATGCAGGCCCGCAACGAGCGGCCCGAGCGCGTGCCGCTCGACGAGCAGCTCGTGCGCGACGCCGCGGCCGCCTTGGAGCGCGGCGAGCGCGTCGAGCGCGGTTACGCCATCAGCAACCGCGACCGCTCGCTCGGCGCGCGCGTCGCGGGACAGCTGGCGCGGCGCTATGGCGACGCGGGGTTGGCGCCCGGCACCGTCCGTTTCCGCTTCCGCGGTGTGGCGGGGCAGAGCTTCGGCGCGTTCGCGGTGAGCGGGATGCAGCTGACGTTGGTCGGCGAGGCGCAGGACTACGTCGGCAAGGGCATGTCGGGTGGCGAGCTGGTGGTGCGGCCGGCGCGCTCGCGCATGCCGAGCGAGACCAGTGTGATCATCGGCAACACCGTGCTCTACGGCGCCACCGGCGGGGCGCTCTACGCGGCCGGTCAGGCCGGTGAGCGGCTCGGGGTGCGCAACTCGGGATCGCTGGTGGTGGTGGAGGGCTGCGGCGACCACGGCTGCGAGTACATGACCGGAGGTGTGGTCGTGGTCCTGGGGCCCACGGGGCGCAACTTCGGGGCGGGCATGTCGGGCGGCCTGGCGTACGTGTGGGATCCCTCGGAGCGGCTGCCGGGACGCGTGAACCCCGGCATGGTGCAGCTGCAGTCGCTCGCCGGCGCCGAGCCCGCACGGGGTCCCGAGGCGGCGCTGCTGCGGGCCTTGATCGAGCGCCACGTGATGCTGACAGGCAGCGCCCACGCGCGCCGGCTGCTCGAGGTGTGGCCGCGCACGCTCGCCAGCACCTGGCTGGTGGCGCCCAGGCCGAGCAGCGAGGACGCCGGCGTCGTCGAACTGGCGCTGCAGGTGGTGGCCGACGCCGCCTTGGCGCGGCTGCGTGAGGACGGCGCGCGGACGCCCGTCCTGGTCGGCAGCGACTGAAACGTCCGGCAGGCGCTCACGCGAGCGCCTGCCGGACACGGTTACTCGTAGCAGTGCACGGTGCCGTCGATCGCGGCCACGACCAGGGCGTCGCCGACGGCGAGCGGGCTGGCCTGGATGGGTGCGCGCCCGATCTGGTGCCTGCCCAACGGGCGCCCCCCGACGGCGTCGAAGGCGAAGAGCTCGCCGCCCTCGGTGGCCACGTACACCACCCCGGCCGCCACCACCGGTGCGGCCGTGACGGGCGCGGCCAGCGCTTGCTCCCAGACGTCGTCGCCGCTGCGCAGCGCGAGCGCGTGCAGGCGTTCGCCCCAGGAGGCCACGAAGATCTGCCGCCCCGCCACCGCCGGCGGGGCCCACAGGGCGCCGTCGAGATCGTAGGTCCAGCGGACCTCGTGGCGCTCGATGTCGAACGCGTGCAGCTCGCCGTCGCGCGTCGCGAGCAACGCCACGCCCTCGACCGCGACCGGCGCGGCCACGCTCGGGCCCACCTCGACCTTGAACCGGCGCGTGCCGCGCTCGAGGCTGACGGCGTGCAGCCAGCCCGTCTCGTCGAACACCAGGGCGTTGCCGCGGTGGAGGCAGGCCGCGCTCACGAGCCCCTGGCCGGCGTCGAAGCGCCAGCGCGGCGCGCCGTGCTCGTCCCAGCGCTCGAGCCGACCGTCGCGGCAACTCACGATCAGGTCGCGTCCCAAGTGCGCCAGGCCGACCGCGTCGACGTCGTCGCGGCTCCATGCCAGCTCGCCCTGGGGCCAGACGAGCGCACTCACCACCCCGTCGCGGCTGGCCACCACCAGCCGGTTCGCAGCGAACAGCGGAGGGGTCGCGACCTCGTCGCTGAGCGGGAAGCGAGCACTCACGCTGCCGTCGGCGGGGTGGAGCAAGGCGAGCTGGTCGGAGCGCTGCGCCACGGCGATCCAGCCGGCTGCGGCGCCGAGTCCCGCGGGCCACTGGGGGCCTTCCTCGAGCTGGCGCTGCCAGCGCAGGCGCAGCGGGCGCGT
>SLRS01000067.1 GCA_007130855.1 Trueperaceae bacterium | reverse complement strand
GGCGCGATGCGGCCGGCGCGAGCGCGCGGCCAGGTCATCGAGATCCAGGCATTCCAGAACTCTACCCAGGGCACTGGCCGCCAGCGGACGTGAGGATGACAACCACGGCGTCGCGCTCGCGGGCGCTCAATGCCCCGACGCCGCCAACAACCCCTCCACCAACGGCCGATACCCGCTCCCGAACAGCACCAGGTGCACGATGCCCGGCCAGAGTTGGTAGATCGGCTGCCGCTCGCGCCAGCCGGGCTCACGTGGGTACGCCGCCCAGAAGCGCCGGTCGGGGCTGCCGAACAGCGTCAGCATGGCGAGGTCCACCTCGGCGTGCCCGTAGTAGCAGGCTGGATCGATGAGCGCGCTCACCCGGTCACCCTCGACCAGCACGTTCCCGCTCCACATGTCGCCGTGGAGCAGCGACGCCTGGGGCCGGTCGGGCAGTCGGTTGGGGAGGTCGCCCGCGAGCGCCTCGACGCGGCGCGCGAGCGCCGGCGGCAGGCGCCCCAGGTGCGGCAACAGGCGCCGTTCGGCCCAGAACGCCGGCCAGTGGGCGTGTCTCTCGTTCGGCAGCGCGATGGGGCCGTAGGCGTAGTCGTCGTCCCAACCGTAGGGGCCAGGATCCGCCTCGCCTGCCGGCGCGAGGCAGGCGTGCAGCGTGGCGAGCACCTGGCCCAGGTCGCCCCAGGCGTCGCCGAGCGAGCCGCTGTTGGGTCGTTCGCTCATCACCAGCACGGCCTCGTCGACCGCGAGCACGGCCGGTGTCGGTACCCCCGCCGCGCTCAGCGCGCGCAGCATGTCGGCCTCGACGCGCGGCGCGGGGCCGCCCTTGGCAACCGTGCGGCGCCCGTCGGCGAGCGTCACGCGGGTGACCTGCTCCAGGCAGCCTCCGCCGAGTGCTTCGGCCGCCACGACCTCGGCGTTCAGCAGCGTGGCGACGGCGCGCGCGATCTGGCTCATGCCTGACGGATGACGGCGGATCAGCCCAGGACGATGCGCTCGTCGCCGAGCCGTGCGGCGAGCTCGAGTTCGCCGCCGAGGGCCCTGACGAAAGCGCGCAGGGTGGCAACCTGCATGTGGTCGAGATCGCCCCGTTCGATGCGTGAGACGCGCGACTGCGAAACCTGGAGTCGCTCGGCGACGGCGGTCTGACTGAGACCGAAGCCCTCGCGCACCTCCGACAGGCGCCTGGGCGGCGGCGAACGTCGATCGGCAGGGCCGGTGCGGGTGTCCTCCGGCGGGTCGGCGCCGTCAGGCTCGGCAAGCTGCGATGCGGTGCTCATGGCCCGAGCATACTGCGCGCCTCATATGATGAGAGTGTTCTAAGTTGCCGCAGGGCGGCGCGCTGCGCGGAGCGAGCGTCGGCGGTGGCTCAGCAGGCGTCGCGCAGCCGCCGCCACAACGCCGTGCTCAGCACCACGTCGTCGGGCAGGTCGACGCCGGCCTCGGCCTTGCTGGCGGGGCGCACGTCGGGCTTGCGGCGCCTGGCGAGCTCGAAGACGGTGGTGGGCGCTCCGGCCACGTGCAGCGTGTGGATCCCCTGCGCGACGATGGCGGGCGCCAGTCGGATGGCCTCGGCCAGTTCCGGCGCCAGCTCGTCGACGTACGTCTGGCTGGTGCGCACGTCGGTGAAGCCCGAAGCGTAGGGCCACTCGCGCGGGCGGAAGCTGGTGCGGAGCAGCAACCGGCGCGGCGCGGCGCGCGCCTCGTCCTCGGCCAGCAGCTTCGTCTGGGCGTAGTAGTTGCGGGTGGGGCCGCGCTCGTCGTCCTCGCGGTAGCCGCCGCGCGCGGCGCGCTCGGGATCGGCGTCGCCGGCGAACACGTAGTCGGTGCTCACGTGCACCAGCAGCGCGCCGTGGCGCGCGCAGGCTGCGGCCACGTGGCGCGTGCCGAGCACGTTGGTGCGGTAGCAGGCGTCGCGATCGTCCTCGGCGGCGCGCACGTCGGTGTAGGCGGCGGCGTGGACCACGATGCCGTCCTCGCCCGCGGCGTGCGCGCGCTGCGCGAGCGCCTGCACGGCCGCGTCGACCTGACCTGGATCGGTGACGTCGAGCTCGGCACGGGTGGGGCCGATGGCGCCGGGCAGCAGCGGCAGCAGCTCGCGGGCGAGGCGGCCTCCGCCGCCGGTGATCAGGATGGGCACGGGCTCAGGGTACCGGATGGCCGGGCTCGCCAGGCCCATTCGTGCCCCCGCCCCCCGCCGCGCGGGCGCTGCACCTGGTACACCGGTGAGCATGGACGCCGCCATCACCATCGTCGGCGCCGGCCCGGCCGGCTTGGCGCTCGCGCGCGAGCTGCAGCGCCGAGGCGTGCGGCCGGTGCTGCTCGAGCGCGGGCAGGTGGGGGAGACCTGGGCGCGGCAGTACCAGGGGCTGCGGCTGCACGCGTTGGCGAGCGCCTCGGGCCTGCCGGGCATGCCGCTACCCGCCGTTTCCGGGCCGTTCCCGAGCGCGCCCGAGATGGCGCGCTACCTGCGCGCGTACGCGCAGCGGTTCGGTATCGACGTGCGCGAGGGCGTGACGCTCGAGGCCGCCGAGCCGACGCCGGCGGCAGCAGGCGGCGGCGAGCACAGCGAGCGCCACGACGACGACGGCGACCACGACGACGACGGCGACGACGGCGACCACGGCGACCACGGCGACCACGGCGACCACGGCGACCACGGCGTCCCCCCCGGCTGGCGCCTGCGCACCGACCGCGGCGCCTGGCACACGCGCCGTCTGGTGATGGCGACGGGCATCTGGAGCGCACCCGTCGAGCCCGCGCTGCCCGGTCGTGAGCGCTACGGCGGCCGCGCGTCGCACGTAGCGTCCTATCGCGGCCCCGAGGAGCTCGCCGGCGCGCGCGTGCTGGTGGTGGGGCTCGGCAACAGCGGCAAGGACGTGGCGCTGGCGGCGGCCCGCGTCGCCGAGCAGGCCACGGTCGCGGTGCAGCGGGGCGCGCTCTTCGTCGACTATCCGAACGCCCTCACGCAGCACTCGGGCGAGCTGTGGCGGCGCCTGCCGCCGCGCGTAGCCGCTGCCCTCTTGCGCCGCGTGCGCCGCGAGCACGCCGTAGGCGACCTGCGCTGGCCCGAGCGGCCGCTCACCGAGGTCTACCCGGTGGTGGGGCTCGAGCTCGTCGAGGCCGTGCGGGCCGGCGAGGTGCGCGTGCGGCCGGCGATGACGGCGTTCACCGAGGCCGGGGCCCGCTTCGCCGACGGCGACGAAGACGCATTCGACGTGATCGTCCTGTGCACCGGCTACCGTCCCGCGCTCGACCCGCTGGCCGCGCACCTGCGCTGGGACGTCAGCGGCCTGCCGCGCACCGACGACGCCGGCCTGCGCGCCCTCGATGCGCCCGGCCTCTACCTCTTCGGGTACCACTACCCGACGCTCGAGACCTGGCTGCAGCGGTTGCGGCGCGAGGCGCCGGCGGCGGCGCGCGCGATCGCGGCGGACGTCCGACGCGAGGCAGACGGCGCGCCGGACCAGGCCTCGCGCAGCCCAGCCGAGGCCTGAGCGCTGGCGGCGGACGCGGCCGAGCGTGTCTAGAGCGCGGTCTCGGTGCTCGTCACGGCCCAGCGGCCCGCCGCGTCGCGTGCGGTGCGCAGCGGCCGGAACGTGAGCGCGGGCGGCGTGTCGAGCAGGCCGAGGGCGCCGCCGACGACGAGTCGGGTCAGATCGAGCGAGGCGCTCGCCGCCAGCAAACCCTCGAAGATGAAGTCGCCGCCGAGCTGGAGGTGGAGCTCGATGATCCACGCCACGCCCTGCGCATCGACGCGCAGCGACAGCATGAACGGGGTGCGTTCCAGCGCCAGGCCGCGCGCGACCGCCGCCGCGGCCTCGTGGACGGCTCGCTCGGCCGGCGTCCCGGCGTAGCGCGAGGGGACGCTCACGCCGCCCCCCACGAGCGCGCCCGTCGCCGCGAAGGTGTTGAGCTCGTCGAGCAGGGCCAGCGGCGTCAGTGCCCCGTCGGTAACGAAGCCGATGGCGATCACGTCGTGGCCCTCGACGTAGGCGCTCACCTCCACCAGGCCGGAGCCCGAGCACGCCTGCACGTGGCCGAAGCGCTCGAGCGCCTCGCTCGGGTCGCGCACCAGGATCACGCCGGCCTTGCCGACGAGCGTCGCCGCTGGCCTCAGCACCAACGGGTACGGCAAAGGCGCCCAGTCGACCGCGCTGGCGCTCGCCGCCGTGAGCTGGCGCGGGACGTGCAGGCCGAGGTCGCGGCAGGCTGCCGGGAACCGGCCCTTGTCGTTGATCACGCGCACCATCGCCGCGGGCGTCGTGCGGAGGCCGAGCCCGGCCGCGACCTCGGCGGCCGTGACCGTGGCCGGGCCGTGGGAACCGCTGAGGACGCCGAGGATGGTGTAGCGCTGGCGCAGCGCGCGGAGCCGGTCGAGGAGCGGTCCGGCGTCGTGGGTGCTGGCGACGATGCGCTCGTGAGCGTGACGGAAGCCCGGCGCCTCGGGATTCCGGTCGACCGCGATGACGCCCAGCGGCATGGCGGCGACGGCTTCGAGGTGCGCGACCTGGCCGGCCCCCGCCGCCAGGAACACGACCGCGGGTGGCCGAGCCGGGGGTGCGAGCATCAGCGAGCGCTCCTTCCGAGCGAGGTCCTGTCGGCCCCGGTCGGCCGCGGCCGGGGTCGCGGTCGCCTCGACGGCGTCGCCTCGACGGCGCCCACGGCCGCCTCGGCCACCGCGACCTCGGCCGCCTCGGGGCTGCGCTCGGCGTCCCTCACGCCGCGCCGAGCAGCTGGTCGACCTCGTCGCGGCTGTTGCTGACGTGCAGCGCCAGGCGTACCCAGCCCTCGCGCGCCGCGGCGACGCAGCCGTGATCGCGCAGCCGCGCCACGAACGCGTCGGCGTCGCCGTGGCGTGGCGCGAACGACACGATGCCGGCGCGCTCGGCCTCGGGACGCGGCGTCACCACCTGGTGACCGCGCCTCTCCAGGCCTTCCATCAGCGGCTGCGTGAGTGCGCGGACCGCGGCGTGCACGGCTTCGATGCCGATCTGCTCGAGGTCCTCGAGGGCGCCGTCGAGGCCCGCCAGCGAGGCCACGCTCACGACGCCCGACTCGAAGCGGCGGGCGTCGGGCAGTGGCTCGAGGGCGTAGTCGGTGAAGCGCCCGCACCGCTCGACGGTGCCCTGGCCAACCTCCACCAGGTCGAGGTCGGCCAATCGCTCGGCACGGGTGTAGAGCCAGCCCGCCCCGAGCGGCGCACCCAGCCACTTGTGCGACGAGGTCGCCAGGAAGTCGAGGGGCGTCTTGCGCACGTCGAGCGGCACCACCCCGAGCCCCTGGATGGCGTCGACCAGCAGCAGCACCCCGCGGCTGGCGCAGAGCACGGCCAGCGCCTCGAGGTCGAGGCGGGCGCCGCTGGCGAACTGCACCCACGACACGGCGACGAGCCGGGTGCGCTCGTCGATCGCGCGCTCGAGCGCCTCGAGCGTCACCACACCACGCTGCGAGCGGGCCCAACGCACGTCCACGCCGCGGCGCGCCAGGTTCAGCCAGGGGTAGACGTTGGCGGGGAACTCGCAGTCGGGTACCACGACGGTGTCGCCGGGCTGCCAGCGCAGCCCGGCGGCCACCCGGCTGATCGCCTCGGGGGTGTTCTTGGCGAACGAGATCTCCGCCGGCGCCGCCCCGATGAGGCGCGCCGCCCGCGCTCGCGCCGAGCCGACGAGCGCGTTCCACTCGGGCGCCCCCTGCGAGCCGGCGACGGCCTGCAAGTCGAGCGCCTCGCCGGCGCGCCGGCGGGCGCCGGGCGTCAGCAGACCGACGCTGGCGTGGTCGAAGTACGCCTTCGGGCCCGCGCGGCCGGGCCTTGGCCCAGCGGCTTCGCGCGTGTGTGACGACACGCTCGGGAGCATATCGCAGCCACCGCGGGCGGCGCCTGGGGTACCCTGGCGCGGTGAGCGGCGTTCGCGTGGTGGTGCAGGCCCGGACCGACTCGCAGCGGTTCTTCGCGAAGGCCTTCGTGCCGGTGGCGGGGGTGCCGAGCGCGGTGCTCGCCGCGCTGCGCGCCGCCAATCGCGGCGCCGACGTGGTGGTGGCCACCACCGACCGGAGTACCGACGACGCCCTCACCCGCACCCTGCAGGGCTACGGCGTGGCGGTCGTGCGCGGCGCCACGGACGACGTGCGCAAGCGCTTCCTGCTCGCCACCGACGACCTCGCCGACGGCGCGACGGTCATTCGGGTGACGGCCGACAACGTCGTGCCCGACGGCGAGTTCATCGCCAGCCTGGTGGCCGCGTTCGAGCGCTCGGGCACCGACTACCTGGGCACCACCTCCGCGGCGCGGCTGCTGCCGTTGGGGCTCGGTGCCGAGGCGTTCCGGCTCGGCGCCCTGCGCGCCGTCGCCGCGGAGGTCGACGACCCGTACGACCGCGAGCACGTGACGCCGACGCTGCGAGCGCGCTACGCGAGAGGCGGCTTGGACGTGACCCTCGCGCCGCTGCCCGCGGCCGCCCACTTGCGCTGCACGCTCGACACGCTCGAGGACCACGACCGGCTGACGCGGCTGTTCGCCGGGATCGACGACCCCGTGGGCGTGCCCTGGCGCGAGCTGCTCGCGCGGCTCGTGGCGCTCGAGGGCGACGGACCGGGCGCGACCTAGTAGCGCCGCGCGGCCCGCGCGCTGGCCCTACAGGCGCCGCACCAGCCGATCGCGCAGCCCCTCGCCCACCAGGTAAAGGCCCAGGATCAGGCTCACCAGCGCGACGCCGGGCGGGATCCAGAGCCACCAGCGCGTCGCCAGGATGCGCTGGCTCTGCGCGCTCGCGAGCAGCTTGCCCAGGCTCGGCAGCGTCGGGTCGGAGAGCCCCAGGAAGCTCAGGTTCGCCTCGATCAGGATCGCCGCCGCGGTGGTGAGGGTGGCGGCGGTGACGGCCGTGCCGGCGACCTGGGGAAACACGTGGCGCAGCACGATGCGCCACGAGCCGGCGCCCAGCGCCCGCGCGGCGTCCACGAAGGGCCAGGTGCGCACGCTCAGCACCCGCGAGCGGATCAGCCGCGCCGTCATCGGCCACAGCAGCAGCGTCATCACGATCACCACGTTCCGCATCGAGGGCCCTAGCAGCGCCACCGCGGCGAGCGCCAGCACCAGGCCCGGGAAGGCCAGCACCAAGTCGGCGATGCGCATGATCAGCGCGTCCACGCGGCCACCGACGTAGCCGGCGAGCAGGCCGACGCTGGCGCCGATCACCGTCACGAGCGCGCTGGTGACCAGGCCGACCGCGATCGAGGTGCGCAGCGCCCGCAGCACCAGCGCCAGCACGTCGAAGCCCAGCCGATCGGTGCCCAGCCAGTGCTCCACCGACGGGGCGGTGTCGCGCGCGGCCGGGTTGCGGACGCTGGCGTCCCAGGGCATCAGCGCGTCGCCGATGGTCGCGAAGGCGACGAGCAGCCCCACCACCACCAGGCCCACCAAGAGCTTCGAGGGGAGCCTCATGACGGGTGGGTGACGCGCGGGTCGATGGCGGCGTAGGTGAGGTCGGTGATCAGGTTCGCGAGCATGGTGACGATCGCGAACGCCAGCGTCACCGCCAGCAGCACCGGGATGTCCTTGTCGATGGCGCTCGAGACCACCAGGCGGCCGATGCCGGGCCAGTTGAACACGGTCTCGACGATCACCGAGCCGGCCAGCACGTTCGGGACGCGCAGGCCGAGCACGGTCACGATCGGCAGCAGCGCGTTGGGGAAGGCGTGGCGCCAGTTGCGCGCCTGGTAGCTCAGGCCCTTGGCCGAGGCGGTGCGGACGTACGCCTCCTCCATCACCTCGACCACGTGGTCGCGGGTGTAGCGCGCGAGTGACGCTGCGGAGTCGGACGCCAGCACCAACAGCGGCAAGATGGCGTGGCGCGCCTGGTCGAGGAGCATCCACAGCCCGCCGGCGTCGGGCACGGCGCTGCGGGTGCCGCTCGTGGGAAGCCAGCCGAGCTGCACCGAGAACACCGACACCAGCAGCAGCGCCAGGAAGAAGCCGGGCACGCCGATGGTGGTGAAGGTGGCCACCGCGATGGCGTGATCGAGCCAGCCGTCTCGGTTGAGTGCTGCGACCATGCCCAGACCGATGCCCAGCACGGTCGACAGCAGCAGCGCGGCCAGCGACAGGCCGACGGTCACGCGGATCGCGCCCGCCACCTCGGCCACCACCGGCCGCTGCGTCACCAGGCTGACGCCCAGGTCACCCTGCAGCACGCGCTGCAGCCAGCGGCCGTACTGCACGAACCAGGGGTCGTCGAGTCCGCGCTCGCTGCGCGCCCGGGCGAGATCGGCGTCCGAGCGCGCGTCGATGGGTGCGTAGGCCAGCAGCGGGTCGCCCGGCGACACGTAGGCCAGTAGGAACGTCAGGAAGGTGATCCCCAGGGCCACGGGCAGGGCCTGGAGGCCACGGCGGATCAGGACCCGCAGCATGCTACGAGAGCGGGCACGGCCCGCACGCGCGCCGCGCGGGATCGCGCAAGGCTAGCGCCAGGCCCAGCGGACCGCGTCCCAGGTCATGTGTGAGCCGCTGGTGCCGGCGACGTTCTCGAGGCCGACGTCGGCGACCATGATCTGGTCCTGGGTCATCAGGAAGAGGCTCGGCAGCAGCGTGTTCAGACGCTGGCTGGCCTCGAGGTACGCCTCGGCACGCACGTCGAGGTCGGCGCTGGAGGCGCCGCGGCGCATGGCCTCGTCGAAGGCGACGTCGGAGAAGCCCATGGCGTTGGCCCAGCCGGCGCAGCTGACGTAGAAGCCGGTCGCCTCGGTGGGATCGCGCCCGAAGTTGCCGCCCGCATTGCGCGCGAAGTCCCAGTCGCCGTCGAGCACGGTGGGCAGGAAGTTGGCGCTGGTGGTGAGGCGGATGTCGACCGGGATGCCGACCGCGCCGAGGTAGTCCTGCAGCAGCACGCCGAGCTCGAAGAAGTCGGTGCCCGAGGTGCTCACGTAGGAGAGCGTACGGAAGGCGTTGCCGTCCGCGTCGACGAGCCGGTTGCCCTCGAGGGTCCAGCCGGCTTCGGCCAGCAGTTCGCGGGCGCGCTCGGGATCGTAGTGATACTCGGTCAGCCCCTCGTCGAGCAGCCACGCCGGGCCGAAGATGGCGCTGGGGATGCGGGTGCCGGCGCCGCTGGCGAGCACGTCGATGATCTCGTCGTAGTCGAGGGCCCAGGCCATGGCCTGGCGCACCAGGACGTCGTCGAGTGGGGTGCGCGGCCGGGTGAGTTCCTGGTAGCTGTCGGCGCTGCAGCCGTCGATGATGCGCGGCTCGCGCTGGTTGACGTGGAGCACGTAGAAGCCCAGGCCGGGGTTGCGCAGGATCGCCAGGCGCGGGTTCGCTTCGAAGCGTTCGAGCTCGTTGGCCGGGATCAGCGACACGTGGATCTCGCCGGCGTCGATCGCCGAGAACAGCGACTCGGCGTCGGCGAAGGTGCGCACCACCAGCGTCTCCACCTGGGGCTCGCCGCTCCAGTGGTCGGCGACGCGCTCGAGGCGCCAGAACTCGCCGCGCACGTAGTCGGCCACGCGGTACGGACCGCTGGTGACGGTCGGCAACTCCAGGTAGGGGTGCGCGACGATCTCGTCGACGCTCAGTCCGTCGAACACGTGCGCGGGCAGGATGCCGACGCTGGCGCTGCGCAGGAAGCCGACGTTGGGCCCCACCAGCGTGAACTCGATCGTGCGCTCGTCGAGGACGCGGATGCCGCTGATCGAATCGGCTTCGCCCTCGCCGTACTCCGCGGTGCCCGCGACCAGCAGCGCGTTGGTGCGCTCGCCGGGCGGCTGCGGCAGCGCCAGCAGCGTCGGGTGGGCGCGCAGCTCCCAGGTGAACTTGACGTCGGCGGCGGTGACGGGCGTGCCGTCGCTCCACAACGCGTCGGCCGGCAGCGTGAAGGTGTAGGTGGTCAGGTCCTCGGCGATCTCGACGTCGGCCGCCAGATCGGGGATGGCCTGCATGGCGCCGTCGAAGCCGGTGAGGCCCGGCAGGATCAGCGGCATCACGGCGAAGTCGGGGATGCTGGTGGCCCACAGCGGGTTCGGCCTGAAGGCCGTGCTGGCCTGGGTTCCTACGACGACGGTGGATTGGGCGGCAGCGACCGCCGCGAGGGCGAGCGACACGAGCAAGACCAGGGTTCGGCGCATGCCGGCATCATAACGTCGTGCGCTCGAGCGCGGCCCCCGTCCGCGCGGGTCGGCCCGGGCCGGGGCGCTAGCGCCCCACGCCGACGTACGTGAGCCCAGCCGCGCGCACCGTCTCGGGCCGCAGCGCGTTGCGGGCATCGAGCACGAGCGTGCCGCGCATCGCCTCGGCCAGCGCCGGCCAGTCGAGGTGGCGGTACTGCTCCCACTCGGTGACCACCACCAGCGCGTCGCAGTTGCGCGCGAGCGCCAGCTCGTCCTCGGCGTACTCGATGGCCAGATCGGGGTACTGCTCACGCGCGTGCGGCATGGCGATCGGGTCGTGGGCGCACACCACCGCGCCGCGGTCGAGCAGGTGCTGCGCCATCGTGATCGCGGGCGCGTCGCGCAGGTCGTCGGTGCCGGCCTTGAACGCCAGGCCGAGCAGCCCGACGGTGGTGCCGCGCAGCACCTTGAGGTGCTCTTGCAGCTTGCCGACCACCCGCAGTCGCTGGCGGTAGTTCACGTCGATGGCCGACTGCACGATCGGCATGGCGTAGTCGTAGCGCGCGGCGGTGGCGACGATGGCGCGGGTGTCCTTGCCGAAGCAGCTGCCGCCCCAGCCGATGCCGGCGTGGAGGAAGCGCGGACCGATGCGGGCGTCGAGGCCGATGGCGCGCGCCACCTGGGTCACGTCGGCGCCCACGTACTCCGCGAGCCCGGCGAACTCGTTGATGAAGCTCACCTTGGTCGCCAGGAACGAGTTGGCGGCGTACTTGGTGAGCTCCGCGCTGGTGCTGGTGGTGGTGATCAGGCTCGGCAGCGGGTAGCGCTCGGGACGCGGGCTCGCCAACGGCGGATCGAAGGTCTGCTCGAGCAGCGGCTGGTACAGCTCGCGCAGCGTGGCGATCGCGCGCGGCTCGTCGGCGCCGATCACGATGCGGTCGGGGTAGAAGGTGTCGAGCATCGCGCGGCCCTCGGCCAGGAACTCGGGGT
>SLRS01000239.1 GCA_007130855.1 Trueperaceae bacterium | reverse complement strand
GAGCGTTGTGATGGCGCTGACGCCTGCGTCGCGGCGTGCCCCTATGACAGCAGCCCGAAGGCCCGGTCGCTCGCCGTCTCCGAGGTCGTCGACCTGGTCCGCAGGCCGGCTCCGTTCCTCTCGGGCGTGACCGTCTCGGGTGGCGAGGCGACGCAGCAGGCAGCGTTCGTGCGGGCGCTCTTCGAGGCGCTGCGCGACGAGCCGGTCCTCTCGGCACTGACGCGCTTCGTCGACAGCAACGGAGCCGCTCCGGCCGAGACCTGGGACCTGCTCGAACCGGTCATGGACGGCGCCATGATCGACCTCAAGGCGCTCGACGAGGAGGCACACCGCCGCTTGACGGGCCGGTCGGTGGCGGCGGTCCTGCGGACCATCGAGCGCCTCGCCGCGCGCGGCAAGCTCTTCGAGGTGCGGCTGCTGCTGCTGCCCGGCCTGAACGACTCGCACGACGCGCTCTCGCGGACCGCCGGCTGGCTGTACGACGTCGATCCGGCGCTGCGCGTGAAGCTCATCGGCTTCCGGGGCCGTGGGGTGAGGGTTGCCGGGCGGGCAGTGCGCGAGCCGACGACCGAGGAGGTCGCGAGCTATGCGGACGTCTTCCGCGCCGCCGGCCTGGAGCGCGTCACCACCGTGTGAGCGCGGTCGTGTCGCGCGGCGTGCGCCCGCGGCTTGGCTCAGCAGCGGCGGGCGTCCCCCGGGGCTGGCTCACCAAGGGATGGGCGCACCCTCCTGATCGAAGAACCCTCCCGTGTCGGCCGGGGCGAGGCCGTCGAGCACCCTGAGGAGCGACGCGGCCGCTTCGGCCGGCGAGAGCGTCGCCTGCCCCCCCGAGCCGAACGGCGCCGAGAGGCGGCTCTCGACGTGGCCCGGATGCAGGGCGACGCACAGGGCCTGCTTGCGCGTACGCCGCAGCTCGGCGGCAGCGGTGCGAACGAGCTGGTTGAGCGCGGCCTTCGAGGCCCGGTAGCCGTACCAGCCGCCGATGGCGTTCTCCGCGATGCTGGCCGCACGGGCCGAGAGCGTGGCGAAGACCGCTCGGCCGTCGCGCGGGAAGAGCGGCAGGAAGTGCTTCAACAGCAGCGCCGGCCCGATCGCGTTGACGGCGAAGACGTGCGCCAGCACGGCGGGGTCGAGGTGGCGCCAGGTCTTCTCGGGCTGCATCCCGTCGCCGTGGAGGAAGCCGGTGGTGTCGATCACCAGCCGCGGCTCGGCGCCGTGCGCGGCTACCGCTTGCGCGGCGGCGGCGATGCTGGTCTCGTCGAGCAGGTCGAGCGGTGGGTCGCTGGAGCGCGAGAGGCCGATGACGTCGGTGAAGCTCGGGTCGCTAAGCAACCGTTCGACGAGCGCGCCGCCGATGGCTCCGCTGCTGCCGATCACGATGGCGAGAGCCCCTGCTGGGGAGGTGGTGGACATGCCCGAGGCTACGAAGTGCGCGCCGACCTGACCGTAGCGGGGATCGCGCCGGCCGACGCGGCTCGGTCAGCGTCGCGGGCGCCACATCCCGAACTGGGTCGGCGCGCCCTCTGGCATGGCGATCGCCTGCGTCACCTCGAAGTCGAAGCGAGCGTAGTAGGGCACGTGTACCTCGAGGCACTCGAGGTAGGCGTCGGCGTGCTCGCAGTCGCAGCGCGCGAGGCCGGAGCGCATGAGCGCGCTGCCGACGCCTCGCGATTGAGTGTCGGGGTCTGTTCCGAGGATTGCGAGGTACCAGTGCGGCTCCGTGGGGTGTGCGGCGTGCATCGCTGCCGTGAGCGCCTGTCCGCGCTTGCCATACTCCTGCAGCCGCTGCAGGCCGAGGGCCCGCACGAGCGTCGGGGTGGCGCGGAGTTGCTGCCACGCCGAGGGGCGCCAGCGGCCGGGCGGCATCCAGGCGGCGCCCCCGAGGATCGCGCCGTTCGCGACGACCACTTCGCCCCCGACGTCGACCGGATGCAGGTACCGCAGCTCCGCAGCGAACGTCGCCGACAGGGCTCGGGCGCGGAAGTCGGGGTCGGCGAGCAGGTACGCGAACTGCGGCGCGTCGAAGAAGGCGCGCTGCAAGACGTCGGCCAGCTCGCGCACGTCGGCGCGGGTGGCGGCGCGGACGGTTCCGGGTTTTCCTGCGTGGTCGCCCATGTCGAGCAGCGTAAGGGGAATGGAGGGGCCTCTGGCACACTGATGAAGATGGAAGCTCTGGTTCTTGTGGCGGTTCAGTACACCTACCGGCTTGCCGAGTTCGGTCTTCACCATCTCGATCGGTAGCACGAGGTCGGAATCGTTGCTGATCACGACGGCGACGTCGTAGAGGCCCTGGAACCCGTCCTTGAGCAGCAGCGTCGCCAAGTTCACGTCGGAGCCCTCTTCCTCCGTCTTCAGGACCACGACCTTTCGGAGCGAGTTCGGGCCCGGCGGTGCGAGCGACGTTCAACCACTTGTAGGGCGTACCTCGAAGGCACCCGTAGTAGAGGTTGAACGCATCGACGTAGACGCGGGTCTGCCGCTGTAACGGTGGGGCGGTCGTGGACTCCTCACGACATGGTTGGCGCATCTGGTCGACCATCAGGTTGCCTCGCTGCCAAGGTGTCCACCTTGCGGTAGCCAGGGTGGTCGGGACCACGGCTACGGTCCAGCATCTGTGGGCTGTCGCCTTGGGGCGCAATCGTTGGGGTGTCCTCGTGAGCCCTGGTCAGCGCGGATAACGTCACGGCGCCGGAACCGTCGGGCCGTTCTCGCCCTGAAGAAGCGCCCACCGCAAGCCTTTCGGTGGGCGCCCTTCACGTCTCTGGCGGAGAGGGCGGGATTCGAACCCGCGATACGGCTACAAACCGTATACCCGCTTTCCAGGCGAGCTCCTTCAACCACTCGGACACCTCTCCGTGTCCGCGGCGTCGTTCGAGCACGACCGGGAGCGCGTGTGCGTCGCGGTCGGCGCTGCTCGGCGGGCGCCGTCGAAGGGAGAGTCTAGCACGGCGATGTGTGCCCAGGCGACGCCGCGACGCCATAGAATCCCTACAATGGCACTCGGTATTAGAATCACTTGGAGGCCCCATGCTGCGCGATCGCGTCGTGAACCTGAGCACCCCCGAAGCCGTCGAGTCCTTCCTGCAAGAGCACCCCACGAGCGTCATCTTCAAGGCAGGCACCTGCCACAAGACCATGCAGGGGTTCGGCAACCTGCAGGCGCTCCTCGAGGGACGCGACGACCTGATGGTCGGCGTCATCCGCGTCGTCGAGTGGCGCGCGGCCAGCGACCTGGTGGCGGAGCGCACGGGGATCGTCCATCACTCGCCGCAGGTGATCCTGTTCGAGGACGGACAGGCGGTCTTCGAGCTCGACAACTGGGACATCACCGTCGAGTCCCTCCAGGGCGGCTTCGAGCGGCTGCCACGCGGCGCGAGCGCCACCTCGAGCGAGGCCGCGGCGCGGAGCGATCTGACGCCCTACCTGCAGGTGCTCGACCAGTTCCTGTCGGGCGTGATCGACGACCAGCGCTTCGAGTACGTCTACACCACGATGTTCCGCGACGATGCCGAGCTCCGCTCGAACGACGAGGTGGAAGTGCTCGGGTCGATCTTCGGTGACGTCGACCGGCACATGACGATGCACATGATGATGGCCGGACGCTCCATCGACCCGACCCTCCGCGAGCGGGCCGAGCGGGCCCACGCGGCGCTGATGGCGCTGGCCGCCGAGCAGGCCGAGCCCGCGCGAGATCCCGAACCCGCCTGAAGTTCGGGACGAGATCGCGACGTTCAGCCGGGCGGGCGTCCGTACGTGAGCGTCCGCCACAACCATTCCACGGGCCCGAAGCGGAAGCGCCGGACGTACCAGCGTGACAGCACGGCCTGGACGGCGAACAGCGCGATCCCCATCGCGATGGCCTGGGCGTGGCCGACACGGCCGAACAGCGCGAAGCCGTAACCGAGCGCCAGCGTCGTCATCACCAGCGACTGCATCAGGTAGTTCGTGAGCGCCAGGCGACCGACGCTGGCCAGCGCGGTCGCCTGGGGTGAGCCCTCGCGCAGCAGCAGCGCCCCGCCGCAGGCGAACGCCAACGCGCCGCTGGCGCCGCCGACCACGAAGACGACCGCCTGCAACACCACCGGCGCGCCGAAGCTGACCGGATCGACCAGCGTGTAGGTCGAGGCGTACACGGCGTTCGTGGCGACGGCGAGCGGCAGCGTCCAGCGCAGCGTCCGGCGCCAGTGCCGCTCCCGATCGGGGCCGTCGACCAGCCCGCTGCGCCAGGCGGCCGCGCCGAGCAGGAACATCGCCGGCATCATCAGGATCATGCCGTTCAGCAGCATGCCGACGAAGCCGAAGGCGTACTCCTCCCAGCGCATGCCGATCATCGCGCCGAGGTCGGTACCTCGGTACACGTGCAGGGCCGCGTCGAGACCGCTGCGCACCTCGGCGCGCGTCTGGTCGAGGGCCTGGCCGATCGCGGCGGCCCCCTCGGGCGTGGCGCCCGCGAGGGCCGTCACGGCCGCGAGGCCGAGGTTCAGCACGATCGGGACGAGCAGCAGTGCGAGGGCCAGCAGCGCGAGTCGGCGCGGCGAGGCATGCCGCGCCCACAGCAGGACCAGGCCCAGGACCCCGTAGTAGAGCAGGATGTCGCCGAACCACAAGAGCGTGACGTGCGCGGCGCCGATGGCCGCCAGCCACAGCATCCGCCGGACGATGCGCCGCGCCGGCCAGCCGCGCGTGAGCTGCATCGCCACGCCGATGCCGAACAGGAGCGAGAAGAGCGTGAAGAACTTGCCCTCGAAGCCGAAGCGCATCAGCCACGCCGCGGCGGCGTCGAAGGCGCCCACCGGGCGCGGTTCGCCGAGCCCGAGGGCGTAGCTCGGCCAGAAGAACAGCGTGGCGTTCACCACCAGGATGCCGAACAGGGCCAGGCCGCGGACGGCGTCGAGGGTCTCGAGTCGGTCGCTGGGCGCGGTAGGGCGGTCGGCGGCGAGCATGCCTCGATGCTAGGGCCTGGCGTGCGGTTCGGGGCGCCTTCGGCTCACGCAGCCTCGTGGAGGCAACGCTCAGCGGTCGTCGTCAGCGGTCGTCGTCGCGGCCGGAACGCAAGAAGCGCTCGAAAGCGTCCTCGGTATCGCTCCGTGGCGGGGCCGGCCTGACCGCACGGGCTCCGCGCAAGTCGTCGTTCGAGGCACGCTCGACGCGCAGCGGCGCGGCAGGCGGCGGCTCCTCGGCGGGTTGCTCGGCGGGCGGCGGGCGCCGCTGGCGCTCGCCCTTGCGTGGCAGGTGCCAGCTGGCCGAGGCGATGGCCCAGATCAGCAAGGCCACGACCACCACCAGCAGCAGCCCGAGCACCAGGAGGGTCACCAGCGGCGACATCGCACCATGCTACCTGTCGGTGCCGTTCAGGACGGCACCTGGCGAACGGCGAGCGCGCTCAACTGCGAGGGCTCGAGGTTGCCGCCGGAGACCAGCAGCACGGTCGGTCCCGGGCGCAGGGCCATCGCGGCATCGCCGGCGATCAGCCGCCGGTAGGCAGCGAGCGTCAAGGCCCCGGTCGGTTCCACCACCAGCTTGGCGTCACGCGCGTACCAGGCGGCGGCATCGAGGATCTCGTCCTCGCTCACGGTGACGAAGCCGTCGACGTGGGCCTGGATGATCGCGAAGGTGAGGGCCCCGAGCGCCTGCGTGCGGACGCCATCGGCGACGGTACGGGTGACCAACGCGGCGGGCCACTCCACCACGGCGCCGGTGTCGAAGCTCGCGCTGGCGTCCGCCGCCAGGATCGGCTCCACGCCCACGATCTGGGCCGTGGAGCCGCGCCGGCGCAACGACGCGGTGATGCCTGCGAGCAGCCCGCCGCCGCCCACGCACACCACCACGTTGGCAGCGTCGGCCAGGTCGTCGTGCAGCTCCAAACCGATGCTGGCCTGGCCCGCGATGATCCAAGGGTGGTCGAAGGGCGGTACCAGCGTTGCATTGCGCTCGCGGGCGTAGCGCTCGGCGGTGCCCACGCGGTCGGCCGACGTGTTCGCGCAGCGCACCACCTCGGCGCCCCACGCTCGGGTGCGCTCGACCTTGACAGGCGGCGCCCCCTCGGGGATGACGACCAGTGCGCTCGTGCCCCAGTCGTGCGCCGCGGCCGCGACGCCCTGTGCGTGGTTGCCGCTGGAGTGGGTCACCACGCCGCGCGCGCGGGCGGCGCCGTCCATGCGCGCCAGGAAGTGGCTGGCGCCGCGGATCTTGAACGAACCGGTGCGCTGCAAGTTCTCCGGCTTGGCGTAGACGGGCCGGTCGCTCGTCGCGCCGGCGACGCACAGGGACAGGAGCGGCGTATGCCGGACTCGACCACGGATGCGCTCGCGAGCCGCTTCGAGTTCGTCCAAGGAGGGCAGCGCCATGCGGTCCATCAAAGCACGACGAGATGGCCTTCCGGGAGCGTTTCGCTCGCCGCTAGGTCGGTATCGAGCCGCGAAGCACGACCACGACTGCATTCCCTTGACGAATGCCGGATACCGGGGTATCATGCCTTCCATCGAGCACGAACGCGACGGCGCCCAAGGGCGTCTTTTTCGTGGCGCCCGCAGGCGTCACGCGTCGACGTGTTCGGCCAGGAAGGCATCGACCCGCTCGGCGTCGGGCATCGCCGGGATGGCGCCGCGGCGGGTGGTGGTGAGCGCGGCGAAGGCATTGGCGCGCCGTAACGTCGCCTCGAGCGCGCCCGCGTCCTCCAGCAGGTCTTCGTGCTGCACCATCGCGGCGAGGACCGCGGCCGTGAACGCGTCCCCGGCGCCGGTCGTGTCGGCGACCTCGACCCGGAACCCCGGCAGGTGACCCTCGCGCCCGCCCAGCAGGTAGCTGACGCCCTGCTCGCCACGCGTCACCAGCAGGAGGCGCAGGCGCGGCGTCCACAGCGAGCGCGCCGCCGCCAGATCGTCGCCGCCGGTGAGGAAGCGCAGCTCGTCGTCGGCGATCTTGATGACGTCGGCATCGCCCCAGAGCGAGCGGATCCCGGCCTTGGCGGCGGCGGCGCTGGGCCACAGCGGCAGGCGCAGGTTCGGGTCGTACGACACCAGCAGCCCGGCGTCGTGTGCCACGCGCAGCGCGTGGCGGGTGGCCGATGCCGCCGGCTCGGCGATGGTGGAGATGCTGCCGACGTGGAGGATCCGGGCGGCGGCGAGCGCCGCCTCGTCGATCTCGTCGGGCCGGTGGCGCATGTCGGCCGATGGATGCCGGTAGAACATGAAGTCGCGGTCGCCGGTCACCGAGAGCGACACGAACGCGAGCGCGGTGCGCGCCTCGTCGTCGAAGCGCAGCTGGCTCACGTCCACGCCCTCGGCGCGCAGCACGTCGGCGAGGTGATGGCCGAAGGGGTCGTCGCCGACCTTGCCGATGAAGCCCGAGCGGACCCCGAGGCGGGCCACGCCCACGGCGACGTTGGCGGGAGCGCCGCCAGGCGCACGCACGAAGGTGGTCACGTCGCCGAGGCTGCCACCGCGTTCGGTGGCCACGAAGTCGATCAGCAGCTCGCCCAGGGCGAGCACCGCAGCTGGTGTGTCCATGCGTCAGGGTACCGTTTCGCGCACGGTCGGTCGGCGCTGAGGCAGCGCGCACCCCGCCTAGCGCGGTCTCACGTGGCCCGGAGTGCCGGCACGGTGCCCTGCTCCGAGGCCGCCGGTGAGGCCGCAGAGCCGTGTCCTGCTCAACGTTCCTCGCACGCCGGCGTGGTACAACGACGGCGAGGCGCCGGCCGTGGCGTGACGAGACGGCCACCGTCCGCAGTCCCCCGGTCGGGACCGTCTGGTCCCGACCTGAGCGAGGTCATGCATGGATGACGTCGACCCGAGCCTGAATCCCACCAGCCTCGCCTTCGTCGAGGAGCTGTACCTGGCGTACCTCCACGACCCCGACGACGTGCCCGAGTCGTGGCGCGACTACTTCGCGGGCCTGCCCGCCAACGGCGAGCGCGGTCGCGACAGCTTCGGGCCCTCATTCCCGCAACGCTCGCTGTTCCACGTCGGGCGCGGCGGGGCCGCGACGAGCGCGACGGCCACCGACACCAGCGCCGCCGACGCCGAGATCACCCAGCGGCTCGGCCGGCTGATCCGCAACTTCCGCGTGCGGGGCCACCGCGTCGCCGACCTCAACCCGCTCGGCCCGCGCAACCACGTCATCCCCGAGATCGATCCGAGCTACTACGGCTTCACCAGTGGCGACATGGACAAGCACGTGCTGTCGACCATGTTCGCGAAGGCCGATACCGTCGGCGAGGTCATCGACGCGCTGCGGGAGACCTACACCCGGGCCATCGGCGTGCAGTTCATGCACATCGACGACCTGGAGGTGCGCAAGTGGTTGCAGGCGCGCATGGAGCGGACTCGCAACCGCCTCGAGATCCCGCGTGCGACGCAGTTGCGCATCCTCACCAAGCTGACCGACGCGGTGATGTTCGAGGAGTTCGTGCAGAAGAAGTACGTCGGCGCCAAGTCGTTCTCGCTCGAGGGCGGCGAGAGCCTCATCCCGCTGCTCGACCTGGCGCTGGAGAAGGCCGGCTCGCAAGGGGTGCGCGACGTGGTGATCGGGATGGCCCACCGGGGCCGCCTGAACGTGCTGGCCAACATCATGGGCAAGCACCCGCGGGCGATCTTCCGCGAGTTCGAGGACAAGGACCCGGAGCTGCACCGGGGCCGGGGCGACGTCAAGTACCATCTGGGTTACTCGAACGACTGGATCACCCAGGCCGGCGACACGATCCACATGTCGCTGGCGTTCAACCCGTCGCACCTCGAGTTCGTGAACCCGGTCGCGATGGGTCGCGTGCGCGCCAAGCAGGACCGCGTCGGCGACGTGGCCCGCGAGCGTGGGCTCGTGGTGCTGATCCACGGCGACGCCGCCTTCATCGGCGAGGGTGTGGTGCAGGAGTCGCTGAACATGTCCGAGCTCGCCGGCTACCAGGTCGGTGGCACGCTGCACGTGATCTTGAACAACCAGGTCGGCTTCACCACCGGGCCCGAGCAGGGCCGCTCCACCACCTATGCCAGCGACGCGGCGAAGATGCTCCAGAGCCCGATCTTCCATGTCAACGGGGAAGACCCCGAGGCGGTGGCGCAGGTGATCGAACTGGCGATGGACTTTCGCCACACGTTCAAGCGCGACGTGGTGGTCGACATGTACTGCTACCGTCGCTGGGGGCACAACGAGGGCGACGAGCCGTCGTTCACGCAGCCGGCGATGTACGGCCGCATCCGCAAGCGCGACACCGTCCGCGAGGGCTACCTCGAGCGCCTCCTCACCCTCGGCGGCATCACCCGCCAGGAGGCCGACCAGATCGCCGAGGCCCGGCGTGAGCAGCTCGAGCGCGAGCTCTCCGCGGCTCGTGGCGAGTCGTTCAAGCCCCACTATTCGGCCTTCGAGGGCGTGTGGAAGGGGTACCGGGGCGGACCCGACCGCGACCAACCGGAGGTGCGCACAGCCGTCGAGCGTGCCGCGCTGGTGCGGATCCTCGAGGCGCTCGTGAGCGTACCGGAAGGCTTCACGGTCAACCCCAAGATCGTGCGCTTCTTGCAGCAGCGCGAGCAGATGGCGCGCGGCGAGCGTCGGATCGACTGGGCGACCGCCGAGGCCCTGGCGTTCGGGAGCCTGCTGATGGAGGGCCGCCGGGTTCGGCTCACCGGGCAAGACACCGAGCGCGGCACCTTCAGCCAGCGCCATAGCGTGCTGCACGACGCCATCACCGGTGAACGCTTCGCGCCGGTCACCCAGGTCGCCGCAGAGGGCGGCGTGTTCGACGTCCACAACAGCCCGCTCAGCGAGCAGGGCGTGGTCGGCTTCGAGTACGGTTACTCGCTCGACTGGCCCGACGGCCTGGTGGCGTGGGAGGCGCAGTTCGGCGACTTCGTGAACACCGCGCAGGTCTACATCGACCAGTTCCTCGCCAGCGGCGAGGAGAAATGGCGCCGCCTCTCCGGGCTCGTGCTGCTGCTGCCGCACGGCTTCGAAGGGGCCGGTCCCGAGCACTCGAGCGCGCGGCTCGAGCGTTTCTTGCAACTCTGCGCCGACGACAACCTGCAGGTCGCCTACCCGACCACGCCCGCGAACTACTTCCACCTCCTCCGCCGCCAGGTGGTCCGCCCGTGGCGCAAGCCGCTGGTGGTGATGACGCCGAAGAGCCTGCTGCGGCTCCCGGAGGCCACCTCGACCATCGAGGACATGAGCGAGGGCGCCTTCCTCCGCATCATCGACGACGATGCGGTCGATCCCGCGAACGTCCGCAAGGTGCTCATGTGCAGCGGGAAGGTGTACTACGAGATCGCGAGGGCGCGTCAGCAGGCGGGCCGCGACGACGTCGCGATCGTCCGCCTGGAGCAGCTCTACCCGCTCGACGACGCGCTCGTCACCGGCGTCTTGGAGCGCTATCCGGCCGCTGCCGGCGTCACCTGGGTGCAGGAGGAGCCGGCCAACATGGGTGCTTGGACCTTCTTGCGCGTGCGTTGGGGCGAGCGCCTCGCCGGCCGCGCGTTCGAGTGCGTCGCGCGTCCCGCGAGCGCGACCCCCGCCACCGGCTCCGCGAGCAGCCACAAGATCGAGCAGGCGGAGCTGTTGCGCCGGGCGCTCGAGGACGATGCATGACCATGGCGCGCGCAGTACGCCCGCGCGTGACCCCGGATCCCGCGAGCCCGGCCCTGGGCTCCGTGCGCGAGGAGACGACATGAGCGTCGACGTGACCGTGCCCAGCGTGGGCGAGTCCATCAACGAGGTGTTCATCGGCACCTGGTTGAAGAGCGAGGGGGACACCGTCGCTCGCGACGAAGCGATCGTCGAGATCGAGACCGACAAGGCGACACTCGAGATCGCGGCGCCGGTCGATGGCGTCCTCGCGGGCATCCTCAAGCAGGCCGGCGCCAGTGCGGTGGTCGGTGAGGTGATCGCGCAGGTCGAGGCGGCCTCCGGCGCCGTCGACGAGGCGGCCGTCAAGCCCGCCGACGCCGCCAAGCCCGCCGACGCCGCCACGGTCGCGCCCGCCGCCCCGTCCGCTGGAGCCGTACCCACTGCCCCGGGCGCACCCACCATGCAAGGTGGCGACGTGAAGGTGATGCCCGCCGCGCGGCGGCTGCTCGACGAGCACGGTCTGCGCGCGGCCGACGTCACGGCGAGCGGCCCGGGAGGGCGGCTGCTGAAGGAGGACGTCCAGCGCCACCT
>SLRS01000167.1 GCA_007130855.1 Trueperaceae bacterium | reverse complement strand
TCGGCGCGATGGCCAGCCAGCCGAGCACCACCAGCTCGAGGCCCAAGAGCCAGGTGTCGGCGCTCGTCGGCGCCGCGCCCGCGCCCGGCACGCCCACCCAGGCCGCCGTCAGCGCGAGCGCGATCAGTGCCGGCGTCGGACCGTAGGCGAGCGCGACGAGGGCGAGCGGCGCGGCCGCCACGACGGCCGGCACGTCCCAGCCGGCCGCGGCGGGGAGCTCGAGGGCTCGCTGGATGCCCCAGCAGCCCGCCACGGCCAGCAGCGTCCAGGCCACCGGCAGCGGCTTGGCCAGTGCCAGCACGTCGCCGCGCAGCAGCCCGCTGGCCAGCGCCACCGATGCCAGCAGCAGCGCCGCCAGGGCTGGATAGAAGGCCAGCGGGTCCGCCAGGAGGGCATCGAGGAGGGTGCCGCTGCCGAGCACCGCGGCCCCTAGCAGAGCCCTTCGGCGTCGTGGAGCTGGGCGCCGAAGAACGAGCGGTCGAGGTCGTCGTGCGCGCTGCGGCGCGCCAAGTCGCGCCAGGCGCTGCGGCGCGCCGGCGCGCTGTCGACGTGCGCCAGCGTCCAGGCGCCGGCGGCCAGCCCCCAGCGGTGCAGCGGCCGGAGGAAGGCGGGCCCGTGGCGGCGCGTCACCGCGTAGCCACCGCGCACGCCCTCGAGGACGAAGGCCAGGCGCTGCCGGCCCGAGGCGCCACCGACGTGCAGCACCTCGGTCGCGACGAGTTCGCAGCGCCAGCCGTGGCGCCGAGCCCGCAGGCACCACTCGAGGTCCTCGTTGTAGAAGCGCAGGCGAGCATCGAAGCCGCCGACCGCGCGCAGCGCCTCGAGGCGGAGCAGCTGCACGCAGCCCGACAACCACGGGACCCGGACGCTCGTGCCGCGACCGCCGTCGCGCTGGCGCCAATGGAGGCGCGCGTAGTGAACGCGGTAGGGCAGCCCCAGGTCTTGCAGGTCGCCGGCAGCGGTGCGCGCCAGCGGGCCCGCCACCGCCACGCGCGGGTCGTCGAAGGCGCGCAGCAGGTCGTCGATCGTGTGCTCGCCGAGCAGCACGTCGGCGTTCATCTGCAGCAGCAGCGGCCGTTGCGCCGCTCGGGCGGCGGCGTTCAGTGCGGCCGCGTAGCTGTGGTTCGACAGCGGCAACCAGGTCAGGAGCGGGTGGGCGCCTTCGAGTTGGACGGCCAGGCTCGGGTCGAAGGCGGTATCGACCACGCGCACGCTCACTCGGGGGGCCAGGGTCGCGAGGCGCTCGAGCGCCTGCGCCAGGAGCCCCGGCGTGCGGTGGTGGATGATGGCGACCTCGAACGCCGCAGGGCGCATGGGCAGAGCATGGCATGCCGCCGGCCGCCGCGCGGCCGCCCCATGCTTCTCACGCCGTTCCCACGCCGCCGGCGTCTGCGGCGGGCTAGCGTGCCGGGCGTGTGTCCCGGTGAGCTCGTTTCGTATGGCGGTCCCCGCGGGGGCCGCCGCCTGCGGGTGGGCGTCGCCCTCGGCGGCGGCAGCGCCCGCGGCTACGCGCACATCGGCGTGCTGGCCGCGCTCGAACGACGCGGTATCAGCCCCGAGGTGGTGGTCGGGACGAGCTTCGGCGCCGTCATCGGCGCGCTCTACGCCAGCGGACGCGACCTGGCCGGGCTCCGCGCCGAGGCCGAGCGCCTGCGGCGGCGCGACGTCTTCCCGCACATCCTCGACGTCGGCGTGGCGCGCGGCGCGCTCCTGCGCGGCGACCGCTTGGAACGCTACTTCGAGCGCTTGGTCGAGGGACGGCACTTCGAGGACTGCCGCGTCGCGCTGGCCGTCGTGGCCACCGACCTCGACAGCGGCGAGCGCGTCGTCCTGCGTTCGGGCCCGCTGGCGCCGGCCCTACGCGCGAGCGCCACGCTGCCGGGCCTGTTCGCTCCGGTCAGCCTGGACGGGCGGCGCCTGATCGACGGCGGGATCGGCACGCCGGTGCCGCTCGACATGCTCCGCGCGGAGGGCGTCGACGTGGCGATCGGGGTCGGCGCGGGCGTTGAGGTGCGCGACTCGCAGCCGTTGCGGCTGGCGCATCGGGCGCTCGCGGCGGCTCCGGGCGCGGCGCTGCGGGCGCTGCTGGCGCGTTCGGGCGGTGCCGGCCATTGGGGTGGCCTGGCCAAGGCCCTGGCGCTGACGGTCGACGCCTGGGCCGACGCCGCGGAGGCGCTGGCCGAAGGCGAGGGCGACGGTGTCCACGTGCAGACACGGCCGCCGATCTCGTGGTTGCGCTTCGATCGTGCCGCGGCGGCGATCCACGCCGGCGACGCCGCCCTGGAGGCCGCCTGGCCGCGCCTGCGAGGCTCCCTGGAGTCGCCGCGCCAGCAGCCGCCGGCGCCAGGGCTGCCGATGGCGGCCGCCGCCGGCCTCACAAGATCCGCTTGCCCAACAGGCTCGCCGCCAACTCGACCATGACCGCGGCGGTGCGGTTCTGGGCGTCGAGCGTCGGGTTCACCTCCACCAGATCGAGGCTGGTGAGACGACCGTCTTCGGCGATGACCTCCATCAGCAGGTGTGCCTCGCGGTAGGTCAGGCCGCCCACCACCGGTGTGCCCACGCCGGGGGCGACCGCCGGATCGAGCGCGTCGGCATCGAGCGAGACGTGCAGGCGCTCGACGTGCGCGAGCGCCTCGAGGGCCTCGTCGGCGACCGCGCTGATACCGCGGCGGTCGATGTCGGCGATCGTCAGGATGCGCAGGCCCAGCTCGCGCGCCAGGTCGCGCTCGCCCGAGTCGAGGCTGCGCACGCCGATCAGGACCACGTCCTCGGGTCGCAGTCCGGTCGGGCCGCGGCAGACCTCGAGCAGGCGCGGGTCGCCGAAGCCCAGCAGGTGCGCCAGCGGCATGCCGTGCACGTTCCCGCTCGGGCTGTTGGCGGGGGTGTTGAGGTCGCCGTGCGCGTCGATCCACAGCAGTCCGGTGGTCGCGTTGCGGCAGGCATGCGCCACCGAGCCCAGCGACACCGAATGGTCGCCGCCGAGCACCATCGGCGTGGCCTCGGCCGGTAGCGCGTCGAGCGCCGCGCAGGTGCGCGAGGTGGTGGCCGCGATCGCCTGCACGAAGCGAGCGCTGCTCCTGGCGCCGTCGAGTTCGGGCAACGACTCGGCCACCGGCACCTCGATGTTGCCCTGATCGACGACCTCGTGGCCGAGCTCGCGCAGCGCAGCGGCCAGGCGGGCGAGACGCAGGGCCGAGGGACCCATGTCGACGCCGCGGCGGCCGGCGCCGTAGTCCATCGGGACGCCCAGCAGGTGGAGTGCCCTGACCGTCGCCCTCATCCGTTGGTCGGGTCGTGCCAGGCGCGCCCCTCGCGCTCGAGCAGCGCCTGCGCCGAGAGCGGGCCGACCGAGCCGGCCGGGTAGAACTCGGGATCGGTCTCGGGCAACGCCAGCAGCGGCTCGACCACGCGCCACTGCGCCTCGACCTCGTCGGCGCGCATGAAGAGCGTGGCGTCGCCCTCCATCACGTCGGCCAGCAGCGTTTCGTAGGCATCGGGGACGCGCCCCCCGAAGCGCTCCCGGTAGCGGAACTCGAGGCTGACGCGGTCGAGTTCGATGCCCTGGCCCGGCACCTTGGCGTTGAAGCGCAGGGCGATGCCCTCGTCGGGCACCAGGCGCAGCACCAGCCGGTCCGCCCGCAGGTCGTCGGACAGTTCGGTGAAGGGCACGTGTGGTGGCTTCTTGAGGTGCAGCACGATCTCCGACGCCTTGGTGTCGAGCCGCTTGCCGGAGCGGACGTAGAACGGGACGCCCGCCCAGCGCCAGGTCCGGACCGTGAAGGCCGCGGCCAGGTAGGTGGGGACGCGCGACTCGGGGTCGACGTCCGGCTCCTCGCGGTAGCCCGGCATCCCGTCCGCGGCGGTGTACTGGCCCAGCACGACGTCGGCCGGGGCCAGGCAGTCCGTGGCGCGCAGCACCTTGACCTTCTCGTCGCGCACCGCATGGGCGTCGTAGCGCGTGGGCGGCTCCATGGCGGTGAGCGCGAGCAGCTGCAGCAGGTGGTTCTGGATCATGTCGCGGACGATGCCGGCCTGCTCGTAGAAGGCGCCGCGCCCCTCCATGCCCATCGTCTCGGCCACGGTGATCTGGACGTGATCGACGTAACGGTTGCTCCAGATGGGCTCGAACAGGCTGTTGGCGAAGCGCAGGACCGCCAGGTTCTGGGCCGTCTCCTTGGCGATGAAGTGGTCGATCCGGTAGACCTGCGACTCGTCGAAGGCGTCGGCGATCTCGGCGTTGAGGGCGTGGGCCGAGTCGAGGTCGTGGCCGAAGGGCTTCTCCACCACCAGGCGGCGGAAGCCTTCGCTGGAGCGCGCCAGGCCGGTCGCCGCCAGGCCCTGCACGATCGGGCCGTAGGCCTCGGGCGGGGTGGAGGTGTAGTAGACGTGGTCGGGCAGCCCGAGCGAGGCCAGGTGCTCGGCCAGGGCGGCGAAACCCTCGTCGTCGTAGGCTCCGCGCAGCGCCGTGATGCGCTGCGCCAAGGCGTCCCAGGCCGCGTCGTCGACCCCGTCGACGTGTTCGCGCAGGCTGGCCCCGAGCCGCTCGCGCAGCCCGGCGTCGTCCTTCACGCTGCGGGCGAAGCCGATCACCTGCGTCTCGGGATGCAGGGTCCCGGCGCAGTGCAAGGCGTAGAGGGCGGGGAGGAGCTTGCGGGCGGCGAGATCGCCCGTCACCCCGAAGATCACGAAGGCACAGCGTGGTGCGGCGTCCATTTCGGCACGCTAGCACGCCGCCGCGGCGCACCCGGCCGCTCGTGATAGACTCCCCGGCCGTGTGAGAGGGAGGTCGAGCGTGGTGCAGCGAAGCGTGGAGGAGGCCCTGGAGCTCCTGGCCCGGGGGACCGAGCAGGTGGTTCCCGCGGGGGAGCTCGAGGCGAAGCTGCGCGCGAGCGCCGAGCGCGGCGAGCCGCTGCGGGTGAAGCTCGGCGTGGATCCGTCGTCGAGCGACCTGCACGTGGGGCACGCGGTGGTGTTGCGCAAGATGCGCCAGTTCCAGGACCTCGGCCACCGCGTGGTGCTGATCGTCGGCGACTTCACGGCCACCATCGGCGATCCCTCCGGACGCTCGAAGACGCGGCCGCAGCTGTCGCTCGAGGAGACCCGCCGCAACGGCGAGACCTACGTGGCGCAGGCGCTGGCGGTGCTGGCCGGCGAGCCTGAGCTGCTCGAGATCCGCCACAACTCGGAGTGGCTCGCGGGGCTCGACTTCGCGGAGCTCGTGCGGCTCGCCGCCACGACCACGGTGGCGCGGATGCTCGAGCGCGACGATTTCACCAAGCGCTACCAGCAGGGGACGGCGATCAGCCTGCACGAGTTCCTCTACCCGCTGGCGCAGGCCTTCGACTCGGTGGCGGTGCGCTCCGACATCGAGCTCGGCGGCACCGACCAGCTGTTCAACTTGCTGGTGGGGCGCGACGTGCAGCGCGCCTACGGCCAGGCGCCGCAGCTGGCGCTGACCGTGCCGCTGCTCGAGGGGACCGACGGCACCGAGAAGATGTCGAAGTCGCTCGGCAACACGATCGGCCTCACCGACGCGCCCGCGAGCATGTTCACGAAGGCGATGCGGGTGGCCGACCGGCTGCTGGTGAAGTACGCGACGCTCTGCACCGACCTCCCGGTCGAGGCGATCGAGGCGCAGCTCGGCGAAGACCCGGTGGGAGCGCACCGCACCTTCGCGCGCGCGCTCGTCACCATCTACCACGGCGCCGAGGCGGTGGCGGCCGCCGAGCGCCGCTACGACCAGGTCGCCCGGGGCGGCATCCCGCAGCAGCTGCGCGAGGTGCGCGTGGGCCCCGAGGTCGCGCCGCAGGGCCGGATCGAGGCGGCTGCGCTGGCCGTGCACGTGGGCTTCGTGGCCAGCAAGGGGGCGGCTCGGCGGCTGATCGACAACCGTGGCTTGCGCGTCGATGGCGTGCCGCTCGACGACCGCAGCGCCGTCCTCGAGTTAGCGGCGCGGCCCGCGCTCGTCTTCCAGAGCGGCAAGAACAGCTTCGTCCGGGTGCTCTGGCAGGAGCGCTGAGCGTGCGGCGGCGCAGCTCGGCAGGCCCTCAGGCCGTCCAGTCGGGCAGCTTCTTGGGGGTCAGCTCGTTGCGCAACCGCACGTAGCGCGGCAACCCGTGCTCGTAGGGCGGGTAGTCCTCGCCCTGGATCAGTGGCTGCAGGTAGCGGCGGCAAGCGTCGGTGATGTGGAAACCGTCGTCGCTGAGGTAGTGTCGCGGCAGCGCCTTCTCGATGTTCGCCACCTTGTCGAGGTCGGCCTGACCGATCTCCCAGCGGTAGGGTTCGTCGGAGGTCCGCACGAGGATCGGGAGCTTGCCGTGCACCCCCGCGAGCGCCATCTCGACGGCGGCCCGGCCGAGCGCGTAGGCCTGCTCGACGTCGACCGCGGAGGCGATGTGGCGCGCGGCGCGCTGCAGGTAGTCGGCGACCGCCCAGTGGAACTTGTAGCCGAGCCGGCCGCGGACGACCTCGCCGAGGTGCGGCGCGACGCCGCCGAGCTGCGCATGCCCGAACACGTCGCTGGTCTTGGACTTGGCCACGAACTCGCCGTCGGCGCGGCGGATCCCCTCCGACACGACCACCACGCAGTTGCCGTGGCGTTCGACGGTGTCGCGTAGCGCCTCGACGAAGCGGTCCTCGTCGAAGGGCACCTCCGGGAACAAGATCAGGTGCGGCGGCTCGCTGCGATCCTTGCCGGCCAGCGCGCCGGCGGCGGCGATCCAACCGGCGTGGCGGCCCATCACCTCGAGGATGAACACCTTGGTCTGCGGCATCGAGCTGATGTCGATGCCGGTCTCGAGCGTCGAGATGGCGATGTACTTGGCCACCGAGCCGAAGCCCGGGCAGTTGTCGGTGAACGGCAGGTCGTTGTCGACCGTCTTGGGCACGCCCACGCAGGTGAGGTCGTAGTCCATCGTGCGCGCGACCTGCGCGACCTTGTTGGCGGTGTCCATCGAGTCGCCGCCGCCGTTGTAGACGAAGAAGCCGATGTCGTGCGCGCGGAAGACCTCGATCATGCGCTGGTACTCGGCCGCGCTCTCGGCGATGCTCCGGAGCTTGAACCGCACCGAGCCGAAGGCGCCGCCCGGCGTGTGCCGCAGCGCGGCGATCGACGCGGCCGACTCCTTGCTGGTGTCGATCAGCTGTTCCTTCAGGGCGCCGACGATGCCGTGGCGGCCGGCGAACACCGTGCCGATCCGCTCGCCCTGGGCGCGTGCGGTCTCGATCACGCCGCAGGCGCTGGCGTTGATGACGGCCGTGACGCCGCCGGACTGCGCGTAGAACAGGTTGCGTTTGGTGTGCATCGTGCCTCCGTGGATCCATGCGTCGCGCCGACGCAGCTGCTCAAGATAACAGAGCCCTGGGTCCGGCTGGTCCCGGCTGGCGCGGGTGGATCGCGGCCCGGGCGTCCCCCACGCGTGCGACGCCAACATGCGAAGATGACGCATGATCGTCTCAGCCCTACCGTCCCCGCCGGAGGAACGCCGACTCGCCCTGGTGCCGTCGGCGATCGAGCGCTTGACCAAGCTGGGCCACGAGGTCCGGCTTCCGCTTGGCTACGGTTCGCCGCTGCGCCTGCGCGACGAGGACCTGGCCGCGGCCGGCGCGACGATGGTGAGCGCGCAGGACGCGCGCGCCTCCGCCGACATCGCGCTCGTCGTGACGCCTCCCGCGCCCGAGGCGCTGGTGGGCCTGAAGCCGGGAACGTTCGTCGTCGGCTTCCTCGATCCGTTCTTCTCGCTACCCACGGTACGGGCGCTGGTCGATGGCCGCCTGCGCGGCATGTGCGTGGAGCTGATGCCGCGCTCGACCTACGCGCAGAAGATGGACGCGCTCTCGTCGCAGGCGAGCCTCGCGGGTTACGTCGCGGTGGTGCTCGCCGCGCAGCGCATCGACAAGGTGCTGCCGATGATGTCGACGCCGGCCGGCACGATCGCGCCGGCGCGGGTGTTCGTGCTCGGCGTGGGGGTCGCCGGTCTGCAGGCGATCGCCACCGCGAAGCGCCTCGGCGCTCGGGTCGATGCCTACGACACGCGGTCGGTGGTGGCCGAGCAGGTCCGCTCGCTCGGCGCCCGCTTCGTCGAGTTCGACCTCGGCATCGAGGAGGGTGAGACCGAGCAGGGCTACGCGCAGGCGTTGACCGACGAGCAGCTCGAGCGGCAGCGCAGCCAGATGGCCAAGGTGGTGGCGCAGAGCGACGTGGTGATCACCACCGCCCAGGTGTTCGGCCGTCCGGCGCCGCGCATCCTCGATGCAGCGGCGATCGGCGGCATGAAGCCCGGCTCGGTGGTCGTCGACCTGGCGGCGTCGACGGGCGGCAACGTCGAGGGCTCGGTCGCGGGCTCCGAAGTCGTCACCGACCGCGGCGTCCACATCCTCGGGCTCCATCCGCTGCCGGCCTCGGTCGCGCGCGACGCCAGCGCGATGTACGCGGCCAACCTCACCTTCCTGATCGAGCACGCCTGGGACGACGGCGTGCTGAAGGACGCTGCCGAGGACGACGTCGTCGGCGCCGTCCTCCTCACCGACGACGGCACCGTGCGGCATGAGGCCGTGCGCGACCGGATGGAGGCCAACGCGTGAACCCGCTGCTCCTGTTCGTCTTCGTGCTCGCCATCTTCCTGGGTCTCGAGCTGATCACCAAGGTGCCTTCGCAGCTGCACACGCCGCTCATGTCGGGCTCCAACGCCATCTCGGGCATCACCATCGTCGGCGCCATCATCGCCGCGGGCGAGGGGGGCATGATCGCGACCATCCTCGGCACCGTCGCCGTCACGGCGGCCACCATCAACGTGATCGGCGGGTACCTCGTCACCGAGCGCATGCTCGGCATGTTCAAGACCGGCAAGGACGCCTGACGTGGCCGCCTGGCAGACCTTCGCCTACATCGCTGCCTCCATCCTCTTCATCACCGGCCTGAAGATGCTCGGCCGCGCCGAGACCGCCAAGCGCGGCAACCGGATCTCCGCCGTGGGCATGCTGATCGCCGTCGTCGCGACGCTGGCGGCCGGCGGGCTCGACTACACCTGGATCGTGCTGGGCCTGATCATCGGCGGCGCGATCGGCGCGCTGGCAGCGCGCCGCGTCCAGATGACCGGGATGCCGGAGATGGTGGCGCTGCTCAACGGTTCGGGCGGCCTCGCCTCGATGCTGGTCGGCTGGGCCGAGTACGTGCGCGTGCCCGACGTGGTGCCGTTCTCGGCGGTCGCGATCATGCTGACCGTGTTGATCGGCGGCATCGCGGCCTCCGGCTCGGTCGTCGCCTTCGCCAAGCTCAGTGAACGTATCGACGGCAAGCCCTTCTTGTTCCGCGGCCAGAAGGTCCTCAACGCCAGCCTGCTGGGCTTGGCGCTGCTCGCGGCGGCCTTCGTCGTCGCCGACGCCACGGTCGCGGGCGGGGTCGGCGGGGTGACGCTCGCCTTCGGCCTGGTGCTGCTGCTGGCGCTCGCGCTCGGTGTGCTGGCCGTGATCCCCATCGGCGGGGCCGACATGCCCATCGTGGTCTCGTTGCTCAACAGCTACTCCGGCGTGGCCGCCGCTGCCGCCGGCTTCGTGATCGACAACAACGTCTTGGTGGTCGCCGGCTCGTTGGTCGGCGCCTCGGGTCTGATCCTGACGACCATCATGTGCCGGGCGATGAACCGCTCGCTGGCGAACGTCCTGTTCGGCGGCTTCGGCGCGACCATCACCGCCGGCGGCAGCGCCAGCCAGGGCGTGGTCAAGCCGCTGAGCCCCGACGACGCCTACTTCATCCTGGAGGCGGCGAACTCGGTGGTGTTCGTGCCCGGCTACGGCATGGCCGTGGCGCAAGCGCAGCACGTCGTCAAGGAGCTTGCCGACCAGCTGGTCAAGAACGGTGCCGACGTGCGCCATGCGATCCACCCTGTGGCGGGCCGCATGCCCGGGCACATGAACGTGCTGCTCGCCGAGGCGAACGTGCCCTACGAGCAGTTGGTCGAGCCCGGCGACGTCAACCCGGCGATGGAGACCGTGGACGTGGCCATCGTGATCGGCGCCAACGACGTGGTCAACCCGGCGGCCAAGGAGGACCCGTCCTCACCGCTGTGGGGCATGCCGATCATCGAGGTCGACCGGGCGCGGACCTGCTTCGTGCTGAAGCGCTCGATGAACCCGGGCTTCGCGGGCGTCGACAACGCGCTGTTCTTCAAGGACAACACCCGCATGATCTTCGGCGATGCCAAGGCCACGATCACTTCGATGGTGGGGGCGTTCAAGGAGAGCTGACCCGCGACGAACCACGCGCGCCGAACCCTGCCCCCCAGCGGCGACCCCGCCTACGCCGGCAGGAAACTTGACAAGCATAGACTCAAGTTCTAGGCTGTTTGCCATGGACGCGGACCGCCTGACCGAAACCACCGTTGCGCTCGTCGCCGCCGCCCAGCAAGCGGCGCGGGCGAGAGGTCACCAGCAGGTGAGTGCCCTGCACCTGGCCAGCGCCCTGTTGGCCGCTCCCGACGGGCCCTGCGCACGCGTGCTGGAGCGCGCCGGCGGCGACCTGAAGCAGACGCAGGCGGCGCTCGACGCCGCGCTACAGCGGCTGCCGACGGTCGCCGGCGCCGAGGCGCAGTACATGGCGCCCGAACTCGCTTCCGCCTTCGACGAGGCGGACGCCGTGGCGCGCGCCTGGGGTGACTCGTTCATCGCCGCCGACGCGCTGCTCGTGGCGCTGCGGCGCAAGGGCGGCCAGGCGCTCGCGGCGCTACCGACCGCCGCGGCGCTCGAGGCCGCCGCGGCCGAGGTCCGGCAGGGCCGCAGCGTCGACAGCCGCACGGCCGAGTCCTCGTTCGAGGCGCTCGAGCGCTACGGCATCGACCTCACCCAACGCGCCCGCGACGGCAACCTCGATCCCGTCATCGGCCGTGACGAGGAGATCCGCCGCACCATCCAGATCCTGCTGCGGCGGACCAAGAACAACCCGGTGCTGATCGGCGAGCCCGGCGTCGGCAAGACCGCCATCGCCGAGGGCCTGGCCCAGCGCATCGTCAACAAGGACGTGCCGGTCGGGCTGCAGGGCAAGCGCATCATCCAGCTCGACATGGGCAGCCTGCTCGCCGGCGCGAAGTACCGCGGCGAGTTCGAGGAGCGCCTCAAGGGCGTGATCCAGGAGACCGTCCAGAGCAAGGGCGAGGTGGTGCTGTTCATCGACGAGCTGCACACCATCG